>JAAYIT010000254.1 GCA_012523295.1 Porphyromonadaceae bacterium | reverse complement strand
CTACCGATAAGCGGAAAGAGTATCTCCAAGACAATGTTGCTGACACCAAATCATAGGTCGAAAGAGAAACTTTTTTATTGTTATTTTTGGAAAAATTTTTAGGGTGTCCCAGTGTCGAAGTCAGGACAATTCCTTAAATCATCCGCCAAAGGTCGGACAAGCTCCCCGGATGT
Source organism: Porphyromonadaceae bacterium (assembly GCA_012523295.1). GTDB lineage: Bacteria > Bacteroidota > Bacteroidia > Bacteroidales > Paludibacteraceae > UPXZ01. The sequence continues at coordinate 15,240 of JAAYIT010000254.1, read as the reverse complement.
ATCTCAGGGTGAGAGGTCAAAGAATGGGAAAACGCTGTAGGAGTTTTCCCAAAAATCAGCGTAGAGAAACACTTACAGTGTTTGATTACCAACTTATGGTACCCCACCCAACAATTATAATTGGGGAGATGCAAAGTAAACTTCTATAAAAAGTTAAAAAAAACGACCCCACAAGTTGTCTTTAAGCTATAAGAGGCTGTGTATCAACAATATGTGTTGAGTGCTGATATTTTTGCCAGCCAGTAATGATTTTTTTTAAATCTTACTTTTCTTATAAATTGCCTTAGCGAAAAGCAAGAAACCGGAGAATCAACACTTGTTGATCTTCTACAATTCAGCAACTAACTCTTTCATTATCTGCGTCATCAACGGTTGCACTTTATTGCCAATTTCCTGAACTTCTTCATGTGATACTTCCACTATTTTTCCTTCAACACCCAAATCGGTAATAATCGACATCCCAAATACTTTCATCCCTGCATGATTGGCTACAATTACTTCCGGAACCGTACTCATCCCAACAGTATCACCTCCAATAATTCGGAAATATTTATATTCTGCAGGAGTTTCAAATGTAGGTCCTGACGTGCCAACATATACACCTTCTACCACTTTGATGTTGTTTCGTTTGGCTATTTCTTTTGCTTTGGCAATAAATTCTTTGCAATAAGCTTTACTCATGTCGGGGAAGCGTGTTCCAAGCTCGTTGAAGTTTTTTCCACGAAGCGGATGTTCCGGGAAACAATTGATATGGTCGGTTATTATCATCAAATCGCCAATTTCAAAATCTGGATTCATTCCGCCCGAAGCATTGGAAACTAACAAATTCTCAATTCCTATTGCTTTCATTACCCGCACCGGAAACGTAACTTCTTTCATGTCATACCCTTCGTAGTAGTGAAAACGCCCCTGCATGGCTAAAATATCCACTCCGCCTAACTTACCGAAAATTAATTTCCCGCTGTGACCTTCAACGGTCGAAACCGGAAAATTAGGAATCGTCTCATATGGAATTTCGAGCTTTTCGGTGATTTGAGTAACTAAGTTGCCTAATCCTGTGCCAAGTATAATCCCTGTTTTTGGTAAAACATCTACTTTTGACTTGATAAAATCAGCTGTTTGTTGAATTTTTTCTAACATAGTCGTATATTTTATTTATTAATATTTCTTGCTCATTATTTAAAATTTTCACCCGCAAAGGAAGTCCGAATAGGTTGTTTTTTATAACATCTGAAACAAATTTCTCCGACTTCAGCCTTGCTGCATCTTTTTCGGTGGTGATTATGACTTTTTCTCCTGCAACTTCGTTGAATTTTCCCTCAATGTCCCGTAGATCCGACTCGCTGAATCGATGATGATCCGGATATTGAAACGGAATAATCCTATCTGTAAACCGATTTAAATACTCTGCCATCGGTTTTGGATTTTCAATTCCGGTAACCATCATTACAGACGTATCCTCATTAATTGTAAAATTAACCTTTTTCTCTCTAAAAACCGAATAAATCTCACCATATTCATAAGCCGAGAAAAAGATTTCTTGGTCGGATTGCAATTTCAGCTTTACCTTGAAATCCTCCTTTTCAATGTGCTCTAATTCATTCGGACATTTTGTTACTATAACAATGTCGGCACGCTTAGAGTTTTTCGGGCTTTCACGCAAAGTGCCATAAGGCAACATGCTGTCTTCCGTGAAAAGCAAATTAAAATCTGTCAACAAGATATTCAATCCGGGACGAATATGCCTGTGTTGAAACGCGTCGTCAAGTATGATGACTTCAATTTCCGGATACATTTTTGTCAACTCAAGTACACCGTTCACCCTTTTTTCATCTACAGCGACAATGGTATCGGGAAATTTACTGAAAATCTGAAACGGCTCATCTCCGATTTGTTTCGCGGAAGTGTTTTCATCGGCTAATAAAAACCCTTTTGTTTCTCTTTTGTAACCTCTGCTCAGCACCGCGGTTTTGTGATTTTCGGCTAAAGTACACAGTAAGAATTCCGTGTGAGGAGTTTTCCCGGTTCCTCCAACTGCCAAATTTCCCACACAAATTATCGGCATCGAAAATTCCACCGATTTCAAAATATTTTTATCAAATAAAAAATTCCTTACCTCTGTGATTCCGCCATAAAGCACTGAAAACAGGTAAAATAGGATATTTTTGTCCGGTCTGGTCATTTTACAAAGCTTTTTAGTCCCAAAGCGAAATTACATTGCCGTCAGGGTTCGTCTGGTTTGAATGGCATGCGGGACAAATATAAGTCTTATTTTCCGAAGATAATTTTCCACCACAATCGCATTCCATCTCGTACTTTTTTAACTCGTAGTTGTGTTTTATGATTTGCTCTTTGCCACACAAATCACAGTGCAGGCTTACGCCAATAATACCAAAACCTTCATGCCGGCTCCAAGTGTGCCCGCAGGTTTCACATTTGATATATCTGATTTCACCCATAAAGTTCAGAAAATTTTTACATTCAATATATCACAAAGATAAAAAATGTTTTTCAGAAAAGTCAGAAAACATTAAAATGGATTCCATAAATAAGATCTGATGATAAAGTTTTAGGTGTGCCGAATACGAGCCGGCAACGTGTCCCGACAACCGGCGGGATAAACAGGCTTCATTCTATTCGAAAACAAGACTTCCAACCTTATTATCCCGATTTGAGTTTGGAGTAAAAACAGAGCGATGTCAATTCCCAACTGTCGAGCATATATCCATCAATTGCCTATTCTGCCCTCTTATTGTTTGTCTAAACGTTATTATTTCTCAAAACTAAAATCCAAAAAATTGAATTAATGGATAAATTACTTATTTTTGTAAGTTAATAGAAAAAAAGGTTTAATCCAAAGACGGATAATGGAGAAAAAGAAAGATTTTTTAAATAATACGTTCATCGGTTATGCGCTTAAAAACGTTTTCATAGCCGGTTTAGTTATACTCGGAATAGTTGTTTTATCGCTATTTCTACTCAAACTTTATACTAAGAACGGTCAAAGTGAAATTGTCCCAAACCTTCGCGGTCTTGTCGTTGAAGATGCGATAGAGATGATTGACAGGCACAACCTGAAATTTGAGATTATCGACTCGGTCTTTATTCGTGATAAGAAACTCGGTACGGTAATCGAGCAAAATCCGGCTCCAAATACCACGGTAAAACCGGGACGTGCTATTTATCTGATAATCAATTCCAAAGCTGTTCGGAAAATTGTTCTGCCTGAGTTAAGAGATTTGTCGCTTCGTCAAGCCCAGGCTATGGTTAAATCGCTGGGGATTAATGTAGGAAAGGTGGAATACGCGCCTTCGGAATATAGAAATTTGATTTTGGATGTGAAGTTTAACGGACAGTCTTTAATTACCGGCTCTTCGGTACCTGAAGGTGGTTCTATAACACTTGTGGCTGGAAATGGATACGGTGAAATTGTAAGTGGAATTGCTCCAAATTTAATCGGGATGGACCTGGTTACGGCAAACAGTATGATTTCGGCAGGTCAATTTGTGCTGGGAGGAATTATTTACGATGTGGAGCCGATGGGAAATGAACAGGATTATTTGGTCTTCAGACAGATTCCGGAAGCCGGAGATCCCATTTCACCGGGGACAATCATTGATGTCTGGTTAAGTAAAAATCCGGTTCAGGCGAAGGAAGATTTTATCCCTCCTACTCAGCCAAGAGGGGAAGAACATCTAAAGGAAAATGTGAACGATATCGAAGAGTTTTTCTAAGGAATGATGAATACAGAAGAAGAATCAGATACAATCAGCGGGTATGATGCGGAAGGTAACGAAGAGACACAGAATCTGTTTGAACACTTTCGGTTTGAGGTTGATAAAGGGCAATCTCTTCTGAGAATTGATAAATATCTGACAAATATCATGGCGGGAGTATCCCGAAACAGGATTCAGGATGCCGCGGATGCAGACCAAATCCTTGTCAACGGAAAACCTGTAAAATCAAATTACAAGGTAAAACCCCACGATATCATCACCATTGTTCTGGCTTATCCGCCAAGCGAAATTGAAATTGTCCCGCAGGATATCCCCATCGAAATCGTTTACGAAGATGATCATTTGGTTCTGGTAAATAAACAAGCAGGATTAGTTGTACATCCCGGTTTCGGCAATTTTGAAGGAACACTGCTTCATGCTATCGCATTTCACTTGAAAGATACGCCCGGATTTGATCCGAATGACTCACGGGTCGGCTTAGTGCATAGGATTGATAAAGATACTTCGGGATTGGTGCTTCTCGCTAAAACTCCTGAGGCAAAAACAAATCTCGGGAAACAGTTTTTTGATAAAACAACCGAAAGAACGTATCAGGCGTTGGTTTGGGGAAATGTGAAAGAAGATGAAGGCACCATTACCGGTGACTTGGCGCGTGATCCGCGTGACAGAATGCTTTTCACGGTCTTTCCGGAAGGAGAAAATCCGGCTGCAAAACACGCCATTACGCACTACAGAGTCCTTGAGCGATTGAGCTACGTGACACTGGTGGAATGTAAGCTCGAAACAGGACGTACGCACCAGATCCGTGTGCATATGAAGCACATCGGACATACGCTTTTCAATGATGTCAGATATGGGGGGAATGAAGTCTTAAAAGGTTTGCGAACAGCTAAATATCGTCAGTTTGTTGAAAATTGTTTCGAAGTTTGTCCGCGACAGGCTCTACACGCTAAAACGTTAGGATTCACTCACCCGGTAACGGGAGAAAGCATGCTATTTGAAAGCGATTTGCCGGAGGATATGAAAAATTTGCTGGAAAAGTGGAGGAGATATAAAGCTAACTCAAACACCGATTAATAGAGATTAGAGCTGATTTTATGGTTATTGTAACGAAATAATCATCAATTTTTTCTGTCGGCAGTCACGATTGCTTTTAAATATTTTTACACTTTTGAATAGCCTTTGGGACAATTGGCTTCTAATCGATTGATTGGTGTAAGCAAACGCTTAATTCTCACAATCATGATATTGAAAGAATATGAGTTGCAAAATAAATTTTTTTCATGTACTAAAAATCTCATAGAAAAAAAAGCAATTCCAAACCTTGACAATGTCTGATGGATTTCTCAACAAAAATTACAAATATAAATTTGTTTCACTTATAACAAACTTACAATTAATAATTTAAATGCCAATTGATTTCCCAAAAGAAAATAAAAAACGTGTAATAGCAATCATAGCCGGAGGTGACAGTTCAGAATTAGAGGTTTCCATGCGTAGCGCGGCAGGGCTTTATTCGTTTATTGATAAAGAAGAATACACAAGCTACATCGTCACAATGGTCGGTACGGAATGGAATGTGCAGCTTCCCGGAGGTAAAAAGCTTCCTGTCGATAAGAACGATTTTAGCTTTATTCTGAAAAGAAAGAAGATCAAATTTGATTTCGCTTATATCACCATTCACGGAACTCCGGGCGAAAACGGGATTTTACAAGGCTATTTTGATTTGATAAAAACGCCTTATTCCACTTGCGATGTGTTGGTTTCCGCGCTTACGTTTAATAAATTTGCCTGTAATCAGTATCTGAAAGGATTCGGAATAAAAGTAGCAGAATCAATTTTACTTCGCAGAGGAAGTGAAATCTCCAATGAAGAAGTGGTAGAAAAAGTGGGTCTTCCTTGCTTTATCAAACCAAATGCCGGAGGAAGCAGTTTTGGAGTAACAAAAGTGAAAAAAGCAGAAGAAATTCAACCGGCTATCGAACATTCATTCCAAGAGGGATCTGAAGTCTTGATTGAAGAATTTATGCAAGGAAATGAGTTTACATGCGGGATATACAAAACCCGCGAAAAGTCTGTTGTGCTGCCCGTAACGGAGATTATTTCTGAAAATGAGTTCTTTGACTACGGTGCAAAGTACAAGAATCAGTCGCAAGAAATAACTCCGGCCAGGATTTCCGAAGAGTTAACCTCGCGAATTCAGGATCTGACAAATGCGATTTATGATATTTTAGGCTGCAAAGGTGTAATCCGGGTAGATTATATTATCACAGAAGATGAAGTTATCAGCCTGTTGGAGGTAAACACCACGCCCGGAATGACGGCTACCAGCTTTATACCACAACAAGTGAAAGCTGCCGGAATGGAGATGAAAGATGTGATGAGTGACATTATAAAAAATGGACTGGTGGAAACTTAAGACCAAAGCATTTTGCACCTCACTCTTGAAACATGCTGTCTTAGGACTTTTTGAGCTTTTAACCCATTTGAACTAAAATAAGATGTTTACTTTTGAAAAAGCTTTGGATTTAATAAATTCCGAATTGGAGAATTTGAATTGGTCACGTAAACCGATAGGACTATATGAACCCATTGGATATATCCTTTCGTTGGGCGGGAAGCGGATACGCCCGGTAGTGACGCTGATGACGTACAATCTTTATGCAGATGATGTCTCCACGGCTATGAAGCCCGCGTTGGGTTTGGAGGTTTTTCATAATTTCACCTTGCTACATGATGACATAATGGACCGTGCAGACATGCGGCGCGGAAAACCGACCGTACATAAGAAATGGGATGATAATACAGCCATTCTCTCCGGTGATGTAATGCAAATTGAAGCCTATAAGCTGATTGCTGAAACTCCTGAAAAACACCTGAAAGCGGTACTCGATTTATTTTCTAAAACAGCTGCGGAAATTTGTGAAGGTCAGCAATATGATATGGAATTTGAGAGTCGTGATAATGTTTCAGCAGAAGAATATATTGAAATGATTCGGTTGAAAACAGCGGTTTTAATTGCTGCCGGAGCCAAAATCGGAGCCATTTTAGGAGGAGGGACGAAAGAAGATGCCGAACATTTATATAAATTTGGAAATGCCATAGGACTCGCGTTCCAGCGCAAAGATGACCTGCTTGATGTGTATGGGAATGAAGCAGATTTTGGGAAAAAAATTGGCGGAGATATTCTTTGCAATAAGAAAACATATCTGCTTATCCACGCGCTGAAAAACGCCACCGGAGAAGATGCCGATACATTAAATTATTGGCTCCGAAATAAAGATGAAAATCAGAGCAAATCGAAAATAAAAGCTGTAACGGAAATTTATAATCGACTCGGAATAAAAGAAGCTTGCGAAGCGAAAATGGAAAGTTACTACCATGAAGCTGTTGAAAATTTGGCCAAAGTGCAAGTTCCTAAAGAGAAAAAACAGGAATTGAGAGCTTTAACTCAAAAATTAATGTCGAGAAACGATTGAACGAACCTTTTTTCTCAATTTGACAATTCTGATAAACAGATTGATTTTTAATAAAAATGGAATTCAATTAATATTATTTAGGATAAATAGTAAAACAAAATCACTAATTTTGTAAAAATCCCAAACGCGTTCAAATCCTCATTATCAAATTTGACTTTATATGCCCTATCGCCGTTTACCGAACACTGATCTTTCCCGCTTGAGAGCACTCCGAGCAGCCATACAGCGTGGCAGACAGCAGTCGTACAACGAACAAGTCATCTCGTTTTCTTCTGTCCGAGAAGCCGAAAATTTTCTAAATATTTTTGAAAAACAAAGCCTTTTGTATAAACAAACTTTTGAGAATCAGGTAAATTCAAACAAAAAATATCAGCAAGTTTTGAATAATGCACGGATGTATATCTCTCATTTTATTCAGGTTTTCAACCTTTCCGTGATTCGCGGTGAAATAAAAAAAGAGTATAAATTGCTTTATAAACTTAACCCGGATATCCATAATCTACCCGATTTATCTACCGAATCTGCTATACTTGAATGGGGACAAAATGTAATAGAAGGTGAGAATGAGCGTATCAGAAACGGCGGCTTACCCATATACAATCCCACCATCGCTAAAGTTCACGTACATTACGAAATGTTCAAGGAATATAAATCGGCACAGCGGTTGAGTCAAGCCACCACCAACCGCAATTGGGAAGAGTTAGTCAACCTTAGAAAAAAGGGTGATGAGATAATTCTTGACATTTGGAATCAGGTTGAGGAGTTTTACAAAGATGAAACTCCGCATAACAAGCTGGTAAAATGCAAAAAATACGGATTGGTTTATTACTATCGGAAAAATGAAAAAATACTGACAAAAGACGGTTAGATTTTGAGGACAACCCTCTTATTTCCACTCTCTCATCTCTTTTTTCTACACTGTTTATAATTGTCCTGCATCCACCAACGTAATTACCCGCTCAACAATTCTGTCTTTGTCGCTTCCATCGTACTCAGCTTTCAGGTCGGAACCAAAAAATTTCGCTACCGTATTCCAAAAAACAGCGGGCACACTACCTTTATAGGCACGGATCAAATCATATGTGTTCATACCGTACTCACGGTCAATTAGCTTTACCAACATTTTACCCTGGTTTACAGTCAGATTCCGAAGTGGCTTTTCATACTCTCTGAAGATACGTTTCTGAAAATCGTTGATATACCTTTTCCGCGCTGCATCATTATTCAACAGAAATAGCTCCCGATTCAGATTGTTGATTTCAATAGATGCAAGGCGTGCGTAAGGCAATGCTTTCTTTACATCACGTACCGTTCTCCAATAGAATTTCTCCTGATTTCTGTTGCTAAAGACAAGCGGCGGATACACATAAAGCGGGCGTAAAAAATCGACAAAAATAGTATCACCATTCTCGATTACCACCTCCATCATAGCATAGGATGTAGGGCGGGTGCCGGGAACGGGTAAATCTTCCGGGATTTGCGAGTGACTTTTAACTGAAAATCCAATTAAAACTACCGTAAAGACTATTTTTAACAGAAATTTCATTTTTATATGTAGTGTTCGAACGTGTTTAGACCGTATGCAAACATTCAAATCGTTTGCAAAGTTATAAAAATTATAGCTAATGCAATATCACCATCAATTTTTATTCCAAATTACTGATTTTATTTTTTTCACTGGAATTATATTAAAATCACAAGCTTAGTTTATCAGAAAAATTTATTAAATTTGGGATTTCATTATTAAATTTGATTTTTCAAGAGTCTAATAACCATGGTTTATGAGAAAATTGCTACCTTTCTTTATAATACTTATAGGGTCAACAAGTCTTGTTTTTGGTCAGATTGCGCCTGTAGTTCCCACTGCCACATCTATTGCAAACACTTCGGTAGCAGTGCGGAATGAATGGAATGCCTTTCAAAACACTGCGGCACTGGCTCACATCGAAAAAGCTGAAGCATCTGTTCAGTTCGAAAATCGTTTTATGCTTAAGGAGCTGAGTACAAGAAGCATTCAGGGCGGACTAAAAACCTCGGCTGTGAATGTCGGAATTTCTTATTCATTTCATGGATATTCTGTGTATCATGAGATGATTGGCGGAGTGGGAATCGCGCGCAATTTCGATGATAAATTTTCAATGGGCGTTCAGTTTAATTACTATACCGCTTATTTTTCTGCAGATGAAGAGAGCCGCTATCGGGGTGCGCTGCTGACTCAGTTTGGCGTTTTGTCAAAGATCTTCCCGAAACTTACAGTTGGTTTTCATACATTCAATCCATTTCAAAGCAGCATTAAAGCTGAAAATTCCGTCAAAAAACTACCATCCATTTTTAGTATCGGTACGAATTATGCGTTTTCAGATAATCTGATCTGGCTTACTCAAATTGACAAAGAGGTGAGTAGCAATTTTAGATTTGCTACCGGTTTTGAATATACTATGATTGACCAGGTTACCGTTAAACTCGGCGCTTATGCCATGGATTATTTGGTTCCAGCACTTGGTTTTGGACTTCATTTCGGAGATTTTCATATCCATTTGAACGGCGAACTGCATCCCCTCCTGGGACTTAACACAATTGCCAACCTAAAATATTCATTCTAAATAAAAACGAATGAAGGAAATAAAGAAAATATTCATCCTTTTTTTGTCAGGTTTTTTTGTGTTAAACAATCAGGCTCAAGAATCTGTGGGTAGAACTGTAGAGCAGATTATAGCCGATATTTATGAACAGGTTTCTGAAAACTCTGATGTAGAAATTGACTTTACTAACTTTTACGAAGATATGATTTTCTTTTCCGAAAATCCGATAAATCTGAACAGAGCAAGTAAAGAAGAACTCGACAAACTGCAATTCCTTTCTGATATTCAGATTGACAATATGCTCCATTATTTTTACCGATACGCTCCGTTAAACACTATTTATGAGTTGCAATTGATTGATGGCTTGGATATGACTGATATTCAGTATTTGCTTCCGTTTGTAATGCTCGGCGATGCAGAGGCAAAAAAGGAAACACTGCGTATGCGTGATGTCTTCAGATATGGAAGAAATGAATTGTATATCCGCTTAGACAGAGGGTTAGAGACGAAAGAAGGATATCGGTTTGTACCGGAAGAAGAAGCGCAAGCCGAAGAGAAAAATGCTCGAAAATATGTCGGAGATCCATTTTACAATCACCTGAAGTACCGTTTCCGATACCGAGATCGGGTAGCATTTGGAGTTACGGCTGAAAAAGATGCCGGAGAGCAGTTTTGGGGAGAATACAACAAAGGATACGATTTTTATTCGGCGCATTTGGAATTGAAGAATTTCGGGAAATTAAAAACGTTGGTTCTGGGTGATTTTCGGGCAAACTTCGGACAGGGTTTGGTTATGCGAACTGATTTTTCAATGGGAAAATCTTCCTATGTTCTTCAGGTGAATCCTCGAACAAGCGGTCTGAAAAAATACACATCGACTGATGAGTATAACTTTTTCAGAGGAGCCGGGGGGACCGTTAATTTGGGAAAATTTGATATTTCAGCTTTTTATTCCAACAAGCAAATTGATGGTGATACGGTAAATGGTGTTTTCGCTTCAATAAAATCAGATGGACTACACCGCACGCAAATTGACCTGCAGCGTAAACGGAATGTGAATATGCAAGTAATCGGCGGAAATATTACATTCACTCATTCCTGGTTTCAGATTGGTGCAACTACGGTTCATACTGCTTTGAATCATAGCTTAGAGCCTCGTCCGGCGAATTACAACAAGTTTTATTTCCGTGGAAAAAATCAGACGGTGAGCAGTGTAAATTACCGCGCACGAGTTTCAAAACTAAATATATTCGGTGAAACAGCCATTTCAGACCGTGAAGGTGGCTGGGCTACAACAAACGGAGTAAACTTTAGTCCGATTTCCCGGGTTGCACTTGTGGCGCTTTACCGCTATTTTTCGAAAGAATACGATGCGTTTTTTGCGACATCTTTCTCCGAATCTTCCCGGATTAATAACGAAACCGGTTTTTATTTAGGTGCTGAAGTCAGACCGATAAAATACTGGAAAGTATCCGCCTACATTGACAGTTACCGTTTTCCTTGGATGAAATTTGGCATTGATGCACCTTCAATCGGAAAAGACTACTTAGTGCAACTTGATTATGCTCCCAGACGTACGCTGAACATGTATTGGCGGTTTAAGTTTGAAGAGAAAATGAGCAATTATTCCGATACCGCAACTGTGATGCCGGTTGTTTTGCCACAGCAGAAATGGAATGCACGCTATCTTCTCAATTACAGTTTCGGGAGATTTATTTTCAGAAATCAATTGGATGTAAATAGCTTTTACAATGAAGAGAAAGCTCCTTCATACGGCTATTCAGCACTTCAAGACGTGAGTTATCAGTTTCAGAAAATTCCGCTGAGGCTGGATGTACGCTTCCATATTTTTGACGCTCAAAATTTCGAAAATCGACTTTATATCTATGAGAAAGACGTACTTTATGCCTTTTCAGTGCCAATGAATTATGGATTAGGTTCCCGATATTATGTAAATCTTCGTTATGAAGTTAATCGTAATCTCTCTTTTTGGATGAAACTCGCTCAGACTGTTTACGCTGACGACCGAGTTTCGATCAGCAGCAGCAATGAGGAAATCCTCGGAAATCGTAAAACTGATTTTCGATTTTTGATGCGGTTGAAGTTTTAATGCCCTCATTCGGAGCAGACTCACACGGGAGGGGTGATGGAGTAATAAGAGAGGATGTTTATTCGCGAAACGGCTGATCCCTCAAGATTCAGCTATTCTAAGCCCCTTCCCCCGAAGATTTGATTTTTGATAAAAAAATAAAAAACCGCTCCAACATAAAAATTAGAGCGGTTTTTCAATTTTAAAAATAGAAATTTTTAGCTGACCTACTAAAAAGTCTCCCCTTCGGAGAGATTTAGAGGGGCTTCATTATGCATTTCTAAGTGCAGCTTGTGCAGCAGAAAGTCTTGCAATCGGCACACGGAAAGGAGAACAACTTACGTAATCCATTCCTACTATGTGGCAGAATTCAACTGAGGAGGGCTCTCCACCGTGTTCACCACAAATTCCAACTTTCAGTTGCGGATTGATATCGCGACCTTTATCGGTTGCCATTTTCACCAATTGTCCAACACCGTTTCTATCCAATACCTGGAATGGGTCGGCTTTAAGAATTTTCTTTTCAAGATAAATTGGTAAGAATGAAGCAATATCATCGCGGCTGTAACCGAATGTCATTTGAGTCAAGTCATTGGTACCGAATGAGAAGAACTCAGCTGCAGTCGCTATACGGTTTGCAGTAAGGGCTGCACGGGGAATTTCAATCATTGTACCTACTTTGTAATCAATGCTCTCACCTGCTTCTTCGAAGAGTTGTTTTGCAGTTTGACGAATTACAGTTTCTTGCTCTAAGAATTCATATAGAATACCGGTCAGCGGCACCATAATTTCCGGAACGGCCTTAATGCCTTTTTTCTTCAGATTCAATGCGGCGCCAAGAATTGCACGGGTTTGCATTTCTGTGATTTCCGGGAAAGTATTCCCCAAACGGCAACCACGGTGTCCAAGCATTGGGTTTGACTCATGAAGTGAAGCAACACGTTGTTGGATTTTTTTCAATGGAACTTGCATTGCATCTGCCATTTCTTGTTGGCCTTTTTCATCTTGAGGTACAAACTCATGAAGCGGAGGGTCAAGTAAACGAACTGTAACCGGACAATCTTGCATAGCTTCGAAGATTCCTTCAAAGTCGGCTTGCTGATAGGGTAAAATTTTCTCTAATGCAATTTTACGGCCTTCTGCATCTTCTGCAAGAATCATTTCACGCATTGCTTTGATTTTTTCACCTTCAAAGAACATATGTTCTGTACGGCAAAGTCCGATTCCTACAGCGCCGAATTTACGAGCAAGTGTCGCTTCTTCCGGTGTGTCAGCATTCGTTCTTACAGCAAGTTTTGCATATTTATTTGTCAGATCCATTAGCTCAGCGAAATCTGCATCAAGTTCCGCTTCTTTTGTAGCAACTTCGCCAAGGTAAATATCACCTGTCGAGCCGTTTAGCGAAATATAATCACCTTCTTTTACTACGATATCGCCCACTTCCATAGTTTTAGCGGCATAGTCGATTTTCAGTGTTCCTGCACCTGACACACAGCATTTACCCATTCCACGGGCAACTACTGCAGCGTGAGAAGTCATTCCGCCTCGAGCTGTCAGGATTCCCTGAGCTGCAGCCATTCCTGCTAAGTCTTCAGGAGAAGTCTCTACACGTACCATAATTACGCTTTCTCCACGCTCAGCCCATACTGTTGCATCGTCAGCGTTGAATACTACTTTTCCGGTTGCTGCTCCGGGTGAAGCTGCCAGTCCTTTTGCAATTACTTTTGCTGATTTTAAAGCTGTGGAATCAAAAATAGGGTGTAGTAATTCGTCTAATTTAATCGGATCAATACGTAAAAGTGCTGTTTTTTCATCAATCATTCCCTGGTGAAGCATATCAGTAGCAATTTTCACCATTGCAGCTCCGGTACGTTTTCCGTTACGAGTTTGCAAGAACCAAAGTTTACCTTCCTGAACAGTAAATTCCATGTCTTGCATATCTTTGTAGTGATTCTCAAGACGAGTTTGGATTTCATCCATTTCTTTGTAGATTTCCGGCATGGCTTCTTCTAATGATGGATAGTTGGCCGCCCGATCTTCCTCAGAAATTCCTGCAAGTTCAGCCCAGCGTTGTGAACCGATTTTGGTGATTTGAAGCGGTGTGCGGATACCGGCTACCACGTCTTCACCTTGCGCGTTGATCAGGTATTCTCCAATAAACTGGTCTTCACCTGTCGCTGCATCACGAGAGAAACAAACTCCGGTTGCAGATGTGTCACCCATGTTTCCGTAAACCATGGCTTGTACGTTTACTGCAGTTCCCCACTCAGCAGGTATTCCTTCCATTTTTCTGTAAAGAATCGCGCGGTCATTCATCCAGGAATCAAATACAGAGCATACAGCACCCCAAAGTTGCTCGTAAGCCGACTCCGGGAAATCTTTTCCGGTTTGATTTTTAACGGCTTCTTTGAATCGGCGTACCATCTCTTTCAGATCATCTACCGTAAGATCCGTGTCAAGCTCAACTCCTTTTTCTTCTTTTATTTCATCAATAATCAACTCGAATGGATCATGGTCGTTTTTATCAGTAGGTTTCATTCCTAACACTACGTCGCCATACATCTGTACGAAACGACGATAAGAATCCCAGGCAAATCGTGGGTTTTCTGTTTTACGTGCTAAACCTTCAACTACTGTGTCATTTAATCCAAGGTTCAAAATCGTGTCCATCATACCCGGCATGGATGCGCGAGCGCCCGAACGAACAGAAACCAATAGCGGATTTTCGATGTCGCCGAATTTTGATTTCATAAGATCTTCAAGCAATGCAATTGCTTTCTCCACTTCAGGTTTCAAAAGTTCTACCACTTTGTCTTTACCAAGTTCATAATACTCTGTACAAACATCGGTAGTGATAGTGAATCCCGGAGGAACCGGTACACCGATTAAATTCATTTCTGCCAAGTTAGCTCCCTTGCCACCCAGCAAATTCTTCATTTCTGCCTTCCCTTCGGCTTTTCCGTCACCGAAGGTGTAAACTCTTTTTACGTTACTCATAGAATTATTATTTATTTATAAATATTTTTTATAAAATGCCCCCAAATCCTTTGAAGGAGGAATTTCGGTGGGGTTAGTCGGTTATATTCTGATTTAGAAAGACTCGTTCCTTTTATTTGTTAGAAACTTTGTTTATAATGTTTTGAAAATGAATTTACAAAGATAATTTTTTTATTTAAGATTTTAAAATAATATTGCTGTTTGTAAAATCAAGGGAAAATCTGTCAACGGCTAATTCTTATTTTGATGCGCTAGGTGAAATGTACTTTTATTCTGTATAGAAAAAAGTCTGTATTTCTTGCTCCATAATTTACATTTATAAATCGTTGTAAATTTTGATTAAGCGCTTCTGCTTT
>JAAYIT010000253.1 GCA_012523295.1 Porphyromonadaceae bacterium | reverse complement strand
ATATAAATATAAATAAAATGATAAAAATAGCAGTTCTCGGATTAGGTGGTGTAGGTGGATTTTACGGTGGAAAATTAGCAAAAAAATATGAAAATTCAACTGAAATCGAAGTTTATTTCTTTGCTCGTGGTAAGCATTTGGAAGAGATAGAGAAAAAGGGATTGAAAGTTATTTCCAATGATAGTGAGTTTGTTGCAAAACCTAAGAAAGTGACCAATAATCCTACTGAAATTGGGATAATGGATTTCATAATTGTCGCTACAAAGAGTTATGATTTAATCGAATCAATGCAATATATTAGCCCTTGTATCGACAAGAATACTATAATTCTACCACTTTTAAATGGCGGAATTATTACAGAACAGATAAGAGATGTTTATCCTGATAACGTTGTTTGGAGTGGCTGTTCTTATATTGTAAGCCGAAAAACTGCTCCAGGTATAATCACACAAGTAGGTGATTTCTCAAGGTTGGATTTTGGATTTGACAACGGAGAAAGTGAAAAGCTAATTGAGTTTGAAAAAATATTGAAAGATGCGGATATCGATGCTCGTCTATCGAGCAATGTCAGGGAAAATATTTGGAAAAAATTCTACTTTATTTCTGTTTCGGCCTCATTGACTTCCTATTATGACGTTAGTTTCAATGCGATAGTAGAAACCGATGAAAGACGAAATATGACTATTGGGATGGCAAAAGAGTTTATTCAAGTAGCGAAAGCAGAAGGGATTGATTTAGGTGAAGATGCAATTGAAAACATAGTAAGTCGTACAGAAGTGCTCCCAAAAGACACAACAACTTCCATGCATAGCGATTTCATTGCAGGTCATAAAACTGAAGTTGATAACCTTACAGGAGTTGTAGTTCAATTAGCTCACAAGCACAAAATTGAGATTCCACTCTATGAAAAAGTTTATAAAACGCTGAAAGAAAAAGAGCAAAAGAATAACAGCTAAACATTCAAGTACGAGTAAAGGAATAAAAATCGGCAGTATGCTTTTATTGCATTCTCCACTCTCTCATTCTTTAATTCGGATTTATGCTTCACCTCCAAATCCCATGGGTATAGGTGGCATCATGGTGTTTTCAGGAGTTTTAATCTTACCAAATTGCTGTTCAAATTTCGCAACATTATCTTGAAGTGCAAAAAGCAACCGTTTTGCATGCTCCGGAGTAAGGATAATTCTCGATTTTACATTTGCTTTCGGAGTGCCGGGCATGATTCGGACAAAATCCAATACAAATTCAGAAGTGGAGTGGGAGATGATGGCTAAATTTGAATAAATGCCTTCCGCTACTTCGGCTGAAAGTTCTATATTCAATTCATTTGGGTTATTTGGCTTATTTTCCATGTTGATGTGACGACAGATTTGTCGTTATTTATTTAATTATTAGTTGTGAATTTTATCTTTTTTGAAGTTGACAATTTACATTTCTTATGCCAAGATACACGCAATTGCAATACTGAAAAACTTTGACCGCGAACTATCGCTTCTCGAATTTAGCACACACGGTTTTACAGTTCCCTGTAAAATTCCTCCCATTTCAGCGCCGGCAAAGAGTGCTAATCCTTTATAGAATGAATTTGCACATGCAAAATCAGGAAAAATCAAAACGTCTGCATCGCCTAAAACCGGAGTGGGAACATGTTTGATTGCACCACGTTCTGAATCTAACGAAAGAAAAATATCAAGTGGCCCGTCAATTATCACATCACCAAATTCACCCATTCGCCAACTTTGCAAAATATCTAAGTAATCCTGCATAAACATGATCTTTGGATTTGCCTTTTCAGTAGCATGAATCAATGCAATTTTCGGCTGTTTTATTCCAAATTTTCTGCAAGTATTGATGGCATACTTTATCATCGCTTTTCGTTGCTCGATAGTAGGATACGGAATCACGGCAGGATCGGAGAAGAACAGAAGTTTATGATATTTTGGAATTTCAAGTGCCGCATTGTATGTCATTACATTTCCCGGAGGCAGTAGTCCTTTTTCCTTATCTAAAATTGCCCTTAAAATTACATCTGTATTGACTAATCCTTTCATCAAAATATCAGCTTCATCACTTTTTACCATTCTTACGGCTTCGAGAGTTGCTTCTTTTACTTCCGGTATATCAATGATATGCAGGTATTTTAAAATCTCAGATTTTAAATTCCAAAGCGGCGGTTCTATTTCAGCCAAGTCTCCAATTAAGAAAGCTTCGACAATTCCTTGATCCACAGCCATAAGTACGGCTTCTAATGTGTGAGGATCCACAGCATTTGCCACAGCTATTCGTTTCCTTTGTTTGGATTCAACTAAATGTGATGTCAGATCAGCAAATGATGAAATAACTTGCATATACTGTTTTTGGTAGAATTTATTTACAAAAGTATGAATTTATTTTTATGTTACAAATTGTTACTTGAAAAGGAAAATATTTATTTAAGAAAGCTAAGTACATGACAAAAAAATCGTAACATTTTATCGTTCGATTTTTTTTGTTGGCACTCCTAATGAATCATGATTATTTTTACAATTTTGAAAAACCTTTGGGACAATCGACCGGAAGTCGATTGATTGATGTATTCGAATGTTTAATACGTTCAATCCATATTTTAAAAAAGCAAGTGATACAAAGTCACTTTTTGTCATGCACTTAATTAAGAAAGTGTAAATTTATATTACTACAACTCGTCATTGTGTTAAATATAAATAAAAACAGCCGATTTTCAAGTTTTTATGCAACGTTTCTATGTTAAAATTTATCATTAATTATAAATAGTAAAATTTAGATATTGCTATAATTGATTACTTATTATAATTATTTATCCATACCAAAATCTTTATGATTATGAAAAATTTATTTTTAACCCTCTTCGTGCTGGTGCTCGTTTCATGCACTAATAATCCTCCAAGCCTTGAAGTACAAGGTAAATGGAAACTTGTGAAAGTTGAAAATACTTTTGCACTGCAAAGCACCGATTACTCGTCGGAGAATATCATTTTCGATTTTTCGAGTTCAACGGTTACAGTTTCCGGAAATACGTCCGCTAATTTTTACATTGCTGACGGTGAATATCCATACACATTGTCCATGGAAAATTCACTCTCTACCACATTTCAAACTATGACGCTGACCCTAAAAGGTGAACAATATGTTTACAAAAGAGAAAACAACAAAATGTCATTAAGCCTTGGATATATAGATGGCGATAATTTGAGTTTTGAAAGGCAATAATTCTTTAAAATGCCACGCGGATGTGCCATAATTTATGTATATTTGCAAAACATCAATAAAGATTATTTTAGTGAAAAATAGACTTCTTTTTATTCTTACAATATTCATATTTTGTTGTTTTGTAAAAGGCAATGCACAGTATATCAGATTTGGAATACAGGCTGGTGCCGGAATAGCATCGGCCTTTAATTATTATCCTAAAAATAATGATTTGAAGGATGACCCGGAAATGAAATTGCATAATTCACCTATTCTTTCTTATAGTTCCAATCTTTACATTTCGTATCCGTTAAATGATGTGTATAGCATAGCTGTTGAGCCTGGTTTAATCCGTAAAGGTTTTTCAAACCAATTTTTTGATGGATACGATGAACTTTACAATCGGAATTTTCTGTATTATTTTCAACTCCCTGTCTTGCTGGAATTTAAGTTTGATAGACCGATTACCTTATCCATTGGACCGGAATTTGGGTATTTGCTAAGTGCTAAATTGAAAGAAAAATACGATACTGAATTAATGGATTTGATGCATTATTATCGAAAAAACAGAGTAGATTTAGGTCTGCAAGGTGGTGGATTTTATTCGTTCTCAGAAAATTTTGATTTTGGATTGAAAATAGGTTTTTCTTTCACCAATTTAGATAAATTCTATCTTGGAGATACTGAAGGGTATATGCTTACTGAAATCAGAAGAAAAGCGCTGTATATCAATGCTTTTACACGCTATAAATTTTAATAAGACTTCCTTGCACTATTTCTAAATTGATGCCTTGATAAGATTGTGCTTTTTGAATATTTTTTTTGTAGATAAATTTATATATAACAAATAGCTGCTTCGAGCTTCCGGCTTCGAACTTCCAACATTTTTTTAATATGAAAAACTTACAACCACAAATCGTTTGGAACCATTTTTACGAGATTTCGCAAATTCCGCGTCCGTCAAAAAAAGAAGATAAAATTCGTGCTTATCTACAAGAATTTGGCGCGAAAAACAATTTCGAAACAAAAACCGATAAAGCCGGTAACGTGCTCATTACCAAACCTGCCACGCCGGGTTATGAAGACAAGAAAACCGTGATTTTGCAGGCGCACATGGATATGGTTTGCGAGAAGAACAGCGGGGTGGAATTTAACTTCGAGACTGATGCCATTCAGACCGAAATCCGCGGGGAATGGCTTCACGCCAAAGGAACCACGCTCGGCGCCGACAACGGTATCGGCATGGCGCTGATGCTCGCCGTGCTTTCGTCTGCCGATGTGAAACACCCGAAATTGGAGTGCCTTTTCACCACCGATGAAGAAACGGGCTTGACGGGCGCGTTCGCGTTGGAAGAAAATTGGCTCACGGGCGATGTGCTGATAAATCTCGACTCGGAAGACGACGGCGAGATTTTCGTCGGATGTGCCGGTGGTATCGACACCACGGCGTATTTCCGCTACAAAACCCGCAAAACACCGAGCGGATATTTCGCTTTTTCGGTGCAGGTGTCGGGGTTGCTCGGCGGGCATTCCGGTGATGATATCAACAAAGGGCTTGCCAACGCCAACAAAGTGCTGAACCGTATTTTGTGGAATATGCACGCCGAAATGGACCTGCGCATAGCGAAAATTGACGGTGGAAATCTGCACAACGCCATTCCGCGCGAAGCGTCGGCTTTGGCGGTGGTGCCGTATGCCGATAAGGAAAAAGTGCGCGTGATTTTCAACCAAATCGCGTCCGACATTGAACACGAAAACAAGGAAGTGGAAACCAAAATGCGCTTGGCGCTTCATTCCGAAGACGTGCCCGTGGAAACGATGAATAAGAAAAGCACCCGCCGACTGCTCAACATGATCTACGCCTGTCTGCACGGCGTGAAGGCGATGAGCGCCGATATGCCCGGCTTGGTGGAAACGTCCACCAATTTGGCTTCGGTAAAAATGCTTGAAAACGACACGGTGAAAATCGTAACCAGTCAGCGCAGTTCCGTGGAAAGCGCCAAATACGATATAGCGCACCAAGTGGAAGCGGTGTTCCGATTGGGCGGTTGCAAGGTTTCGCACGGCGACGGGTATCCGGGTTGGAAGCCGAACCTGAATTCCGACATTTTGAAAGTTGCCGAAAAAAGCTACGAGAAGCTATTCAATCAAACACCCAAAATCAAAGCCATTCACGCCGGCTTGGAGTGCGGGCTGTTCCTGAAAAAATACCCGCATTTGGACATGATTTCCATAGGACCCACCATGCGTGGCGTCCATTCACCCGACGAACGCCTGCATATCCCGGCGGTAGGAAAAGCGTGGGAATGGTTGGTGGAGATATTGGCTACCCCTAATCCTACCCCTAACCCCTAAAGGGGGATTGTGGGTGATTTTAAGTTTCGAGTTCCGAGCTTTTGTGAACTCGAAATTTTTCCGTTCAATTTTTGAACGCAAATAACGCAAAATTTGGTTCCAAACCGCAGTTTGCTCTTTATTTATTTTCAAACTTTATTTTGTCATGAACACAACAATAAAAATAGACATTCTAAACCCCAAAGCGATTAGTTTGCTTCAAAATCTTGCTGATTTAGAACTGATTGCAATCAGAGAAGAAACGAAAAAAGGTTTTGCCGAAGTGCTGAAAAAATTGCGAGCAAATGCTAAATCAGCGCCCAATTTGGGTGAGATTACCAATGAAGTAGAGATAGTTAGAACCAAGCGGTATGAAAAGAAAAGCTAAAAAATATTATTTGTAAAATTTGCGTCCATTTATCTCATTCACATTCTAATCTTTAATAACACAACATGCGGTTCTAAACCGCAGTTTGCTAACGAAATAAACTTAATCAACCAAACTAACCAAACTTCCCCTTTAGGGGATTGAGGGGCAGTAGATAGGGGACTTTATATGTTTTTCTCGGATTGGAAAGAAAAAAGTGTAGGAAAAGAAATTTCCAAAACGTTGCTTTGGGAATATGACCTTTCTGCGTTCGATTGGCAGGCGATGCGTGTGCTGGTCGTTCAGCGGGTTATTGAGCGTGGTTGGTTGGATGATTTCTACGCTATGATACGCTTGTACGGCGGAATTGAAAATGTGAAAAGCATTATCAAAGAAATACCCGCGCTTTCGCCCAAAGACATGAATTTTGTAATCCATTTTTTTGAACTTGATAAAGACGAATTAAAATGTTACACACGCAAGCACTTAAGGGAGAGACATTTAAACTCTTGAAAACCTTGATGAATGACAGCCGTTTGAAAGATTTCAATTTGGCAGGAGGCACCGCTTTGGCGTTTTATTTGGGACACCGGTTGAGTGTGGATTTGGATTTGTTTACCCCAAACCCCTTCGATGCAAAGAAAATGGAAGAATATCTGATTGAAAAATACGATTTCAAATCAGATTATTTTGAAAAAAACACATTGAAAGGAACGATTGCAGGGGTAAAAATTGACTGTATCACTTATAGTTATCCGAACATTGAAAACCCTTATATTTCGCAGGAAGATATTCGACTTTACAGCATGAAAGACATTGTAGCCATGAAACTTTCGGCAATTGCCGATGACGGTTCGCGACTGAAAGATTTCGTTGATATCGCCTGTTTGTCCACTCAAATGACGTTCAATCAGATGCTACAAAGTTATACTGAAAAATACCCCAACGCCAATCCTGTACGACCTTTGAAAGGGCTTTTGTATTTTGAAGACATTAATTTTGAAGAACCTATTTTTATCCTAAAAGGAAAATATTCCTGGAAAAACATACAAAAACGACTGGAACAAATGCAGAAAAAAAGAGATGTACTATTTGAAAAAATGCCTTTGTAACGAATGAAAATATTAATCGTAAAAACTTGTGTTGGCTTGTGTTATTCGCGTTATTCGCATTCTAATCTTTAACAACGCAACATGCGGTTCCAAACCGCAGTTTGCTAACGAAATAAACTTAATCAACCCAACTAACCAAACTTCCCCTTTAGGGGATTGAGGGGCTCATGAAACGCAAAATCATAAACGACCCGGTTTTCGGCTTTATCAATATCCCGAACGACTTCCTGTACGAGATTATACAGCACCGTTATTTTCAGCGCTTGAACCGTATCAAGCAGTTGGGGCTCTCGTCCTTTGTTTATCCCGGCGCGCAACACACGCGGATGCTTCATTCGCTCGGCGCCATGCATTTGATGGGCGAAGCAATCGCGCAACTGCGACTGACAGGGCAGTTGATAAGTTTCGACGAAGAAGACGCCGGACGAGCCTGCATGTTGCTACACGACATTGGGCACGGACCTTTTTCGCATACGCTCGAACATACCATTGTGCCGGGCATTTCGCATGAGCAAATCTCGCTGTGGATGATGGAGCGGATGAACGAAGAGATGGACGGAAGGCTCGATTTGGCGGTAAAAATCTTTACCAACCGCTACGAAAAGCACTTCCTGCACCAACTTGTTTCGAGCCAATTGGACATGGACAGGCTCGATTATTTGAGTCGCGACAGCTTTTTCTGTGGCGTGAGCGAGGGTATTATCGGTTCGCAACGCATTATAAAGATGCTTAACCTGCACAACGACCGCCTTGTGGTGGAAGAAAAAGGGATTTATTCCATTGAAAAATTTTTGGTGGCGCGCCGGCTGATGTATTGGCAAGTATATCTGCACAAAACGTCCGTGGCGTCCGAAAAAATGCTGACCAACATTCTGAAACGCGCTAAAGAACTTGCTTCAAACGGTGAAGAACTGTTCGCGCCCGCTTCGTTGCGCTATTTTTTGTACAACAGGCTGACGAAAGCCGACTTTGAAACGTCGCTCGAACCCCTTGACCAATTTGCCGACTTGGACGACGCCGATATTTTCTGCGCCGTAAAAGCGTGGACAAACCACGCGGACAAGGTGCTTTCCACGCTTTGCCATGATTTTACCAACCGGAAATTATTCAAGGTCGAAATCCTAAAAGACCGTGCACAAGGCGAAACCATGCGAGCCGATTATTTGAAAAAATACCGGCAGAAAATGGGCTTGACCGAACACGAAGCGTCTTACTTTATCGGCGAAGAAATCGTGTCCACCGACACGTACAGTCCCAAAGACGAAACCATTGACATACTCTACAAAGACGGCGCAATCCGCGATATAGCCGACGCGTCCGACATGCTCAATATCCACGTGCTGACCAAAAAAGTAGAGAAACATTTTTTGTGTTATTACAAAGTTTGAAGCGGGAACCCTTCGGGTGTGGCGACATTCCTGTCGCCAAAAGAAAGCAAACTGTCGTTCTAAACGACATGTTGCGTAAAAAAATGTAAAACAACTTCTTGGTTGTGAAAATCAATCCAACATGTGGCTTGGAGCCACAGTTTGGAAAGTCGCGAGCAAACTGTCGTTTCTCTCGAAATCTCGGGACGGCATGTTGCGTAATAAACCACAGCATGAGCAACACCATTCAGATTAGGCAAGCAATTCTTTCAGATATTGAAAATCTGAAACGGCTTTTTCAGGAAACAGTTTGTTTCGTCAACGCGAAAGACTACAGTGCTGATGAAATAGCCGATTGGGCTTCTTGCGGGGAAGATATGGAACATTTGTCGAACTTGGTAAACAACCTGTATTTTATAGTTGCCGAAAAGAAGAATGAAATTATTGGGATGGCTTCAATCAGCAAGGACGGCTATTTGCATTCCATGTTCGTGCACAAAGACTTTCAGCGACAAGGAGTTGCAACTGTTCTGTATGAAAAAATAGAAAACCACGCGCAACTCAATGGAGTAAGCAGGATTTGGTCGGAAGTGAGCATTACCGCCAAAGGCTTTTTTGAGAAGCAAGGTTTTTTTGTGGAAAAAGAGCAAAAACGAAAAGCCAACAAACTGTATTTGACGAATTTTGTGATGGTGAAGAATTTAGTTTAAATCAACCCAACATGTGGCTTGGAGCCACAGTTTGGTCGCGAAAGCTTCGGGTGTGGCGACTCCCGAGTTATAGCGGACTGTCGCCAAAAGAAAGCAAACTGTCGTTCTAAACGACATGTTGCGTAAAAAAATGTAAAACAACTTCTTGGTTGTGAAAATCAATCCAACATGTGGCTTGGAGCCACAGTTTGGAACGTCGCGAGCAAACTGTCGTACCTCCCGAAGTCTCGGGACGACATGTTGCGTTTTAGATAGTTGAAACAATGAAAATTGAAAAAATCTGCGGAAATAAAAAGCAGTTTCTTGATTTGTTGCTGTTGGCAGATGAACAGGAAAATATGATTGATAAATACCTGCCGAACGGCGATTTGTTTGCATTATATGATGATGATTTGAAAAGTATTTGCGTAGTTGTTCCGATTGACAACGAAATTTGCGAGCTAAAAAATATTGCAACCTATCAAGAATATCAAGGTAAGGGTTACGGCAAAGCATTGGTAGAATATATTTCTGATTTTTACAAAGATAAATATACTACAATGCTTGTAGGAACAGGAGAAACCCTTGCCACTTTGTCGTTTTATGAAAGTTGTGGATTTGAAAAATCACACCGAATTAAAAACTTTTTTACCGATAATTACGACCGTTTGATTTTCGATGAAGACGTACAACTTATCGATATGATTTATCTTAAAAAAGAGTTATAAAATCAACCCAACATGCGACTTCAATCCACAGTTTGGTGTCGGAAAGGACGATTCCCCACCGCCATTAACCACTAAAAACACGACTCAAATAGCTCTCAACCGCTTATAATCGAGTTTTAGTATTTGAAAATAGTTTTGTAATTTTGCAACCTAATTTACACAATGATATATGGAGTTTTCAGCCAAACAAATAGCAGAGTATCTGCAAGGTACAATCGTCGGTAATCCCGACGTGAAAGTAAGCGGTTTTTCTGCCATTGAAAACGGAGAAGTGGGGACGTTGAGTTTCCTTTCCAACCCCAAATACAGCCACTACATTTACGAAACCAAAGCAAGCATAGTGCTTGTAAACAAGGACTTTACGCCCGAAAAAGAAGTAAGCACCACACTTATTCAAGTCAACAATGCTTACGAAGCATTGGCGGTGCTACTCGCGTTGGTGGAGCAGATGAAGCCGAAGAAAAACGGCGTATCGCCACAAGCATTTATTTCGCCTTCGGCAAAAATCGGAGTGAACGTTTATATCGCTCCTTTTGTTTATGTAGGAGAGGGCGCCGAAATTGGCAACTACGCGTCCATTGATGCCAACAGCTACGTGGGCGAAAACGTTAAAATCGGCGAAAACACGATTCTGCACGCCGGCGTAAAAGTGGAAAAAGAGTGCGAAATCGGCAAAGACTGCATTCTACACGCCGGAGCAGTGATTGGCTCCGATGGCTTCGGATTCGCACCCACGCCCGACGGTTCGTACCGCAAAATTCCGCAAGTGGGCAACGTCATTATCGAGGACAACGTGGAAGTGGGTGCCAACACAGCGATTGACCGCGCCACGCTCGGAAGCACCATTATTCGGCAAGGTGTGAAATTGGATAATTTGGTTCAGATAGCGCACAACGTTGAGATTAAGAAAAATACGGTAATCGCCGGACAGTCAGGCATTGCAGGCTCATCCACCATTGGAGAAAACTGTGTTTTAGCCGGTCAAGTGGGTATTGCGGGACACATTGAAATTGCCGACCGTTGTATTTTCGGAGCTCAAACGGGCGTTCCCAATTCTATCAAAGAACCCAAAAGCGTGATGCAAGGCTATCCCGCCGTACCCGTGAGTGTATTCCGCAGGGCATCAGCGGTTTACAAGAATTTGCCGGAGTTGCAAAAGGCGGTGAATGAATTACTGAAGAACCTGCCCCCTAACCCCCAAAAGGGGGAATGATGTGGGTAGTCGAACTTTATTATAAAATTATACAACATTAAAATATCCTATAAACTTCCCTTTTAGGGGTCGGAGGCTTAACTATGTCACTACAAAAAACTCTCAATTCATCCTTTGAACTGAAAGGAAAGGGACTTCATACAGGTCTGGAAATTCACATAAAATTTCTTCCCGCGGAAGCAAATCACGGTATTCGTATCAAACGGGTTGATTTGGAAGGACAACCGGACATTCCGGCATTGGCAGATTATGTTACATCTACAAACCGTGGAACAATCCTTAAACGCGGTGAATTGCAAATTGGAACAATTGAACATGCGATGGCTGCATTATATGCGCACGAAATAGACAATTGTCTGATTGAAGTGGATTCTCCTGAATTTCCCATTTTGGACGGAAGCGCAAAGCCCTTTTACGATGCCATTACGCAAGTGGGTGTAATTGAACAGGAAAAAACCGAAAAAGACGTGTACATAGTTCGTCAAAAAATCGAATTTTCGGATGCTGAAAGCGGTGCAAAAATCATGATTTTACCGGATGACCAATTCAGCATTGATGTATATGTTGATTACAAATCATCTGTTGTTGCTCCACAATATGCATCATTAGATAGTTTATCAGATTTCGGGAAAGAAATTGCTGATGCTCGTACATTTGTATTTGTGCGTGAGATTGAACCTTTGCTCAGTATGAACCTAATAAAAGGCGGTGATCTTGAAAATGCAATTGTTATTTACGATAAAGAGATGCCACAAGAAAAACTTTTCAAATTGGCTGATCTAATGAACCAACCCAGAGTAGAAGTGGATGAACTGGGTATAATTGGAACTGAATTGAGATATAATAACGAGTTGGCGCGTCATAAAATGCTCGATGTAATAGGCGATCTTTCATTAATCGGAAAACAAATCCAAGGTAAAATTATCGCCAAATATCCCGGGCATAAAGTGAACACGGCGCTGGCGAAAAAAATCCGTCAAGAGCTGAAAAAACAAGAAATCCAGGCGCCCGCGTATGACGATAGCATTCCGCCGGTGTTGGACACCAACGCAATTCGAACCATGCTTCCACACCGCTGGCCCATTCAGATGGTAGATAAAGTCATTGATATTCGGGAGCGCTCCATTGTCGGTGTGAAAAACATTACCGCCAACGAAACTATTTTCATGGGACATTTCCCCGACGAGCCGGTGATGCCGGGCGTTCTGCTTATCGAAGCCATGGCGCAAACAGGCGGTTTGCTCGTGTTGCACCAATTGGAAGACCCTGAATTGTATTCTACCTATTTTTTGAAAATAGACAACGTAAAATTCCGTCAAAAAGTAGTGCCGGGCGATACAGTGATTTTCCACGTTTCGCTGATGGACGAAATTCGTCGAGGCGTAGCTACAATGAAAGGATACGCCTTTGTAGGTGGTGTAATCACTACCGAAGCCGAATTTATGGCGCAGATAGTGAAGAATAAATAAATAGATGCCCCCTAACCCCCAGAAGGGGGAATATTGGTGGGTTTTTCGTCAGTTTCTAAATTTTAACAGCAAATGTCGTCTCAATTTTTGCTTTGTTAAATCATAGGGACTTCAAAATAAGTATTTTATAATTGCATTAACTTTGATTAATGCTAACAAATCCCCCCTTTAAGGGGCTAGGCTTATGAAACAACCATTAGCATATATTCATCCCGATGCGAAAATTGCGCGCTCGGTGGTTATCGAACCGTTTGTAACGATCGATAAAAACGTGGAAATTGGAGAAGGAACGAGAATCGGTTCCAACGCAACTATTCTTGAAGGGACGAGAATTGGGAAAAATTGTCGAATTTTTCCGGGAGCAGTCATTGGCGCTATTCCACAAGATTTGAAATTCAAAGGTGAAGATAGCTTGGTGATAATCGGCGACAACACGACCATTCGAGAGTTTGTAACGATTAATCGAGGAACCGTTGCCAAAGGGAAAACTGTAGTAGGCGACAACTGCCTATTGATGGCGTATTGCCATGTTGCACACGACTGTATAGTGGGGAATAATGTGATAATGGGTAATCTTACTCAGCTTGCCGGAGAGGTAGAAGTAGAAGACTTTGCAATCATGGGCGGGGGCACTTTAATCCATCAATTCTGTCGAATTGGTGCACATTGCATGATCCAAGGAGGTTCAAAAGTTTCCAAAGACGTACCACCCTTTATCACTGCCGGACGGGAACCACTTTCTTATGCCGGTGTGAATGCCATTGGTCTTCGTCGTCGCGGGTTTACGAATGAACAAATCAATGAGATTCAGGAAGTTTACAGGCTAATTTACCAATCCAGAATAAACACATCGCACGCAATTGAGCGTATCAGAGAAGAAATTCCGGATTCAAAAGAACGTGACGAAATTTTATTTTTTGTAGAAAAATCACAAAGAGGAATCATTAAAGGATATTTTGAATAGAAGTTGAGTTGTGTAGATTGAAAGCCTTAAGTTCAAATTTCAAATCTTGAAACTTGAGTTCCGAGATCAAGAATAGGTAAAATACTTATGTCGACTGATTAACAAATTTAAAATCAGAAATAGAAGGATTATTATTTTGAGTTATTATCAAATTTTCATTCTCACCTATTCTTTTACAATCAAATAAAAATCAGATTTAAGAATTTATCAATTAAAATCCCCTTATTTTCCCCTCCCAAAGTATCAAGAAGGGGGTTAGGGGCACATATATTATGGAAAAAAAGCCTCTAAACTTTATCGAACAAATCGTAGAAGATGATTTGGCAAAAGGAAAAAATGATGGAAGAATTCAGACTCGTTTCCCGCCTGAACCAAACGGATATTTACATATCGGACATGCAAAAGCTATTTTCATCGACTTTGGAATTGCTGAAAATTACAATGGAATTTGTAATCTCCGTTTTGATGATACAAATCCGGTGAAAGAGGATGTAGAATATGTGGATGCAATAATGGAAGATATCCAATGGCTTGGTTTTCAATGGGAAAATGTCTATTATGCATCCGATTACTTCCAGCAATTATGGGATTTGGCGGTACGATTTATCAAAGAAGGAAAAGCTTATATTGATGAGCAAACTGCTGAAGAAATTGCTAAACAAAAAGGCACCCCAACTGTTCCGGGAACAGAAAGTCCGTACCGAAACCGCCCAATAGAAGAAAACTTGGAACTTTTCCAAAAAATGACCAACGGCGAAATACCCGATGGAAAAATGGTACTGAGAGCCAAAATTGATATGGCCGCACCTAATATGCATTTTCGTGATCCAATCATTTATAGAATAATTACTACACATCCGCATCATCGTACCGGAGACACCTGGAAAGTGTATCCAATGTATGACTTTGCTCACGGGCAATCCGATTATTTTGAGGGAGTTACGCACTCGATTTGTACATTGGAGTTTGAAGTGCACAGACCGCTTTACGACTGGTTTATCGATCAGTTTCAAGATACGGATTACCGCCCTCGCCAGATTGAATTTAACCGCTTGAATATCACTTATACGGTGATGAGTAAGCGCAGAATGCTTCAATTGGTGCAAGAAGGTCTGGTGCGAGGCTGGGATGACCCGAGAATGCCGACATTGAGCGGGCTCCGTCGTAGAGGTTACACTCCTGCGAGTATTCGTAATTTTATTGAAAAGATCGGCTATACAAAAGTGGAAGGAATGATTGACCTTGAACTGCTGGAACATGCGGTGCGTGAAGAGCTTAATAAAACTGCAACTCGTGTAAGCGCGGTTATTAATCCTGTAAAACTTATCATTACCAACTATCCTGAAGACCAGGTAGAAATGATGGAAACTGTGAATAATCCGGAGGATGAGAACTCCGGAACGCATGAAATTGCTTTCAGCCGGGAACTGTGGATGGAGCGCGATGACTTTATGGAAGATGCTCCCCGAAAGTTTTTCCGTATGACACCGGGAAAAGAAGTTCGTTTAAAATCGGCGTATATCGTGAAATGTACCGGAGTAAAGAAAGATGCTGAAGGAAATATCCAAGAAATCTATTGCGAGTACGATCCTTTGACAAAAAGCGGCATGCCGGAAGCAAATCGAAAAGTAAAAGGAACACTTCACTGGCTTTCTGCAGCACATAGTATTCCCGCTGAGGTTCGGCTGTACGACCGACTATTCAACGTAGAAAATCCTGCTGCCTCTGAACGTGATTATCACGAATTAATTAATCCAAATTCGCTTGTTGTTTTAGATAATTGTTACGTTGAGGAGTACCTGAAAGACGTAAAACCGCTTGACCATTTCCAATTTCAGCGTATCGGTTATTTCAATGTGGATCCGGACAGCACACCTGAAAAGTTGGTGTTTAATCGTACCGTTTCGCTAAAAGACAGCTGGGCGAAGGAACAGAAGAAATAATGTCCCTTAAATCCTCCTCATAGGAGGATTTTTTTTGTGATTATTCGCTTAAGTTCCTAATTGTTAAGGTGTAAATTTAGGTATATAGGAACTAACGTGCGAAAGCCTGTTCCCCGTTTTTATATCTCCATGTTTTTCCATATATTTGTTTTTTTAACAAATCTCAGCTTTGAACTAAAGACTCGATTATTCAAATTCCTCATATATATGGAACATTACACTACCCACGATTACGCCAAACTTTTTGCCACATTGACGAATCAAAATGTTTTCCTGACCGGAAAAGCCGGAACCGGGAAAACGACTTTTTTGCGCGGTTTGTGTGAAACCTCCAAGAAGCAAATTGCCGTCGTTGCTCCGACCGGTGTCGCCGCGATCAACGCGGGCGGTTCTACTATTCATTCGTTTTTCCAATTGCCTTTAAATCCATTCATTCCTACGGAGTTCGGTCGTAAAGAGCTTATCAGCAAAATGAGAATGCATTCCAATAAGCGGAAAGTGTTGCGCGAATTGGAATTGCTTGTAATTGATGAAATAAGCATGGTGCGTGCTGATTTGCTTGATGCGGTTGATACCGTTTTGCGAAGCGTAAGATACAGGCATGATGAGCCGTTTGGTGGTGTTCAGATGATTTTTATTGGTGATATGTTTCAGCTGTCACCGGTGGCGCAGCAAGAAGAATGGAATATCCTGTCCCAGTTTTATAAAGGGGTTTATTTCTTTAATAGTCACGTGTTTAATGAAAAACCATTCGTTCATATTGAGTTTGAGAAAATCTTTCGTCAGAAAGAGCTTGAGTATATCCGGTTGTTGAATGAAGTGCGTAATAATCGACTTTCCAAGAAAAGTTATGAACTGTTAGAAAAACGATACCAACCATTTTTTGTTCCCTCAAAAGATGATACCTACGTAATTTTGACCACACATAATTACAAAGCTGATCGGATAAATCAGGAGGAATTAGGAAAGATTAAAGGGGAATCTAAGTTTTTCAAGGCAGAAATAACCCGTGATTTTCCTGAAAGATTATTTCCAGTAGAGGAAGATTTAGAACTGAAAATTGGCTCAAAAGTAATGTTTGTTAAAAATGATACCGATGAGGCAAAACGTTTTTTTAATGGAAAAATAGGTGTTGTTACGGCATGGAATAGCGATGCAATTTTCGTAAAATGTCCTGAGGATGCGGCTGAAATCGAAGTTACGCCGATGGTGTGGGAGAATGTTCGCTATCAGGCCAATGAAAGTACACTCGAAGTTACTCAAGATATAATTGGGACTTTTAAGCAGTTCCCGTTGCGGTTAGCCTGGGCAATTACCATCCACAAAAGCCAGGGTTTAACATTTGATAAGGCGATAATAGATGCCGAAATGGCATTTGCTCCTGGGCAAGTCTATGTGGCTCTGAGCCGATGCAGGTCGTTGAATGGTTTAGTGCTTCAGAGCAGAATAAGTGAATCCGCGATTCAGAATGCTGAAGAAATTGTCCACTTCTCTTCAATGCAATATACGTTAGATCAGTTGAAAGATAGTTACTCATCGTCTAAAAAACAATATTTTTTGTCATTGCTGATGGGTGTTTATAATTTCAGGCAAATGGTTCGAGTTGCTAATCGATGGTTAATTTCCACGAATGAAGTTGCTTCATCATTTAACTCAGAAACCATTGATTTCTTACGTGTTGTGAATAAGCAGGTCAATGATTTGCAGGATGTAGGTTCGAAGTTTGGTGTTCAAATCACTCAGATTGTCAATCAAAATCCATTCAATGAAGACCTTCTAAATCTCAGGTTAGAAGCATCCGAGACCTATTTTTCAGAGAAATTAGGAGAACTTATTGATACATTGAAAAACTCACCGGCAGTTACAGATAGCAGAGACAATTCAAAAGATTTCGATGAGTTTTTACTTGATATTTACACATTTTCCGAACAGAAATTGCATTGGATTAAAGGCATTAAGAGTGGATTTAGTGTAGAAAAATATTTCGATTTACGGAAATCATTTATCCTTCCTTCTCTAAAAATGAGTTCTTATTCCCGGAAGCAAAAAAAGTCAACAATCGCTTCACGACATCCTGAGTTGCTCTCCATGCTTTTCGAGTTGCGAAATTCAATTGTGGATGAAACGGGACTTCCAATTTATGTGGTCGCCAACAGTAAAACTTTAGTGGAAATGGCCGATTATTTGCCTCAGAACAACGCTGATATGCTTAAAATAAGCGGGATTGGTGAAGCAAAATACGAACGATTCGGAGGTCAGTTTTTAGAAGTGATTCGTGACTATTGTGAGGAAAATAACATTCGTTCTGCAATGGAAGAACTGTTTGATCGTGAAAAACGCGAGCGCAAACCTAAAAAATCGAAAGGAAGCTCAGCACTTGAGTCGTTGGGATTGTTTAGGCTTGGAAAAACAATCCGGGAAATAGCTAAAGAGAGGAATCTTACAGTTGGGACCGTATCGGGTCATTTAGCAGAATTTGTGCTGAAAGGAGAGTTGGACGCGGAACAGATTGTAGATAAGAAAATATTGTTGAAAGCCAAGGAGCTGGTTGAAAATACTGAATACGACGGTTCTGTTTATGGATTGCTGAAAGAGCATTTTGATGCCGGAGAGCTGAGTATTATTGTGAGCTGGCTGAGAATTAATTCATAGTTGTTTTGTAAGCATCCCACATTCGCCGTCTTTTCAATATTCTTTCAAAGGGCGAACTTTGCCTTAAAAAAGCTATGTTCAATCTCAATGAAGGAAACCGATTTGTAGTCTGCCGTAGTGGTGTTGACTT
>JAAYIT010000252.1 GCA_012523295.1 Porphyromonadaceae bacterium | reverse complement strand
TCCCTATATCACGCACTCAGAATAAAACAAACCCTTCAAGAAAATGTTTAATTTAAGTCATAAAAAATCGCTATTTTTTATCAATAAATATTTTCACACCATATAATATTAAGTATCTTTGAACTTTGTATTATAAAATTCGGATTTATGGAAATTTCCGTAAGCAATTATACCCTTAATTTCATGCAAAAATAATGCCACAAGATTACGGACATGCCTATTTATCGTACAAATACATGACATACAATAATTATTAATAAAAAACAGAATGCGCTAAATGAAAGATTTTTTAAGTCAAAGACATATTGGCATTTCTAAACCTGACGAATTAGAAATGATAAAAGTTGTTGGAGTAAATGATTTGAATGAGCTTATCAATCAAACAATCCCAAGTGATATACTGATTAACAAGAAATTAGATCTTCCTGAACCCCTTACAGAAAGTCAATATGCAAAACATGTTTTGGAGCTGGGAAAGAAGAACAAGCTTTTCACATCATATATCGGACAGGGCTGGTATGACACAAACACGCCGGCAGTTATTTTAAGAAATGTGTTTGAGAATCCGTCGTGGTACACTTCCTATACCCCGTATCAGGCTGAGATTTCTCAAGGCAGGCTGGAAGCTTTGTTGAATTTCCAAACTGCTGTTGTGGATTTTACGGGGCTGCCACTTGCCAATGCTTCTTTACTCGATGAGGCGACTGCTGCTGCGGAAGCTGCCACAATGGCTTATAATTTAAGGAATCGAGAGCAAGTGAAAGCCGGCGCAAATATCTTATTTGTAGATGAAAATATTTTCCCTCAGACACTGGCTGTTGTTCGCACCCGCGCATATGCTCAAGGATTGGTACTTGAAGTTGGCGATTATAACCTTGCAAAATTCACAGATATGCATTTTGGAGCGATAGTTCAATACCCAAACTCCAATGGAAGCATAGAAGATTATTCAGCTTTTGTGAAAAAAGCACATGAGAAAAACTGTATTGTTGGAGTGGCGGCAGATATTTTAAGTTTGGCGCTACTCACACCTCCCGGAGAATGGGGCGCTGATATTGTCTTCGGTTCTACGCAACGGTGGGGAATTCCAATGTACTATGGCGGGCCTTCCGCAGCTTATTTTGCAACAAAAGACGAATACAAACGTGAAGTTCCGGGCAGAATTATCGGAGTGAGTAAAGATGTGAATGGAAAAACCGCTCTTCGTATGGCGCTTCAGACACGCGAACAGCACATAAAACGTGAAAGAGCCACTTCCAACATTTGCACTGCTCAAGCCCTTTTGGCAACCATGGCAGGTTTCTACACGGTTTATCATGGGCCTGAAGGTATTCGTAAAATTGCTCAAAATATCCATTCTATCGCGACTTACATCAATGAGATTCTTGAAGTTTATGGTTTTTCACAAGAAAACTCCAATTTCTTTGACACATTAAAAATAGCTCTCCCTGAGGGAGTTAGTCAGAAAGACTTCAAAAACATCGCTTTAAAATATAAGATAAATTTCAATTATTTTGAAACAGGAGAGATTGGATTGAGCGTAGATGAAACAACAGATTTAGATGCCGTGAATAAGTTGATAGAATTATTTGCAGAATCTGTTGGTAATAACCCGGTTTACGCGACAGGAGAAAGTATTGAAAATCTCAAATCTTTTGATGAGTCATTCGATAGAAAATCTGATTTCCTGTCACACAAGGTTTTCAATTCATATCACACAGAAACTGATATGATGCGGTACATCAAGAAGTTAGAGCGGAGAGATATTTCGCTCACTCACTCTATGATTTCATTGGGTTCATGCACTATGAAATTAAACGCTGCATCAGAATTGTTGCCGCTAAGCCGACCTGAATTTGGCGGAATTCATCCTTTAGCACCTAAAAATCAGACGGAAGGCTACAATGAAATGATTGAAAATTTAGAGCAATATCTATGTGAAATTACCGGATTAGATGCATGTTCACTACAGCCCAACTCAGGTGCGGCAGGTGAATTTACCGGTTTATTGGTAATTAAATCATACTTAAAATCCATTGGTCAGGAAAACCGTAAAATTGTGCTAATTCCGTCTTCGGCGCATGGTACGAACCCTGCAAGCGCGATTCAGTGTGGATTTGATATTGTGGTGGTAAAGTGCGATGAAAAAGGTAATGTTGACGTTGCAGATTGGAATGCGAAAGCAGAATCAAACGCCGAAAATCTGGCGGGATGTATGATTACTTACCCTTCTACGCATGGTATTTTTGAGTCGGGAATAAAGGATTTATGTGCCACAATTCATAAATTTGGCGGACAAGTTTACTTAGACGGAGCGAATATGAACGCGCAAGTAGGGTTAACAAATCCGGGCGCATTTGGTGCTGATGTCTGCCACTTGAATCTTCATAAAACATTTGCAATCCCGCATGGCGGAGGGGGTCCGGGTGTTGGCCCAATCTGCGTCGCAAAACATTTAGAAGAATTTTTACCTGACAAAAACTTCGGGAAAAACACAGTATCTGCAGCTCCTTATGGTAGCGCCGGAGTATTGACCATCACATACGGATATATCAGAATGTTAGGTGAAGAAGGGTTAACAAATGCGACTAAATATGCTATCCTAAATGCAAATTACCTCGCTGCACGCCTAAAAGACACTTATGGTGTGCTTTACACAGGCGAAAACGAGAGAGTCGGACATGAATTGATTTTAGAATGCCGTAATTTCAAAAACACTTCGGGAATTACCGAAACTGACATTGCAAAACGTTTAATTGATTACGGATATCATGCTCCTACGCTATCTTTCCCTGTTCATGGCACACTAATGATTGAACCGACCGAGAGTGAATCTTTGGCTGAATTGGATAAGTTTACTGATGCCATGCTCAGAATTTATGCTGAAATAAAAGAAATTGAAGCAGGAAAAGCGGACAAAGCGGACAACGTGCTAATAAACTCTCCACATCCTGAGTATAAGATTGTTTCAGATGACTGGAGCCATCCTTACTCTCGAATGAAAGCGGCTTATCCGGCACCTTGGGTTGCTGAAAATAAATTTTGGGTAAATGTAGCGCGTGTTGATAACGCGTATGGAGACCGAAATTTGTTTTGTACTTGTCCCGTAGATTGGGCGGAAGATTAAAATCGGGATTTTCTGAATTTATCCAAAAAACACCAAGCTGAGTCCGGCTTGGTGTTTTTTTGTGATTACAAGAAATAGTGCATATTGCACTTGGATTTACGATTTATTAAGCAACTCTTTCGCTTTCTCCGAAATTGCTCTTCCATCAGCTTTACCGGCAAGTTTTTTTGTAGCCGCGCCCATTACTTTTCCTAAATCCTGAATTCCGGCAGCTCCAATTTCAGAAATCAACTCTACCAATGCGGCTTCTAATTCTGTCACAGACATTTGTCGGGGCAAATAACGCTCAATAACTTCCGCTTCGGCCAGTTCTTTTTCTGCTAATTCCGGTCGTTGTTGTTCGGTATATATCATGGCGGTTTCTTTTCGCTGCTTTACCATTTTCTGCATAATTCTCACGGCTTGTTCATCATGCAAAGTTCCGTCACTTCCTTTAGCGGTTTTTGCTTCAAGAAATTCCTTTTTTATACTACGCAATGTCTCCAACGCTACTTTTTCACGTGCAAGCATCGCGGCTTTTATGTCGTTGTTTATTTGTTCAAATAGCTTTTCCATATATTCATTATACTTAAATGGGGAGTTAAAAAAATCAGAATCGAACGATATATTTTTAAAAGTATATTTAGAAACTAAACGCCGGAACTACGATTTTCCCCACAACTTTCTCTTCCAAGCCGGTATATTTTCAACTTTTTCTAAATTATCTTCATCATCCAAGGCAGCAATGTCCACTGTAGGGAGATCTTCCGGCATTGGCGCTTCAAAAGGAATCTGCAAAACATCTTCTTGTGATTCAGCGGATCCTTTCGTATGCTTAATTGATGTTCCGTACAGCTCACTCATAGCTTTGCTGATTTCAGCATCAGCCGATTTCTTTTGTTCATCTAACTCGTCGTCAAACAAATTGTTTTCCAAATCTTGATTGTCTTCCAAAATCTCCTCATCCTCTTTCAGTTTTTTCACAATGGAGGCAGGCATTCCCGGGATATCTTTCACATCAAATCCGGTTGCAATCAAGG
>JAAYIT010000025.1 GCA_012523295.1 Porphyromonadaceae bacterium | reverse complement strand
CTATTTAATAATGAAAGACTTTGATGTTCCCGTTTATTATATCAGCCTGAATGTTGAGCAGAGTATCGTTCATAGTATTTCAGGAGGTTACGGAGCTATTTCTGACAATAGGTATTACAAAGGAAGACGTATGCTAATCAGCATGCGTGTCGGTTCAAACAAGTTTGACAATCTCCACTATTCCGGGAATATGAACAACCATATTGTAGTCACATTACCCGAAGAAGATGTAGAAGAAGAAATTAAATTAACACTTTGGAGAGGTTTACAGCAGGCTTATTCAGAGGCAAAAGACAAGCTTGAATCGAACCTGACAGAATTTACAACCCGGCCGACGGAAGAAGACCAATCGCCTGATTTTTCCATTGAAGAAGCTTCGCAATATTTTGAACCGCCAATGCAGTTCGAAGAACTCGAATTTAACGAGAGCGAAACTATAGCTAATATTAACTCCATTACAAAAATGCTGGGTGACAACAGAGATATCCTTATCAATTTTGCCAACTTCCATATCAGCTTATCCCGTCAATATTTTTTAGATACGGATGGTGCTTTAATTGTTCAGAACTCACCTTCTGTGCGACTTTACTCAGGCGGGATGGTGATGGCGGACGATGGAATGGTACTTCAAGATTACCTGATGTATTTTGGCAGAAAAGTTTCTGATCTTGCTGATATCGCAACAATTCTACAAGACACAGAAGAAATGAGCCAAACGCTTACAGCCTTAAAAAACTCACCCAAAATCGACAGCTATACCGGCCCTGTAATTTTGGGAGGTGAAGTGAGTGGTGTGTTTTTTCATGAATTCTTAGGACATCGTGTGGAAGGCGCCCGAATGAAATCAGGCTTTGATGCGCAAACATTGAAAAAGAAAATCGGTGAATACGTACTGCCAAAAAGACTTTCAGTAACATTTGATCCTACCATGACTGAATATAACAATACAATTTTGAGTGGTGATTATAAATTTGATGATGAAGGAATCAGAGGTCAAAGAGTAGAAGTGATAAAAAACGGGATTCTGAAAAATTTCTTGATGAGCCGGACACCGATTGAAGGATTTTCAAAATCCAACGGACACGGTAGAGGAAATTTAAATATCGGCACTGAGACACGCCAATCGAACATGATTATAGAGAGTTCAAATCCCGTTTCAATTGAAAAACTAAACAAAACGTTTAAAGATGAGCTAAAAAAGAAAGGACTGAAATTTGGCTACCGGATTGACAAAGTAAGCGGCGGGCTGACAATGACAAGTTCGGCCACGGCAAATGCGTTTTATCTGAGTCCATTGGTTGTTTATCGGGTATACGCGGATGGAAGACCCGATGAATTAGTACGTGGAATCAACATAGTAGGTACTCCATTAGCCGCTTTTTCGCAAATAATCGCCGAGTCAAACGACCAGCAAATCTTCAACGGTATGTGTGGCGCGCTATCAGGCTCAGTTCCCGTATCTGCTATTGCTCCTACAATGTTAGTGAAAGAACTCGAATTCCAAAAAACAGGAGATAATCAGAAAATTGAACCGTATATTATGGAAAGACCCTGAAATCAGCTTACTGTCGAAAGTAAATAGATTTTTATTCAAACTGCTGTATTTTTAAGTGTGGATTATACTATGTTAATGTAAGTATCTAAAAAAAACATTCTAAAAAATGAATTTCAATATAAAAAAACACATTTTATTTTTCTTTCTATTTTCGTTTATTATCTCGCTATCAAAGGCTCAGATTGAGAATGATGTAGTATTAAAAGCAATGAAAACTGAGGTAGAGCGTTCGAAGTCAGAGTTAAAGAAAGACAGCCTGGCTCTTCCATTCTACATTAGTCTTTTGGTGAATGAAGTCAATTTGGAGTATAGCTATTCTACTTCATTTGGGAAGGAAAATGAAGAGCTGCTGAACAATCGAATTTTCAGGCAAGGGAGCCCGTTGATTTTAGTCGGGAATTATCACCGCACTCAAAATTTCAGAGGCGCATCAAACAGTTTTCTTATCCCATTGGGAAATGATGAAACAGCGATTAGAACGGCTATATGGATGAATCTCGACGAAACCTATAAGAGTGCGGCGAAGAATTATGTTGACAAAATGGCCTGGCTGAAACAAGAAAAACAGACTGAAGAAGAGATAGCGTTAAATGATTTTGAGAAAAGAAAAGCTACTACCCTATTTGAGGACGAACTGAATGAAAACTATAATTTTGAACCTATAAAAAAGACTTCGCTTCGAATCGGTAAATTATTAACTGACAAGGTAAAAGAAGAGAACTTAGTCGTTGAGAACGTTCGAACCGGATTCCGATTCAAGACCGAACTGAATCGGTATTACGATACGGAAGGATCTATGTTTAAGTATCCTATGCGAAGCGGTGCTTTCAACATCACACTCAGTGGTGTAAACAAT
Organism: Porphyromonadaceae bacterium; assembly: GCA_012523295.1. Classification (GTDB taxonomy): domain Bacteria; phylum Bacteroidota; class Bacteroidia; order Bacteroidales; family Paludibacteraceae; genus UPXZ01. The sequence continues at coordinate 12,969 of JAAYIT010000025.1, read as the reverse complement.
GAAGGTGAAGACATAAGCTCTTTCAGAAGCCTCAGAATGAATGAGTTAGCTAAGTTCCCGACAACAGATGAACTCGAAAAAGCCGTAAGTGAAGTTGTAGCTGAGTACAAATCAAAATTCACTGTTGAAAAAAGCGACGATCCGTATATGGGTCCGGTTTTGCTTGTTGATGGGCAAGTAGAAAACATTGCAAGACAGATTGTTAATAACCTTTACACTTCGCCAAAAACCAGGTACTCAAACGGCAATCATTATCAAAACCTTCCCGGAGTACGTGTAATATCAAAACAACTGTCCCTAAAAATAGATTACGGGAAGGCTGCTCAACACCAAAAAGGTGTGAAACGTGACCTTGCTCCTATCGATCATCAAGCCGTAATTCCGCCTGATTCGTTAATTCTGATTGAAAATGGGATTTTGAAAAACATGCTTACTTCTCGTCAACCGGTAAAGCATTTTCTCCAATCCAACGGCAACGCGAAAGATCGTGGTCAGGTTGAAGGTGTGATTACATTTACCGGAAATGAAAAATATACTTTCCCGGAAATAAAAAAAATGTTGATTGATGAAGCAAAACTTCAAGGATTGGAGTATGCATACATTATCAATAATGATGATAAACTGCATTTGAAAGTGAATGTAGAAACCGGAGAAGAAATTCCTTTTTCCGCATCGATAAATCTTGGTCAGATAATGAAAACAATGCGAAGGGTGATGGGAGTAGATAAAGAGCTAACCTCTTCGTCGGATGGAACTGTCCGGTATCCAAAATCACTTTTGCTTGAAGATGCTGAAATAACGGTGTATAAATCAAATTCCAGGCTGAAAAAGAATTTTGTACCAAGACCGGAGATATTTTAATAAAAAACATACACCGGAATAACAAATTAAAAATCTATTTCAGTAAAACAATTTTTATCTTTAACTTTGAAGAAAATTTTTTTCAAATTAGTTTTTCATATATTTTAGAAATAAACAACGAATATGGCAAAAGATTTTATTCCCAATCAAAGCATAGTAAATATAATTGCGGCAGGAACAAAAATAGTTGGAAAAGTAACTGTAGAGTCTGATTTCAGATTAGATGGCGAGGTTGAAGGTGATATCATAGGTCGGTCAAAAGTAGTAATCGGCGAGAAAGGAAATCTTCAAGGTTCGCTTACATGCACAGATGCTGAAATCATCGGCACGGTAAAAGGAAATATTGTAACGAGCAATTCGCTCACGCTTCGCTCTACTGCCGAACTTATCGGCGATGTGAAAATAAAAACCTTGATTGTAGAGCCGAATGCAGTTTTCAACGGGTCATGTTCTATGCGAGAAGAAGTAAAACCCACAGTAAAAACTTCAAAAGAAGTGTAAAAGAATTTGATTTCTGATCTTCTCTAAACTATTTCAGCGACTTAAACAATCAGATATATACCTGAATTTCTTGAATAAGCGTATTGTGTTAAACTATACGCTTGTTTTATTTGTGGTAACAGCTTAAAAACGAACGAATTGTCGCTTTATATCTTCATCTGACTCAGCGTCAACACGATGAAAGTTTCTCAGCAGACTCCATTTAACCGGAGTCAATCCACGCTGAATAAAAAATCTTATATTACAACACTTAGGTAGAAGACATTTAACATTTCGATAAGCTGACTTTCCTCTTCAAAAGCTCACCTTTAGATTTGTTAAAAATTTTCCTATCATTTTCCCGTCCGGCACGGAGTTTTCGTTGCTCTTCGAGAGGGAGGCGGTATTCATGAGCGCAGCTTTCACTGCAGCAACCATCGTATTTTTCTTTACAATTATCGCATTGGATAAACAATAGATGACATCCGTCGTTATTGCAGTTTGTGTGATTATCACACGGATCTCCGCATTGATGACAGTGCGCGATAATATCATCGGTGATACGTTCACCAAGTCGCTCGTCAAACACAAAGTTTTTACCGATAAATTTGGTGGGTAAATTCTGAAGTTTCGCTTTTCTGGCATATTCAATTACTCCACCTTCCACGTGATACACATTTTCAAATCCTTTGTAGCGTAAATATGCACTCGCTTTTTCACACCGGATTCCACCTGTGCAATACATGACAATATTCTTGTCTTTATGGTTCTGAAGCATCTCTACTGCCATTGGAAGCTGTTCACGAAAGGTATCCGAAGGTATTTCGATCGCATTTTCAAAATGCCCGACTTCATATTCATAATGATTTCGCATATCCACAAAAACAGTATCATCCCGCGCTATCATTTCATTCACATCGGCAGCCTTCAGATATTTACCTACTTTAGCCGGATTGAAATTCGGGTCATCAATCCCATCTGCTACTATTTTCGAACGAACTTTGCAGCGTAGCACCCAGAATGATTTTCCATCGTCATCAATGGCTATATTTAGTCGTAGCCCATCGAGTTCGGGAGCCAGTGCATAAAGTGTCTTTTTAAATACTCTAAAATTACTTTCAGGGACACTGATTTGAGCATTTATCCCCTCATTAGCAATGTAGATTCGCCCAAAAACTTTCAAATCGAAAAATTTCTGATACAGTGTTTCTCGAAATGCGCGGGGATCCGGAATAGTGAAATACTTATAAAAAGAAATTGTCATGCGCGGTTCCGTATCGGATAGCATAAGCGCTTTCAATTCCTCATTGGATATTCGGTTGTGTAACACTGACATGGTGAACTCTCCTTATAATTCTTTACTTTTAAATCAAAATGAAATTGAAATAGAGTCTTTTCTGAAAAGCAGGAATTAACAACAAATCTAATTTCGTTACTTTAACAACAAAATCAGATTATTGTTCAAAAGAAAATCTCTTAAAAAAATAAATTTGTATAAGAATAAAAGAGTTTAATGAAAGCGACGGGACCGGCTATTTTATTGGAAACTGAAGTGTCAAAACACTCGTATTAGCGACCTCTTTCGCATCGGATTCAATCCGAAAGTCGATCTTCACCTTTTCGCTCGTTTCCAAAGTGACAAATTTAAATGGATAGAATGCTTTTACGATTTTATCGCGCATAATTATCGAACCGTTTATGAAATCCGATGAGGGATCAAAATAAGCTTTTATCGAATCATGTGGCTCTAAAATCTCAAGTTTAGCGGGGTTATCAACTTTGAAACTCAATTTAAGTAGGTTATTCACAAATCCCTCAGCACCGACTACCACCGTTACCGTGTCATTCACGAATAGTGAATCAATCATAATGTTCCCATCGGGACTTTTTTTAAGCATATCTAACGTGTCACTATTGATTAGAATGGGATTGTAAAGTCCTATTCCGGGCACGTAATTTGAATCACCGGTGAGTTTACAAGCAGAAAACGCAAGAGCAACTGCCAGAATCGGAAGTATCAATTTTTTTTTCATAATTTAGTTAGTTTTTAATGGGAACTTACTGATTATCAGCAAACTTTAAGCCAAAATGTAGATTTTGAAAATTATTTTTATAAAAAAAAGAGAATCGCCAAATGACTCTCTTCCGAAAAGTCGGGATGACTGGACTCGAACCAGCGACCTCATCGTCCCGAACGATGCACGCTACCAACTGCGCTACATCCCGTTTTTTGTGGCTGCAAATTTAGTTATTTTTATTAAGAAACAAAAAAAATAATCAAACAATTTTATTGAGTTTTAAAATGATGTTTTTATTCTCAATGTTATTTCTTCCTTGTCTTGAAAACTATGGAAGAATTCCTTGCCAATTTGCCGCGTTGTTTTCACAACCGAATTGTTACTAACAAGGATTTTCGTATCTTTGCAAAAACTTTTTTAACTATGTTCAAGCTTTCTATCCAAAATTTTCTTACAAAAAACAATTTCCAACAACTCAACTTAAAAGCCGTACTTTTCGACATGGATGGTGTTTTATTTGACTCTATGCCTGCTCACGCCAAAGCCTGGTTAAGGGTAATGAACGATTATAATTTGCCATTTACGGAAACCGAAGCCTACCTGAACGAAGGTCAACCGGGAGCTGACACCATCAATGAAGTCTTCAAAAGGAAGCACGGGCGAGATTCTACCGAAGAAGAAAGAGCCGAAATTTATAGTGTAAAAGTCAAGTATTTTGATGAATGCGGTGATCCGAAACCTATGCCATTCGCACTTGAACTATTGGAATTGCTAAAGGAGCAAGAACTAACACTCGGTGTTGTTACAGGTTCGGCACAGCCGCTGCTATTGAAGAATATTGAGGCTTATTTTCCCGGAATTTTTAAAAAAGAACACATTGTTTCCGCATTTGATGTAGAACGCGGGAAACCATTTCCGGAACCCTACCTCAAATCGCTTGAAAAAGTGAATTTGAAACCATGGGAGGCGGTTGTTATAGAAAACGCCCCATTCGGGGTACAAGCCTCTTCTGCAGCTCAAATATACACTATAGGTGTTAACACAGGACCGATTGACAAGAGCTATTTATTGGACAATGGAGCGGACATTGTCTTTGACAGCGTAAAGGATTTGTTTGAAAATTGGGGAAAATTTGAATTTACTTAGAGAGTGTATTTTGTTCTTTTTTTTATAAAAACATTAATTGATTACCCGCATTCTGTCCTAATAAATTTGCGATAATGAAAAACATAGCATTTAACGGCTTCAATACGTTTGATGCATTTTTATCCACAACGGGTCAAACCGCTTGGAGTGGTCAGACCTTATGACAGGTTTGAAATTTTGGATTTTAGGATACTTTGCGTATAGACATAAAACATTATTTATACACAAGTTACAAAAAATTAGTAAAATCTGCTTTTTTTTAGAAGTATTTAGAAAAACAAAATAAACTCATGAAAAGACGCTCTATCTTAATCCTATTTATCATTTCATTCATTCACCTTATTGCAGCAAAATCAGATTCTACGACAACTAACATATACATCCCTAACATAGAGGGAACAATTCGCGCAAAATACGAGTATAATTCCAGTCTGGACGCGCACCGCTTTCAGGTTCGGAACGCACGATTTAGTGTAAACGGCAACATCACGCCCATCACATCTTACAAAGCCGAAATCGACTTGTCTGACGAGGGAATCACAAAAATGCTTGATGCATACGTACGCTTGAAACCTTACAAATGGTTTAATTTCACTATCGGGCAACAAAAGATTCCGTTTGGAACGGATAATCTTCGCTCACCACATCTACTATACTTTGCCAATCGTTCTTTTGTAGGAAAGCAGCTTGTAAGTGGATTACGCGATGTAGGAGCAACCGTTTTGTTGAGAAATTTCACAGCAGTATCATTTGATTTTCAAGCCGGAGTTTATAACGGTGATGGACTTTATGATCAAAAAGACTGGCAAAAATCGGTAAATTATGTTTTGAGATTAGAAGCTTTTCCTACGGACTATATGGAAGTAAGTTTGAATTACAACTCTATAAAACCCGAAGATTTACGGATGAATTTCTACGATGTAGGCGCGTATGTGGACTTGGGAAATCTCCATTTGGAAGGAGAATTTATCTATAAAACATATGCAAATGATGCATTCCCGGCCACAAAATCATACTCAACTTTTGCTGCATATGATATTTGGACAAACAAAGGAATTTTGAAGAAAATAACCCCGTTGGTACGTTTCGATTCGATGACCGACAATAACAAGGGAAAAGTAAACAGTCTTGGAGAATACCAGATAGATGATATCGCGAGAAAAAGATTAACAAGCGGTTTTACTTTCAGTTTCGCGAAACCATTTGTCAATGATATCCGTTTAAATTACGAGAAGTATTTTTTTGCCGAAGGCATTCAAAACGAAGATGATAAAGTGGTGTTGGAGTTTGTAGTTCGATTCTGATTATCAACTAATTTTACTTAATTTTATGCAAATAATAAAGTATCCCGCTAAGGAACAATGGGAAGAGATTTTAAAGCGCCCTTCAATGGATTTCGCTTCGCTATTTGATAAAGTCAAAATTACACTTGACAATGTACGTGAAAATGGAGATAAAGCTCTTACTGAGTTAACCAAGGAGTTTGATAATGTTGACATTACACAATTTGAGGTTACGAATGCCGAAATAGAAGAAGCCGAAAAATTAGTTTCGCTTGAATTGAAGCAGGCGATCGAAATGGCGCGAAGAAATATATGGAAATTTCATTCCGAACAACTTAATGAATTTTCAGAAATTCAAACTTCGCCGGGCGTCTATTGCTGGCAAAAAACAGTACCTATTGAGAAAGTCGGTTTGTATATTCCGGGCGGGAGCGCACCGCTATTTTCGACCGTACTAATGCTTGGAATTCCCGCGCAAATAGCTGAATGCAAAGAAGTCATACTCTGCTCACCTCCAGATTCAAACGGTAAAATTCACCCTGCGGTTCTTTATGCAGCCCGTGTAGCCGGAATTCATCGAATTTTCAAAGTTGGCGGAGCGCAAGCAATCGCTGCCATGGCTTATGGAACAGAAAGCATTCCGAAAGTTTATAAAATTTTTGGTCCGGGGAATCAGTATGTGACGGCTGCAAAACAGTTGGTATCGCTTAATGATGTTGCCATAGATATGCCTGCCGGCCCTTCGGAAGTGGAGGTAATTGCCGATGAAACTGCAAATCCTGTATATGTAGCCTCAGATCTGCTCTCTCAAGCCGAGCACGGACCGGATAGTCAGGCTATTTTAGTTACCACCTCCGAGCCACTGATTGAAAAAGTGTTAGAGCAGATTGAAACTCAAATTGAAGTTCTACCTCGAAAAGAAATAGCTCGCAAATCACTCAACAACAGCAAGATAATATTAGTAGAATCAATCGATGAAGCCATTTCAATCACGAATGAATATGCTCCGGAGCATTTGATTATTTCTACTCGAAGCTATATGGTAGTGGCAGAGCACATTGTCAATGCAGGTTCTGTTTTCCTTGGGCATATGAGTCCGGAAAGCGCGGGAGATTATGCTTCGGGGACTAATCACACCCTGCCCACAAACGGCTTTGCAAAAGCTTACAGCGGCGTAAATCTGGATCATTACTTTAAAAAAATCACTTTCCAGCAACTTACACCTGAAGGCTTGACGAATTTAAGCAATGCTATTATCTTAATGGCTGAAAACGAAGGTCTTCAAGCGCACTCAAATGCAGTAAAACTTAGATTGAACATGCGTTGATTTTTAAGAATTCACTTGTTTTAGCAATTTCACCCTATATTGTTTCATATTTTTTTTTGTAAAAAATGAAAAATAAGTCAAATTTAGGAACTTCACCCTCAGTTCCGACATATAAAAAATTAGAAGAATTACTGCGTAAAAATATTCTCAATCTTACACCCTATTCCTCCGCTCGAGATGAATTTACAGGTGATGCTTCCGTTTTTTTAGATGCAAATGAAAGCCCGTTTAATCCGCCTTACAACCGCTATCCTGATCCGCTACAGCGAAAACTAAAGGAAAAAATCAGTGAAATCAAACACGTCCGTGCTGAAAATATATTTTTGGGAAATGGAAGTGATGAGGCTATAGATTTGGTTTACAGGGCTTTCTGCGAACCAAGAACAGACAATGTAGTGGCCATCGAACCAACCTACGGAATGTATAAAGTCTCCGCGGAAATCAACGACATTGAATATCGTAAAGTTCTATTAGACAGTAATTTTCAAATCAATGTTGAAGAATTACTAAAAGCTACAGACGCCCACACAAAAGTGATTTGGATTTGCTCACCTAACAATCCGACAGGTAATTTGATAAACTCGAATGACCTTGTTGAAATATTAGAAAGATTTCACGGAATTGTTGTGATAGATGAGGCGTATATCGACTTCGCGGATCAGGAAAGTTTCATTTACCGGTTGGATAAATACCCAAATCTTATCATTCTTCAAACCTTTTCAAAAGCTTGGGGTAGTGCTGCCATTCGTCTTGGGATGGCTTTTGCTTCTATTGAAATAATCCAAGTTTTCAACAAAATAAAATACCCTTACAATGTCAATCAGCTTACACAAAATAAAGCGCTTGAAGCTCTTGAAAACGTTGATCAAGTAGCGAAATGGGTTGAACTTATTTTGCACGAAAGAGAACAAATGTTCGACCAGTTGAGTCAACTAAAAATGGTGCGACACATCTACCCCACTGATGCTAATTTCTTGCTTATTCAAGTTGAAAACCCAAACGAAGTTTACAAAAAATTAGTTGAAAAGGGAATTATTATTCGAAACAGAAGTACTGTTTCTCTTTGCGGGGGTTGCTTACGAATAACAATCGGCGAACAGACTGAAAACATGGCACTTATTGAAGAATTAAAAAAAATAGACAAGTAGGGTCTGCAATCGATAGGGCGTATAAAATCATTCTTGTCCGATTGAACTTTTAATAACTCCTGAAACTCTTTCTATGAGCGTGATTAAAAACAGTATGAGCATCTTTTTTACTGCATTGCTCAATGTGGTTTGACTCTATGATCTAAAACAACCCCATTAGCGCTCCAACAAAACCGATAATAATAATAACCCCACCGGTCAGACGGTTTATTATTTTCAAACCTCGAATACTAAATCTGTAACGAAAACGATTAACTAACCCCGTCAAAGTTATCCACCAAATCGTAGCGCCGATTAAAATCGAAAAAAGTGCAAATGCGTGACCCCAAATTGAGAATTCGGGATGAATAAAGTCGAATTGAGAAAAAAGTGCAATTAAAACAAAGAGGATCAACGGATTAGATAAGGTAAGCGCGGTAGATGTGAAAAAATCGGAAAAAAGAGAATTATCCGAATGCTTTTCATTGGGAAGCGGCTGTTTGGAAGGGTGGCTGTTAAATATCCACAAGCCGAAGAAAATAATGATAATACTCCCGATTATCTGAATAATTAGTTTCCTTTCTTCGATAAAGTCAAGCACAATATTTAAGAAAAAAATAGTAATGACAGAGTAAATCAAATCAGAAACAGTTGCTCCTAATCCGGTAGCAATTCCATATTTCTGACCTCGATTCAACGTTCTCTGAATACACAACATTCCGATGGGACCCATTGGGACAGAAACACTTAGCCCAATGATAATCCCTTTTATGAATATATCAAAATTCATTTATTCCTGATTATTGATTATGCAAAGATACCCCAAATGAAAACCATCAAAAGAAAAGAGCATATAATTTTAACAATTTTTCGGAATCAATTCCTTTCATAGCTAACATATCAAAGCAGATTGCTGGCTAACTCCGACAAATAACTTCTTTCGCCCTTTATCAAATTGATATGCGAAAAAATGTCCTGCCCTCTCATCCTGTCTATCATATACACCAAACCGTTGGAGTGCATATCCAGATAGGGTGAGTCAATTTGCTGAATATCACCTGTGAAGACAATTTTAGTCCCTTCTCCCGCACGTGTGATAATCGTTTTTACTTCGTGAGGAGTCAGGTTTTGAGCTTCATCAACTATGAAAAAAGTTTCACTCAGACTTCTTCCTCTTATATAAGCAAGTGCCTCGATTACAAGCTGTTGGTTTTTCTGCATTTCATCAAGCAGCTTTACTTCTTTCCCTTGGTATGAAAAATTATTTTTTATCACATTCAAATTGTCAAAAAGCGGCTGCATATAGGGCGCTATCTTGCTCTGCTCATCACCGGGCAGATATCCGAGATCTCTGTTTGAAAGCGCCACAATCGGTCTTGCAAGAAGAATTTGCTTATAATCATCATGCTGTTGCAGCGCGGCTGCAAGCGCCATAAGCGTTTTCCCTGTTCCTGATTTTCCGGTCAGCGCCACCAATTTCACCTCATCATCCAACAGTACGCTCATTGCAAAGGCTTGCTCCGCATTCCGAGGCTCAATCCCAAAGCTTCGCGTTTTTTCAACCCGAATTACTTTCCCGCTTTGAGGTACATACCGGGCTAATATACTTGAACGATTGCTTTTCATCACAAAACATTCTTGCGGCTCAACATCCGATTTGAAATCAAATTCATCCAACTCAATTCCACCGTTGGCATACATTTTATCTATTAATTCCGGTGAAATATTGTCATATGTTTCGTAGTTTTTATCAAATATATTGATATTCGTCACCTTATCATTGATGTAATCCTCAGCCAGAACACCAAGAGATAAAGCTTTCATTCTCAGATTAATATCTTTGCTGACAAGAATGGTTTTTACCGGTTTGGATTCTTCGCCTATAACGTATGTATCCGCTAAAATCCGATGATCTGCCAATCGGTCGGGGAAGAGATTAGAAATGACATCGGGATATTCATTTCGCGCTACGATAAACAGCCTTCCCTTACCCTCACCAAGCGGAGCCCCATTTTTGAAAAGTTTATCATCGGCTATTAAGTCCAGTTCTCTCGTAAACTCACGTGCGTTAAAATTTATTTGCTCGTTTCCTTTTTTGAAATGATCCAGTTCTTCGAGCACCACTATCGGTATATAAATATCGTTTTCTTCGAAATTATGCAAACATTTGTAGTCGTGCAAGATAACATTGGTATCAAGTACAAAATTTTTCTTCCTTTTCATGCGATTATAGTTTATTTTTTACATTAAGAACGTATGGAAAATACCATTCATCCGCATACGGTTTGGGTGAAAATTTACTTTTAATGGCTATTTCATACATATGATTCTATCTTAGGTGAATTTTTCTAAAAAAAAAACCGACAGAGAGTGTGTCGGTTCGTTATTATTTCATTATAAAAACAACATTTATAACATTATTTTTTGTGTATATTTATTTGCTCGGATAAAGTAGATACCTTTATTCAGATTCAATACAACCGGATTTCCGTTGTAAGTAAATGTATATACTTTAGCGCCTAAAACACTATAAATATCTACCTGAGTCCCATTTTCAAGGTTTTTGGCTGTCAAGACTTTACCAACTATACTAAATTTGGTTCCGTCTTCCACATCCAAAACACTAAGTCTTTGTGCTGTAAACTCGTTTTCAACACTTGATAAATAAGTGTAAATCGACGAATATTGTGACTGAACGCCTATAAACCCACAAAGTACAAATGCTAATATAAAAGTAATTTTTTTCATAGGCATATTTAATTTTGACATACTTTGCTTAATTACATACAAAGATAATGCAAAAAAATGAAAATTGTTCAATATTTCAGAAGAATTTCTATTAAAATGTGATAAATATTATCAAAAACAGGCTATTTGAATTAAAAAAAGCTATTTTAAGTCTTTAATTCCCGATTGTTGAAAACTATTATTTATATTTCCATTAATAATAATTATCTTTACATCTTGAATTTTTTAGAACGATTTTAATGAAGCAACAACCCATTCCCGAATATTTTTTCGAAACAAGCTGGGAAGTATGTAATATGGTAGGCGGTATTTACACCGTACTTTCCACACGAGCTAGAACCCTTCAAAGCAGATTCCAAGATAACTTAGTTTTTGTAGGTCCGGATGTTTGGAAAGAGAAAGAATCTCCTTACTTTGAAGAATCAAACGATTTATTAGCCGATTGGCGCGACCACTTTAACAAAACTACCGGACTGAGAATCAGAGTTGGACGTTGGACAATTCACGGTAATCCGGTGACCATTCTTGTCGATTTCAATCCGTTATTTTTTAGAAAAAATGAGATATATTCCCGGTTTTGGGAAAGATTCAATGTAGATTCACTTCACGCTTTCGGCGACTACGATGAGTCTTCCATGTTTGGCTATGCCTCCGGAATGGTGATAGAGAGCTATTTCCGGTTCCACAATTTAACCAAAAAAAATAATGTCGTGGCTCATTTCAATGAATGGATGACAACTTTTGGTGCATTTTATATACAGGACAGCGTACCGGAAATCGCCACCATCTTTACTACACACGCGACATCCATCGGGCGATCAATTGCCGGAAACAACAAGCCGCTCTATGACTACCTGAATGAGTACAACGGAGATCAGATGGCGTTTGAGCTAAATATGCAATCCAAGCACTCTACTGAAAAGCAGGCCGCGCACCCTGTCGATTGCTTCACGACTGTCAGTTCAATCACCGGATTGGAATGTACTCAGCTTTTGGATAAAAAGCCGGATATAATCACTCCAAACGGTTTTGAAAATGACTTTGTACCCACCGGAAAAACTTTCACCGAAAAGAGAAAAGCTGCTCTGGGGAAACTAAAGAAAGTCGCTGAAACGCTCTTTGGATATAAGTTACAGAAGAACACAGTTTTTGTGGCAACTGCCGGAAGATACGAATATAAAAACAAAGGTATTGATGTCTTTATTGAGTCATTGAAGCATCTTACCAACGAATATACGGTTGGAAATGAAGTCGTTGCGTTTATCATGGTTCCGGCTCATATTTCAGGTCCGCGTGTAGATTTAGCTGCAAAGCTTCAAAATCCGGCTGCTAAAATGGACTACTGGAATAAACAAACCACGCACGAACTCCATAATTATCAAGATGACAATGTTATTTCTGCTCTTCAATGGTTTCATTTCCAGAATCTTCCGAATGAAAAAGTGAAAGTTATTTTTGTTCCTTCCTACCTGAACGGCAATGATGGCATTTTCAATCTGAATTATTGGGATTTGTTAATCGGCATGGATTTAACTATTTTTCCGTCCTACTATGAACCCTGGGGCTACACTCCGCTTGAGAGTATCGCATTCTCAGTTCCAACTATTACTACCGATTTATCCGGATTCGGACAATGGGTGAAAACGCTGAAAGATCCTAATCATGGTGCTGAGGTGGTTCACAGATCAGATTACAATTTTGCAAATGTAGTCAGTTCCATTGCTTCGATATTGAATGATTTTTTAAATAAATCTTCTGAAGAGATCAAAGAAGTTCGAAAAAACGCGTTGGAAGTTTCCAAAAAAGCACTCTGGGATGAATTTATCCAGTATTATTATGAAGCGTATCAAATCGCTTTGAAAAAAAGAGACAAGCGGATAAATTAAATGTGTATAAATTTAACTATTTTGCCAATCAACTTAGCCTGAAACAGATAAGTATTGTAGCAAAATCAACGCACACGTTTGAAATGCACTTTG
>JAAYIT010000251.1 GCA_012523295.1 Porphyromonadaceae bacterium | reverse complement strand
TTTCTTCACGATCGTATTGTGGACCTCGTCAGCGGTAACATGACACCGCAACTCTTTTACAGCTTCAAGAATTAAAGATCGTTGTGTGGTGCTGCGCTTATTCATAAAATAATCAATCCTTATTGATGCCTAATAACTTTTTTCAATCATCTTTCCATTACGTTATGATTTAACAACTAAATTATCCACAAGTTTTTCATTTAAAACACCATCTACAATCACATAAACTTTATCACAAAACTCTAACATTCTTTCATCATGAGTAACCATTATGGTTGCCTTCTTTTGTTCTTTGGTTTCTTTAGCTAATAGCTTAACTACCTCATATGCTCTATTGGTATCTAAACTTGCGGTTGGTTCATCAGCAAAGATTACGGAAGGTTGATGATATAATGCTTTAGCGATCGCTGCACGCTGTTTTTCACCTCCTGACAATTTATTGGGATATTTATCCTTTAGTTTTTCCACATCAAGTTTTAAAAAAAGCTCATCCATCCATGGTTGATTCACTTTGGATTTGGTTATTTTATTGTGTAAAAGCATTTGTTCTTTAATAGTTAAAAAAGGAATTAAATTAGAAGCTTGTAATATAAAACCTATGTTTTCTAGTCGTATTTTTGATTTTTCCTTAATATCTAGTTCGCTAAAAGGCTTACCATTTAATAAGACTCTTCCTGTTGTTGGTTTTTGTAATCCACCTAGAATGGTCAAAAAAGTGGATTTGCCAGACCCTGATGGTCCCGCAATCCCGACAAGCTCTCCTTCATAAGCAGTAAAATTTGTTTCTTTAAGAGCTCTAATGACATTATCACCTTGTAAAAAATCTTTGGTTACACCAGTCATTTCTATTAATTTTTTCATGTTAACCCCCTATGGCCTTTAATGGGTCTATTTTTAACACTGCACTTACTGAGAATAATCCTCCAAAAAGCGCAAATAGGAAAAAGGCAACAGTAATTACTGAATAAAACATGATGTTGATTGCAAATGGAATCACATCAACCAAGAATGCTCCTGTTAATGCGGTTAGCACTAAGCCGATAAAAATTCCAAATGCCACAAGTAAAAATGTTTGAACGATAACAGACGCACCAATATAGCCATTCGATATACCTTGCGCTTTCATTACCCCAAACATACTGGTTTTTTGGATAGTTAATACATAAATAAATATTCCTAATACAAATGCTGTTATAATAATTAAGAACACAATCATTACTGAAAAGGTTAGTACTTGAGCAGTATAACCTGGTAAGGTTGCAATGTAGTCCTCTGTTGAATAGCTAATTAAATTACCTGGTAAATTTTCAATCTCCCCCTTAACAACTATACCACTGAATAGATCCGGTGTATTGGTTGAGCCATAACGGTAAGTTTGCCATGTATCTAAGCTCATAAAAACAACAGGTGCTGTTTGATATGTAGTTTTTGATGAAAATCCGATAATTTCATATTGCAATGTGCTTCCTGTGACACCAAAGAAATCTCCAACTTCATAACCCTCTTTTTTAAGCTCTTCATCAACAATAACCTGATTACCCGTTAAAGTAAGGTCCTTAAGCTCAGATGGTTTTATAAAACCATTATTATCAATTCCAAAGAAATATACATCCACTCTTGAATCAAGAATGTTTTCTGCTAAAGGATTATTGATTACCGCTGGAAATATACCCAATTTAGTCTTCGAACCGCCTGTGTCAACCCCGTCAAAATCACCTTGTTTCATATAAGACATCATCATATTATCATTTGCATCAACCGTTAAAACGATTTGATCTGAATTCCATTGCTCAACTGCGTTTGTATAGGATGAAGCCAGCCCATTTGCCAGTGACGTTAAAAAATATACTAAATAACTAATAAGAACAACAACCGCAATGATTAGTGCAAATTTCGTTTTAGAATGCTTTAATTCTTTAAATGCTAAAAACATATACTTTCTCCTTATCGGTTATTTTCTTTTAATAATTTTTCAATATCTTGGGCAATTTTATTGGGCTTTACTCGGGGTGAATATCGTTTGATAACCCTCCCGTTTTGATCAACTAAAAATTTGGTAAAGTTCCATTTAATTTTTTGATTAAAAATGCCCTTTTCATGTCGTTTCAAATAGGTGTATAAAATGGACTCATCTTCTCCATTGACATTTATTTTCCGAAATCTTGGAAATGTAGTTTCGAATTTTTCAACACAAAATTTATTAATATCTTCAATCGAACCCGGTGCCTGTTTCCCAAATTGATTGCACGGAAAATCCAATACTTCAAAACCGCGTTCATGAAACATGTTATACAGTTTTTGCAGCCCTTCATACTGCGGAGTAAAAAAGCATTGTGTAGCGGTATTAACAATTAAAAGAACTTTCCCCTTGTATTCCTCTAACATAAGAACATTGTTATTAATATCTTCAACCCTAATTTGATATAAACTCATATTTACCTCCATTTTTATATGTCATTTTAATAATTACACTCATTTCACAATTCTTATTAATATTATAACTTAATAAGGATATTATATCAATAGCTTTTAAAAATTTTATGATTAATGAGTACAATGCCTCGACACCAGTACGGCGGCGAGGTTTTTTCTGTAGATGCAGCCATTTTTCGAAAGACACACTATCTGTTTTAGGGGCATTTCAGACACGGAAAGCGATAAGCAATATCGCACTTTTTAGTGGCAATATTTACGGACACACTTTTGAATATGCGAGCGTTTGCCGCTGTGATTCTCTTGTAAGGATTTTGCTATTACTGGATGCGATGAACAAAAGCTGATGCATTTTCAGCAGCGAAATAATGCCAAGAAACGCCGTAACATCGGCACTTTCAGCGGTTTTCACCCCTCGTCCTGTTTTGCACCCCTCCTTCATGAACAAAGCAAGGGCATCGTTAATTTGTATCAACGCCTATGTTGTTACGCAGAAAACATACACGGTTGATTTTCTAACAAAAAAGCGAGTCAAGAACAACGGCATCGTTCCGCAGTATTATGTAGAAAACAGCCATGACGCCATTATCCCGCGTGAAGTTTTCATGCAGGTGCAGGAGGAGCTTGTCCGCCGCCGTATTGTACACACAAGCCCGAACGGAAAGACCAGAACATTCAGCAGCAACCACGTCTTTGCCCAGATAATCATTTGCGGCAAATGCGGCGAGGTTTTCCGCAGGGTTCACTGGAACAATCGTGGCAAAAAGTCCGTCGTCT
>JAAYIT010000403.1 GCA_012523295.1 Porphyromonadaceae bacterium | reverse complement strand
CAGTCGAGTAGCAAAGAGGATTTTCACCTCAATGCTCTCACAGAACCGTACGTGAACCTCTCAGTTCATACGGCTCTTATCATCCACTCATACAGATTACCCTAGAGAGCCCAATGTGCAAACATATTGGGTTCTCTTTTTCTAACTTGGCATAGCCATTCTTCGGCTCTTCGGCGGTGTCCACGAAAATTCTTGTACTTGCACATAGCCCATTTTATCAGGCGCCGCTGCACACAATCTAACGCACGCTTCATCGCTGAGCGATTAAACTTACTGAAATAATTCATCCATCCTCGCAGGATGGGGTTCAGCACCTCAGCTATCATGTCAATCTTGCTGCCTGTTCTCTTGTGAATTTCTAAGGCTTTTACCTTATCTTTCAGCGTCTGTTCAGCTTTCTTGCTTACTGATGCTATAAAATTCATTTGCAGTCTGCCAAGACGGTCTTTTATCCAAACTTTACGAAAGGTATACCCAAGAAAATCAAACTCAATATTAGGATATTCCTTCTGTCTATCCTTGTCTTGGCAATAGACGATTTTTGTTTTAGTAGGATGTAATTCTAATTTGCAATCTTTTAATCTCGCATCAATATCTGCAAGCAGTTGCTTTGCTTCCTGTTCTGTCCTGCAATGCACCACCGTATCATCCGCATATCTTTCAAACGGATTACTTCTGCGGTTTCTTGTCATCCACAGGTCAAAAGCATAATGCATGAACAGATTCGCCAGTATTGGGCTAATAACTCCACCCTGAGGTGTGCCAGCAGTTCTGGGAACTATCTCCCCTGTTTCCGTTTGAAACGGCGCTTTCAGCCATCTCTCAATGTACAGCAGAATCCACTGTTCCTTCACATGTTTCCGCACTGCCTTCATTAGCAGTTCGTGTTCAATGTTATCAAACATTCCTTTAATATCCAAATCTATGACATAATCGTATTTCCAGCATCTTTTCCTTGCTGTCACTACGGCATCAATTGCAGACTTATTAGGTCTATACCCATATGAGTCTTCATGAAAAAGCGGCTCTAGAATAGGCTCAACTAATTGCTTTGCGGTCATCTGTGCTATTCTGTCATCAATAGTGGGAATCCCTAGTCTTCTGGTTCCACCATTCTTCTTTGGAATTTCTACTGCCTTGACTGCTTTTGGAAAGTAGCTTCCAGAACTCATTCGGTTCCACAATTTGTACAGGTTATCTTTAAGATTTTCTTCGTATTTCTCAAAATCTATCCCATCAACACCTGCACTTCCTTTGTTCGCTTTCACCTTTTTATATGCTATCCATACTGCTTGTTTGGAAATCTCGTATGGCTTGCTGTTTTCCATGTGTTCCTCCTGTATTCACAGTTGACATATGTATCAGCTGAATGATGATGCCCCTTTGCTCCATTCCCATTACAGGAATTTCATCACTACTACGAGCATCTCCGCCCCTGTACACTGTATCTCTACTTTCGGCCTTGTCTTTCTGTGACTTGCGCCTTTTCAATTTTCATCAGTGCACAGGTTCCTGCGTTCCACATCGAAGCCTGTCCTATGCTCATGCCGCCTTCATGCCGGATGCCAAACAGACGGTTTCAGGATTTCACCTCTGCTTTTGTCCCTATCGAGTGGTGGAAGATAGGTTTTGACATCACTTTACGCTATCGACACCTCGTAAGCGGTTCGCTTGCGCTCATCTTCATAGAACTCACATGCCCATTTTTTTCTTATGGGCTTTTCCTCCGTCGCTCACTACCATAGCTTTTGACTACAGCAGCAGAAGGTTGTTTGGCAGGTCTGCCTGACCAGTCCCTGTCGGAGGGCCTCCCTCCATCTTCGGTGCAGCTTTCGCAGCACACCACCACCGTGCGTACCGTTCGTTACACGGCGGGTTCAACCGCATAAGTGCAGGGACTCGTACCGGTCAAGGATACTGTAGTATCCGGCCTGTGCGAGTCTTTTGTTTGTAATTGTGTGCGTGAGAAT
>JAAYIT010000250.1 GCA_012523295.1 Porphyromonadaceae bacterium | reverse complement strand
TTGTAATTCTTATATACATAGACTATTGTTTATGCATCAAATATAATAGCAAACTCAAAATATGATACACTTAGCCTTAAAAATTGTTCACTACATTTTTGAAAATTGAAAATAAAATCCCTGTATTCATGCGGGTTTCAGAGAGTCATAAGCCCATGAACTGTCAAACTCGGGAGTTAATTCTTTCTCAAAGATTTGAAGATATTTTAGCCTACGAATATGACCCTGCATTTATTAAAGAAAAAGTAAATGTTTTATTAAGGATTGGGAAAAAAGATTAAGTTGATTCTGGGATGATTGAGAAGCTGGGATTTATCTTAGATGAAAGACGTGGTCGTTATTACGAGGCAAGTTATTACTGTAGAGTCAGTCATTCATTGAGTGGTAGATTATTTGGGCAATTGTCAAACTTTAAAGACTAAGTAAATGAAACGATCGAAAGAGCAGGGGTACAATAACCTGTTTTTTTCTACCAAGTGGTGAATATTGTCATGATACTATAATCCCAATGCTGACATTTGACCTGCGCCTCGGCAATCAATCTTTTAAACATCCTATGGGTACCACAAGGACACCATCCTTGCGCCGATAAGAATATTGACCACCCGTTAGCACCATCAGGAAAGAAGGTTCTCCCATTTTTTTCGCGTCAATTTTTGATTTTAGCTTTAATAAGTTTTCGGCTGCTATTTCTTCCTGCTTACCGCCCAATTTAACTTCTATGGCTGCCCACCGGCCGTCCCTTAAACGGACGATCAAATCGGATTTCAGTCCGCTTTTATCCCGATAGTGGAATACATCGCCATCACAGGCTTGTGCATAGATACGGATGTCGCGTGTGCATAATGCTTCAAAAAGGAACCCAAAAGTATTAAAATCCCGCAACAAACCCTTCGGGTTTGTCCGCATGGCAGCTACTGAAATGGATGGATCCACGAATTGCCGCTTTACAGAGGTCCGTATGGCTGTTTTTGACCGGAGCGAGGGAGACCATGCCGGTAAATCTTCTACAACAAAAATCCGTCGCAAGGCATTCAGGTAGAAACTGATGGTTTTGTCAGACAAGCTGATATCGAAAGCTTCCATATCATCCATGATGGTTTTGATAGTAGCCATTGTGGAAATATTCCGGGATAACGAACGGAGCAACAAACGGACCCTTTCGGGGTTCTTTTCAACCCCGTCTACCCGCGATACATCGTGGTTGATGATGGCTTCAACATAGGCTGTGGCCGTGCGCAAGGCTGCTTGTTCTTTTAACTTGACGGAGGCGGGCCAGCCTCCACGGCACAGGGCAAAGGCTATTTGCTCAATGGTGAGGCCGGACATGGATTCTACGTCTGAATTTCCGTTAAAAAGGCCGGACAAGGAAATGGTGCCGTTGGATTCCCGGGATTCGTAAAGGCTCATGGGCCGCATTAACAACCTGGAAATACGACCGGTACCGGTATGGGAAGCTACGTTATCTGACGGGACTGCAGAGCCGGTCAGGATGAACTGCCCTGTTTCTCTCCGCTGGTCTACTTCAAAACGCACTGCATCCCAGAGAACAGGCGCCATTTGCCATTCATCCAGTAATCGCGGTGACGGTCCTTTTAGCAATAACGATGGTTTGACATCGGCCATTGCAAGATACGATGCAGTATGATCGGGATCCTGCATATATAAAGTGCTTTTTGCCGCACGTGATGCTGTACTTGTTTTTCCACACCATTTTGCACCTTCAACCAACACTGCCCCTGATGATTGCAATGCCTGTTGCAGTTCATTGTCACAAAGACGCGGTAAATATGTCGTGTTACTCATTTTGTAAATCCCATTTGGCGTGCAAAATAATACTATTTCCTGATTTGGCAAAGTTTTACTTCCTATTTTGGCTATATTTTACTTCTTGTTTTGGCTGATTTTTATTTCCTTTTTTAGCTTGAAAATACTCGAAAATGTCATACTCACCCTGATTATTATTATATAGCGGCTTTAACAAAAGGGTAAGAATACCCTTTTTTGTTCACGGTCTTTGAGTTTTTACTGGTTAATGTTCTTTTTCACTCAAATTTCTGACAAAATTATTAATCGCTTCCCGGAACGGTAAAGGGGAACTCGCTTTTCGTGGCTCGTTTCCTTCGGATGCGGTCAGTTTTTTGCCTTATTCATTGCTGAAAAGATATTAATCTAATAAACACCAGTTTGACAAGAAACAGACATGCACCCCGTTGACCTAATCCGGGACAGCTCAATGCCGGTACGCCAAAATTTAAGTTTAACGGCGTGCCAGATGCCTATAAAAATCCGCAGGGCAACGGTATTTATAAAATGAAAAAATTTGATATCTATGAGATGGTTACCGATTTGATTATTGAGCGATTAGAAAAAGGTGTGGTTCCATGGGGAACCATATTTGTTTTCCGGTAACACCTGGCTTTCTATAAGCTGCTGTAATGTTTCAAGGCGTGAAATAATCTCGTCCATTTCTTTTACTTTTTTAAGAATTAGTAATGGACACTTGGCCAAACGTCAATATCTGTGCATTGCAATAGCTAAGATATAGTAGGAAAAGGCTTATAAAGGGAAGGTAACGGCAAGCGTAGTGTAGAGTGTAGAGCGTAGAGTGCTACGCGTACCAATGATTTAGTACAGGGGTTTGGAGGAGAAAAAGCAAAGAATAGAGTAAAGAAAGATAAGGGGTGTAGAGTGTAGAGTGATTGTTTTAATGACTATTATTGTGTATATTCTTTTTAATATCCTTATATTTGTATTGACTAACTGAAACAAAAGACGAAGTAGTTACGTTACTTCAATGCACAATCTTAATACTTTAGGCATAAAATTCAATTCAATGGACTGCGTTTACAAAGAAAAGATAAGAAAGACCGTCAGCGATGTACGGGCTGTTTCTTTTGATGAGAAGAAGAGCCCTCTCAACTCAGAGGAGAGAATAAACGTCCTATTGGATAGTATTATTGAGTTTCAATCATTGCTTGAAAAGAAGACAGTAAGGATTAACGACATCAATCAAAAACTTGAGGATGTCACCTGGTTTAACAATCTGGATGAGGAATGCCTTAAATTGGTTAATGACATAATCTCTTTAGGGAAAGACTTGCATTCTTCACTTGCCCGTCAGTATGCTAAAATGGGTAAACTTAAAAATGAAGGGATTGCCAAAAAGGAAATAAAAGCACTGAAATGGGCAATGAACGACCTGAAAGAAAATGTTGAGGATCTTGACTCTATTTTCTTCTACCTACCTAACGACCCCTCATTTGTTGAGACCACAAAATTATTTGCTCTATTATAATGCAGATTTTCTGTATAGAGGACTTTAAGGAAAATATAGGGAGACTCACCTCCAAAAAATCATATAGAAATATTGAAGAGGATGTTATTGAACATTTCTTTAACTCTAAGGATATTCAGGATTTAAGGTCTGGTAGTAGGCTCAACCATTGTGATGATAAACCCTACATAAAGAAAAGGTTGAAAGGTAGTGGGGGCTACCGGATATACTACCTGTTGCTCCTGATGGATAATAATGTATATCTAATGTACATTCACCCTAAAACGGGGTCTATGAGGATGGACAGCCTCAGCAAAGAAGACATTAGTGCTCTTTATCAAAAGGTATATCACTGCATCGAGAATAACGACCTTTATTTAGTAGAACCCTCCGAAGATAAGAAGCAGTTAATCTTTACTAAAACCTAACCTCCTTATTATTTTAGGTATTATCGATGTATTGTAGAGTG
>JAAYIT010000249.1 GCA_012523295.1 Porphyromonadaceae bacterium | reverse complement strand
CTTGCGTATAAACATGACGCAAAAATAGTTTATTTTTCTCTGGGACACCCAAATCGGTGTTCAAAATTTCATAACAACCTGATAATCTACACTATAGAAAAGTGAGTGTTTTAAAGTGTCGAAGTCATAAGAAAAGTAATTTTATGCAGCTATTGGATTTAATGAATATTGCCGCTGTTCTAAATTCTCGACAAAATTACGAATTATTACGGACATTTTCTTTGAAAATTACTTAAAAGAACGAAACAATCATGTGTAGGTAGTAATATGACGGTTTCAATTAAAAAATGGACATTCTAATCGGAATGTCCATTTTTTAATATTGAATGTGCTGCAGCAGCTCTAAAAGAAAATCTTAAAGCGCTTGTGGTTTATTATAATTCCTTAATCTTTATATTTTGGAACCAAACTTCATCGCCGTGATCTTGCAAAAGGATTAATCCTTCTTCGGCATTTCCAAAATTCGGCCAATCTTTGTATTTACTGAAATCAACCAATGCTTCCCACATCTGGTTATTACGCTGATATTCAATGATTTTAATTCCATTCAACCAATGCTCAACATGATTTCCTTTCACTACCACCATAGCAGTGTTAAAGAATCCTCTTCTGAATGGTTTATCTTTTGGAGCAGGAATCAAATCATAGAGGGAACCAAGTGTACGGTTACCGTTAACGCCTAATTTCGCATCGGGATGTCTGTTGTCATCAAGGATTTGAAATTCGCAACCAATTGCCGAACCTGCACCTTTATTTAACTCAGTATCAACAAAATATTTAATTCCACTGTTTGCTCCTTCTGTGATTTTGAAATCTACTTTCAACATAAAATTTTTGTAAGGACGAGTTGTCACAATATCACCTCCGTTAGTCGATTCACCGCCATCACTTTTGTGAACTTTCAAAATTCCGTCTTTGATAGACCAACCTTTGGTGGGAAAACCATCTAATTTCGCTCCACGCCATCCGTTAGTTGTTTTTCCGTCCCAAAGTAGCTTCCAGCCTTCTTTTGCTTCACGTTCGGAAATCGTATTTGCAATTGTATTCATTTGTTTAATGTTTAAATTTTCGGAAGTTTTAAATTGGTTCAGGTTTTCAGTTAAGATTCGGATATTTCTCCAAGAAACCGTTTTTCCTTCCAATTCTTTATTACCAATTGAATGCACTTGCAGTCCTATAAATCCGGATTTTGTCATATCATCCAGTAATTCTGAACATTGAATTCCATTCACCCAGGTACGGATTGAGCTGCCTATCGCCTCAATACGAGCTGTGTTCCAAACATTATTTTTGAATGCTTTCTGCCCTGCCGGATTGTAAGTCATTGGGTAGAGCCAGCCTCTACGAGCTTCATCGTAAATTCCTCCTGTCCAAGCTCTTGATGAAGGATCAATTTCAAACTGATAACCATGTACAGTCCCATTCTTAAATTCTTTCAGGCTGTTGCTCCTGAATTGAACGCCGGAATTCAAACCATCGTCAACCTTGAATTCAAACTCTAAAATAAAATCTCCATACATCTTGTCCGTCCGCAAAAACGTATTCGGAGTATTCATTTTTGAAATACCCATTATGGTGTTGTCAACAATTTTATAGTCTGCCGAACCATTGATTTTAGTCCATCCTTTCAGGTTTTTACCATTGAATAACGTTTGCCATTTCGGTTGCTGCGAATAAGCACCTATTGAAATAGCTGCAAGCATAATAATTAAAATATTTTTTCTCATTTTACGATATTATTTTAAAGTTTATAAAATTCTAACCATTCTTTCCGTGGCGGTACGCCGGCTAAAAGAGCATTAGCGAATGGATTGTTTGTGATTTGTTTTGTTTTTCTGTCAAAAATTAATTTCGTGTTTGTTTGTTGAGCAATCACACCTAAACAGAATACCTGACTTAGCGGTCCGCTAATCTGGAACGGTGAGCGGGTTCTTTCTTTGCCCAGACATGCTAAAAGGAAATTGGCTAAATGATTTGAAGTGCTTTTCGGAACTTCAGGAAGTTTTCTCTCCATCTCTTTTGCTTTCTCTTCAGGAATTATACTCAATGTGCTACCGTGAGAGCCACCTTTGAAAGTCAGATTCTTACTGTAAATCTCTTTCCCCGGATTCAATTTTGCCGGCTGTATAGCTCCACCGGCAACTGATGGTATATTCGGATCAAGCTCAACCGCGCCATATCCGGCCGGAACTTCCGGTATATTATCCAGTCCATCGTACCATGTGATGGTTAAAGGTGGCATTTTTTTTCTTTTTGGAAACTTAAACTCAATGGTGCTGGACATAGGGAAAAAGTATTGATTATATCCCGATAATCTCAACGGATTTACCTCTTCCGGTAAGCCTAAATCAAGAAATTCGTGTACTGTGTCGATAATGTGAGCACCCCAGTCACCAAGTGCACCCATTCCGAAATCGTACCAGCAACGCCATTGACCCATATGAAAATCTTTGTTGTAGTCATGATAAGGCATAGCCGAAAGCCAGGTATCCCAGTCTAATGTATCAGGCACAGGTTCTTTATCAGGAAATTTGGTGATATTAGGATCCCAACCATGCCAGCGACGCGGATTATTCATGTGTGCAGTAACTTTTGTCACATCTTTGATAATTCCCGCATCTTTCCAGGCTTTGAATTGGAAATAATTTGCTTCGGAATGACCTTGATTCCCCATCTGTGTAACAACGTGGGGATACTTATTGGCCGCTTGAATCAGCAATTCGGATTCGTAAAAAGTCCGTGTAAGTGGCTTTTCCACGTAAACATGTTTTCCGGATTTAATGGCATGCATACAAATCGGGAAATGCGAATGATCCGGCGTAGAAACTACTACGGCATCAAAATCCTTACCTGCTTTATCAAACATTACGCGGAAATCTTTGAAAGTTTTAGCTTTTGGATGTGCTGCAACAGCCTGAGATGTATGAGGAGCGCCTAAGTCCACATCGCAAAGCGCTACAACATTAGCTAATCCCGTTTTTTCAAATTCTTTTAAAACTTCGAGTCCTCTGTTGCCGATTCCAACGAAAGCAATGTTTACTTTATTGTTAGACCCGACTATTCGGTTGTAACTTTGTGCGGTTTGGGTTACTGTAGCACCGGCCTTTGAGGCAATTCCACTGAAAGCTAATCCGGCAGAAGCTAAAGCCGCGCTCTTTAGAAATTCTCTTCTTGTTGTCATGTTGTGTTAGATTTTATCAGAAATTTAATTTTTCCTACAAAAATAGTGAATAAAAACGTTACTTCAAGGTTGGAAAATACTTTTAATTATCAAAAAAGATAAAAAAAATTAATTTTAATAACATTAGGTTTAATTTTACAACTTTAATTTTATCAATAAATATGTCTATTAAGCCGAAAAATGCTCATTTGGACTGCTCTTCCTTTTATTGATTGGACAAATTCAGCTGATTCTAAATGCGATTTGAGAAATAAAAAAAGCGTGTTTAAAAAACAAAAAAAGAGACATCAACTTATCGTCAATATCTCTTTTTCGAGAGCGGAAGACGGGGCTCAAACCCGCGACCCTCAGCTTGGAAGGCTAATGCTCTATCAACTGAGCTACTTCCGCATTTTAATAATTAGAAATCTAAAGGTTAAATCCAGAAATCAATTTTTGCTGATTTCTCTCATTTCTAACTTTAGAAAGTGGGCAGTGAAGGATTCGAACCTCCGAAGTCGAAAGACAGCTGAGTTACAGTCAGCCCCAGTTGGCCACTTTGGTAACTGCCCGGTTTTTGGCAATGTGTGAGTTAAGATTTGATATTGATAGTCGTTACTATTTTATCTTTTCTCATTTGCGGGTACAAAGATAGATAAAAGTTTTTATTTACCAAACAATATTTGCCATTTTTATTGCAGTAATTGCAGCTTCATCTCCTTTATTACCGTGAACACCTCCGGATCTGTCTTTTGCTTGCTGTAAGGTGTTGGTAGTCAACACTCCAAAAATGACAGGACATCCGCCCGGATTTAAATTTAATTCTGTAATACCTTGCGTAACCCCTTCACAAACATACGTAAAGTGTGGTGTATCTCCCTGCACTACGCATCCGATAACAATGATCGCATCATATTTATTTACTTTTTTCCCGGAAATTGTTTTTGTCTCTGAAGATAACTTTGAAGCCGCAAAGGTTAGTTCAAACGTACCCGGAACATGTACAACCTTTATTTTATGCTTGTCTGCACCATTCTGTATCAATGTTTTGTAAGCACCATTCAGCATGGACATCGTAATGCCCGGATTCCACTCTGCAACAACGATAGCATACGACTGATTAGCCACTAACTCTTTGTCAGGCATTAATTCTGAGTCATATTCTGAAAGATTTTGATATTCTGTAGCCATTATTCTATTGGGTCATTTATAGTATTGCTATATTTATTCTGCAATAACAAAAAACTGCTTTCATTGTTCTATGAGAGCAGCTTTGGATTACGTTGGTATGCTTTTTTGTATAGAAAAGAATGCGAATAAAATCAAAATTACAATAAACTAATTTCAAACAACTTTCACATTCCTTTCATGTGTACGATAACTATCAACAGGCACTATACAATTACTTCTTAACACGAGCAATGTATTTATCTATATCGTATGCTTCGCTACTTGTTGGGTAATTTTCTTTAATCTGCGTGTACATTTTTTCTGCTTCGGCATTATTCCCATTGGTTTCATAGAGAATACCCGCTTTTTTCAGATAGATCGGTGCAAGTTCATTTTTTTCCGAAATCGCTTTTTTATAGAAACTTTGCGCTTTGTCGGCTTCACCAAGTTCGGCATATGAGTCGCCTGTCAATCCTACTACAGAAGTTTTGAAAAAATTATCTTTTCCATCGTATTGTGTCAGATATTTTATTGCTTCTTGGTATTTTCCAAGTTTATAATAACAAATTCCGGTATAAGCTGCAGCTAAATTTCCACTTTTGGTCATTCCATATTCGGATGCGATTTCTCTAAAGCCCATCACCCCTACTCCATCACCTTCCAATGCCAATCTGAAAGAGTCAACTGCAAAAAAATCTTGCGCTTTGAACATTGCATTATCTGCAGCTATTTCTCTTGGTTTTTGGTAAAAGTTACGAAATGCCATGATAGCAAGCACAATCAAAACGAGAACTCCTACTCCAATTAAAATTTTCTTCTGATTTTTTTCGATAAACGCTTCTGAAGAACTGATAATATTACCT
>JAAYIT010000248.1 GCA_012523295.1 Porphyromonadaceae bacterium | reverse complement strand
GGCAAAACAAAAACATCAGACATGGAATAAACCTCAGCCATTGTTTCTGCATTTTTTATCTGTCCAAGGGACAAAACATCGAAGGCTAAAGAGTTTTCGTCAAAATCTTTGAACTTGCCAAAGACCACAATTTTCAGTCTATTATGGTCAAATTTTTTCCTTTTCAAAAGGGCTAAAGCGTCAACTAAAAGATGTAGTCCCTTCCGTTTGTCGTTGATATTGGCAGCCCCAAAAAGCAGTACAAATTTATTTTCTTCAATCTTATATTTTTTCTTCAAATCTGCTTTGCAAGCGGGCTTAAACATATTTAGAGAAATGGGATTGGGAATGGAAGTTATATTTGCATTTTGCAATAGTGACGATGCTTTTGCCTCCTTGCCCAACCAGCCACTACAAGTAACGACATTCATCTTTTGCTGAAGCATGAAATTGGATTTTCGCTTCCAAACTTTCCAAGATAAATCTTTATTGTTGGGTTTTTTGAGAAAATGACAGTTTCCACACTCCTTTTCAAAATTTCGGCACGAGCCAGCATAATGACAACCGCCACTAAAGAGCCACATATCGTGCAATGTCCAAACGATGGTTTTGTTACTTTGAAGAAGTTTTTCCAGAGATTTTAGCGATAAAAAACCAGCATTAATCCAATGAATATGAATAATATCAGAATCTTTCACCCAAGGATGTTTTGTAATATCGGCTCCAAAATTGGCTGGCGAAAAGGCAAAACGTACACTTTTATCTTTTTCATGAAACAGAAAAAACAGTCTCTCTAAGGCAAAGCGTAGGAAAGCTATATATTTTTGGAATTTCCCATTTTTAAATTGGGCCACATTGGAACGATTGCTATTTCGGTTCATGACCAAAGTACGCACATCAACGCCTTGATGGTTAAGAGCATCGCTGAGTCGGTTGCAGGCAATGGCAGCTCCGCCACCGCTATCGTTAGTATTTATGAGGAGTACTTTCATTTTTTAGCCAAAATTATTGTGTTGAAATATAAACTTCGTTTTCGGGGAGCAATGGCAGTGAGAACAATAGATACAATAGTAAATGGAGCTATGAAAATGGCGTTTAGTATCAAATTAATATATTTGTTTTTTGTATAGAGAATTTCTCTCAAATAATTTATCCAATATTGTGAATTTACAGCAAAAAAATGACCGCTTTTCTCCATGTTTTCGATTTGGAAATTGTATTTTTTTAATAAACTTTCGATGCCAAAGTGCGTAAACCGACAATTATCGTAGGGAACTTCGTGTTCTTCCCAAGCAAAAGGAACTGTGATTAGAATTTTGCCATTGGGTTTTAAAACTCTATAAAGTTCGGGCATAATTTCGTCGTAATTAAAGACATGTTCCAAAACTTCGGAGGCAAAAATATTATCGAAACTTTCATCTTCAAAGGGAAGAGTTTTTCCGTCATAAAAGTAATCTATATCCTCTTTATCATGGATGTGAGCTTCGTTTTCTATATCAACTCCGACATATTCTGTGGCATTGGTAAAAAGAGCTTTATATGGCTTTTGACCGCAACCGAAATCTAAAATAGAGCCTTTTAGCTGGGGTGCAAATTTTCTTATTTTTCGCAACAACATCCAACGGATAAGAAAAAAAGGATTAATGAAAATACTTATGATGTTTGGATGAAAAGATTGCCTTTTATAAATGTCTGTTAAACCCATATTTTATGTTTACAATTCCCAAAATTACAATTTTTTGTTCAGATATGGAATATTTTTAGAGCCAAATATAGTATATTTTTACACTAATAATAATTTACAATTCAAGCTTATTAATCTCTAAGTATGTTTTTGTATGCCTTAAAGT
>JAAYIT010000024.1 GCA_012523295.1 Porphyromonadaceae bacterium | reverse complement strand
TTTTCTTCAATGCTCAGAATATCGCCTTTTCGTTGCGTAACCTGATCAATCACCTTCCCGGAAAACTCCAAAGGCGCCTGAATAGTCAAATATTCCACGGGTTCGTGTTTAATTCCGTCAATTTCTTTGAGAATTACCTTTGGCTGCCCGAGCTGCATTTCGTAGCTTTCGCGGCGCATGGTTTCAACCAAAATGGAAAGGTGCAAAATGCCGCGTCCGTAAACCAAAAACGAATCTGCCGAATTGGTTTCCTCCACCCTAAGGGCAAGATTTTTCTCGGTTTCCTTTAACAGACGCTCGCGCAGCTGACGTGAAGTAACATATTTCCCCGATTTTCCGAAAAACGGGGAGTTGTTTGCCACAAACAACATGCTCATGGTGGGTTCGTCAAGCTGGATAGGTTTCAATCCTTCAGGTTCCAGAGCATCGGCAATGGTGTCCCCAATATCGAATCCGTCAATTCCAAATATGGCGCAAATCTCGCCGGATGGCACAGGCTGTTTTGTACGTTCTTTACCCAATCCCTCAAAAACATACACCTCTTTTGCAACCGATTTGACAACAGTTCCATTGCGCTTCACCAAAGAAATCGCTGAGCCGGGTATCAGCTGCCCGCGGGCAATTTTCCCGACTGCAATCCGTCCGGTATATGTTGAATAGTCAAGTGATGTAATGCGCATCTGCAAAGAACCTTCGCGGTGCAGTGCCGGCGGAATATTCTTCAGAATAACATCCAGCAGATAGCTGATATCCTCAGTTTTCTCCTTCCAGTCCGGTCCCATCCAGCCGGTTTTTGCAGAGCCATAAACTGTGGGAAAGTCCAGTTGCTCCTCATTGGCATCCAGACTGAACATAAGGTCGAACACTTTCTCCTGCGCAATATCGGGAGTGCAGTTGGGTTTATCGACTTTGTTTATTACCACAATAGGTTTCAGCCCCAATTCGAGCGCTTTCTGTAAAACGAAACGGGTTTGGGGCATTGGACCTTCAAAAGCATCTACAATAAGTAAAACACCATCAGCCATGTTCAACACCCGCTCCACTTCTCCGCCAAAATCGGAGTGCCCGGGCGTGTCGATAATATTGATTTTTGTATCCTTATAGCGAATGGAAACATTCTTGGAAAGTATGGTAATTCCGCGCTCGCGCTCCAGATCGTTGTTGTCTAATATCAGTTCGCCAACCTCCTTATTTTGTCTGAACAGGTGTCCCTGATGTAACATGCGGTCAACTAATGTGGTTTTTCCGTGATCAACGTGAGCAATTATAGCAATATTTCGTATTTCTGTCATTGTTTTCAAAATTGTCGGGCAAAAATATAAAAGAATTGACCGACAAAGGGTAACCGGGAAAAAAATCGAAAGTTCGGTTTAAAAAATTAACGCTTAACAACGCTGACAGGTCTGTGTCGCTGTCAGGTTTTAACTGTAAATGCGCAATATATTAATCAAACCGAATTGCTTTTATCAGGCGGTCGGCAAAAGAGTCGGCAGATTCTCCGTTTTCAAATATAAATTCATAAGTCTTGTCGGCTCTGTTCATCGCAACGCCGCCATAAGTTCTTTCAGTAAAATTCACCTTTTCACTGGTAGTAACAATCACGGAGTTTCCCGGTTTAGACGGCAATTTGCGTGAAGTTTTTTGCTTTGGAACCGCATCTGACTGAACAACAAGCGATGTAATCAGCTCTTTTTTTAAAAGCACACGGTCAACAAGGATTATCTCGTCGGAATTATTATTCACCAGACATTGCTGTGAAATGTAAACAAAGTTACCTGTGGATTTTATTTCTGCATTTCCATCTTCCTGTGCAAAAACTACATTGGTAAACAGCAGGGCTAATAGAACAAAAGTTAATTTTTTCATAATTCTTTTTTTTGATTTTTGACTGCGTATAAGCGGCAAAAACTATACCACACAATCAAATAGAGTCAAAAAAACCACTGTCGTAAAGGGCAGTGGTTAATGATGTAAAGTATGTTCAATTACTACAGTTCAAACTTATAATTTCCCAGGTCGCTCAGTTCCGATACCCGGATAAATTCGGCATGGGCTTTCACCTGTGTTTTTGCAAAAGTGATGTAATTCTGTGTTGAGCGCAAAAACATTTCATCGCGGTTGCTGTCATTCAGCAACAGGTAGCTCATAATAATATGACCCGCCATTTCTACCAGGCGGCGGGCATGAAAATCGACAAATTCATTATCATCTGCTGAAGTAACTTTTTTCACTGCCTGCTCATATTCATCGGTTAAAATAATCAGCGAGCGTTTCAGATACTCTAATTTGGGCGAAACTTTTTGCGATTCGTAATAGCGGATACGCTCTAAGTATCCGCCTGTGGTTACGCCGCGGATTGCCGCCACAACCTGCAATTGCGTGGTTCCTTCATAGATGGAAGTGATGCGGGCGTCACGGTAAATCCGTTCCACCGGATAGTCTTTCATAAAACCGGAACCACCGTGAATCTGAACGGCATCATAAGCAATTTCGTTGCTGAACTCGCTGGACATCCCCTTCACAAGCGGAGTAAAAATATCAGCCAGCTTTTGATAAAACTTCATCTCGTCCCGTTCCTCCTTTTCTAAAGTTCGTTCCTTTGCAATATGTTGCCAGGTTTTGTAAACATCCACAAAACGTGCGGTTTCATAGAGCAAGGTCCGGGAAGCATCCAGTTTTGCCTTCATTGTTGAAAGCATCTCAAAAACTGCCGGAAACCGGATAATCGATTTTCCAAACTGTATGCGTTCCTTTGCATATTCAAGCGCCTCACGGTATGCCGCTTCGCTGATTCCCACAGACTGGGCGGCAATTCCAAGCCGTGCTCCGTTCATCAGCGCCATAACGTATTTAATAAGCCCTAATTTTCGCGAACCGACAAGCTCTGCATGTGCATTTTTGAAAACCAGCTCACAAGTTGGCGAACCGATGATTCCCATCTTGTTTTCAATCCGCCTGACGGTTACTCCCCCATTCTGTTTATCATAAATAAACATGGAAAGTCCGCGTCCGTCTTTTGTGCCCGGCTCGGAGCGCGCCAAAACCAGTGAAATATCACCATCTCCGTTGGTGATGAAGCGCTTTACACCATTCAGCAGCCAGGTCTTTTTCTCTTCGCTCCAGGTTGCCTTTAACTGCACAGCCTGCAGGTCGGAACCGGCATCCGGCTCAGTCAAATCCATCGCCATCGTATCATTTCTGCAAACGCGCGGCAGATATTTTTCTTTCTGCTCATCAGAAGCAAACTCATTGATAGTTTCCGCACAATCCTGTAATCCCCAGATATTTACAAATCCAGCATCGGCGCGGGAAACAATATCGGCTGCCATGATGTAGGGAACAATGGGAAAATTAAGCCCCTCATATTTATAGGGAAGCGACATGCCCATCAATCCTGCCTGGCTCAGCGCTTTCAGATTTTCTTTGGTGCCGGCGGCATAAATCACCCGCCCGTCCACCACCTGGGGTCCGTCAGCATCAACACTTTCGGCATTGGGCGCAATGATTTCGCCACAAATTTCACCTGCAATTTCCAGAACGCGTTCATAGTTATCCATTGCATCTTCAAAATCGAAGGGTGCAAATTTGAACTCATCCTTAAACGAAAAGTCACGCTCTTTCAGCTGCACGATTTTTTCCATCAGCGGATGGTGCAAATGAAATTTCAGCTCCCTGTTATCGGTAAAAAAATTTGCCATGATGTCCGGTAATATTTAAAAATTATTTTGTGTTCTTCTTGTAATATTTGATCATTTTGGGAATGATATCCGTAATGCTTCCGGTGATTACGTAGTCGGCTATGGAATTTATCGGAGCTTCTGGATCGGTATTTATGGCGATAATCTGCGCCGATTGTTCCATTCCCGCACGGTGCTGAATCTGCCCGGAGATGCCACATGCAATATATAGTTTCGGACGTACCGTAATTCCTGTCTGCCCGATTTGTCTTGCCGAATCCACATAGCCGGCATCAATTGCCGCACGGGATGCCCCCACTTCTCCGCCAAGCACTTCAGCCAGTTCAAACAGCAGGTTGAAGTTCTCTTTTGAACCGACGCCATAACCACCGGCTACGATGATTGGAGCGCCTTTGATGTTCAGCCTGCTTTTCTCAATATGCCGCTCGATAATTTCCACAACAAAGTCGGAATCATCTACATAATCCGCGACATTCAGCTGAACCACCTTCCCTTTGTATTTGGGGTCAAGAATACTTTTTTTCATTACTCCTTCACGCACGGTCGCCATTTGCGGTCTGTGGTCGGGATTGATGATGGTTGCAATAATATTACCGCCAAAAGCAGGACGAATCTGATAGAGCAGACTTTCATAATTTTTGTTTGCCCTTCTGTCAAAGTGGGTTCCGATTTCAAGACTGGTACAGTCAGCCGTCAGTCCGCTGTTCAGGGCTGACGAGACGCGCGGTCCCAAATCCCTGCCGATGGAAGTGGCGCCCAGCAAAGCTATCTGCGGCTCTTTTTCCCTGAACAATTTCACGACTACCGAAGTGTGCGGTAGCGTCTGATAGGGGTATAATCTTTTGTCGTCGGCAAGATAGAGCGTATCCACTCCGTAGGGGATCACCTGAGCAGCAACTCCTTCCAGATTATGCCCCACTGCAATTGCTTCAAGGCTGCATGCTAACTCATTGGCAAGGGTTCTTCCTTTTGTCAGCAGTTCAAGGCTCACTTCAGCCACCTGCCCATCTTCAATTTCGCAATAAACAAATACATTATTCATTTTCAGCAAATTACGAATAAAACTTAACCGATGACGTGGCTGTCAATCAGCTCAATCATCATATTTTCAATATCGGCATCCGAGTCCGAAATCACTTTTGAATCCTTAGCCTGAAGCACCACGTTGACAATGGTTTTCACTTTTGTCGGCGAGCCGGTCAGTCCAAGCTGTGACGAATCGGTTTCAATATCATTAACCGTCCACTCGGCAATGTTCAAATCACTCCTTTCATTATAAAGGTGGGTGTAATCTTCGTTTTCGCGCTGCAGTTCGGTGATGGTTCTTGCGCGTTTATACTGCATCAGCAGCTTGGCGTTTCGCACGCGGCACTCGGGAGCAGTTCCGTTAACGGTCATCACCAGCGGCAATTTACATTTTACGGTTTCCACTCCCCTGTCCAACCGGCGCTTTAATATAATGGTATCATTTTTCAATTCCGCCACTTCTTCAACGTAGGTAATCTGGAGCATGTTCAGCTTTTCGGCAACCTGCGGACCAACCTGTGCCGTGTCGCCGTCAATTGCCTGGCGCCCGGCAATAATCAGATCAGTTTTGCCCATTTTTTTTATCGCCTGACTGAGCGCATAGGAAGTAGCCAGCGTATCAGAACCGGCAAAAGCCCTGTCGGTCAGGAGTATTCCGCCGTCGGCGCCTCTGTAGAGCCCCTCACGGATTACCTCTGCTGCGCGCACCGGTCCCATTGTCAGGATTTTCACCGTAGTTCCCGGATACCGGTCTTTAATCCGCAAAGCCTGTTCAAGGGCATTCAGGTCTTCCGGATTGAAGATTGCCGGCAAAGCCGCACGGTTCACTGTTCCGTCGGCTTTCATGGCATCTTTACCCACATTGCGGGTATCGGGAACCTGCTTTGCCAAAACAATAATTGAGTAAGCTTTCATATCATTTAAATTGATAATTCTCAGAACTTTATACAGAAAGCGCCTAAAATTACAATACTATTTTGTAATGAGCCTTCTGCATGTTTAATTTTTGATTTAAGCTGCCAAAAGTAGTAAATTTATTGGATTTACCGGAGGAAACTGCCGCTACAAAGGCTTTGCTGAAAATTGACTCTCTTCATTATTCGATTTTTCCCAGTCAAAAATTCAAATGTTTGAAATTGTTTTTTGGCTGAAATAAATTATTACAGCCCATTTGTAACAGATGTAGGAAAAGTAAGGGTTGTTTTCCCAAACAACAAAATTGTATCACAATGTGATGTGAAAGTTTTTTTGAAAACTTCTTCAATATTTAAAAGTCCATTTTCGTATATCTTATACTGCCACAGTTCAATATTTGCACCCATCACTTGAACAGCATGTAAATCATACTTTTTGTATTCAGGAGCGAGGCAAATTACTCTGATGTCTGACCAATCAACATCAATATCTTTTCCTAAAGCTCTGTTTGCAGCAATTTGAAAATCACCTTTGTGATCTTTGATCCAATGCAAATAGTATAAACTTTGGTTTATTAAGTCAGACGAAGTAACCTTTTTATATTCAATTATTACCGGATTATTGTCTTCAGATAAGGCTAATGTATCAATCCGACCGGAATGAATGTTATCTGTTGAAAATTCGGTTGCAATAAATTGACAGTTGAAAATTGTTTCCAGATTTTCTTACTTATAATGATATAATACAGAATATTTTCTATATATTTGTATCTTAAACATAAGATAAGATGAAAAGTATATTGAGAGAACTGATGGGGGCATCTGCCATTCCCATAATTTTATCAGCTTTGCAAAACGGTGACAGCTATGGCTATGAAATTGTACAACGGGTAAAAGAGTTGACCAACGGCGGTATAACATGGAAAGAAGCAAGTATTTATCCGGTACTGAAAAAACTGGAAAACGAAGGAATGGTAAAATCTTACTGGAAGGTACAGACAGGCCAGCGCCCCAGAAGGTATTACACCCTTTTAACGGATGGCAAAAAACAACTTGAAAAGAATACACAGGAATGGGAGTTAATCCAGACTGTGTTTGCAACGCTCCTGAAACCGGCGACGTAAATTTTCAGAGTGTTTGAGAACCCAAATGTTTGAAAGTTTTTCAACGGTTATTTGACTATTGCTCAAAAACGTATTATTGTTTGCCATTGGACGGGGCACTTGAGCCCGGAAGCTTCCGCTAAAAACGCACATACTATAAATTTGAAGACAAAACCGGTGGCTAAATAGTATTTCTTTTTAAATTTGGTGTATTGTTTGACATTGTTGAAACAAAATACACCCAACTATGGAAAGTATCACCGGATTCGATCTTCAAAGGAATATAGCCGGATGGATAATAAAGATTCAGTCTGAACCGGCTGTTACAGAAGCTGATGCGGAAGAGCTGAAAAGTCATTTGCTGGAAATAATCGACAACCTGAAAGCAGCAGGACTGCATGAGGAAGAGGCTTTTTGGGTGGCTTCGAGACGATTGGGTAACAGCACGGATTGGGGCGAAGAATACCGGCAGGAAAACAATCCGGTTATCCAAATGCGCAGATCACTGATTATTCTGGCAGGTGTGTTGGCCTATTTTATATGTTATTATTTTATATTGTCAACATCGAAGTTGCTGTTTATAACTTTGCTGTTCAGTCATATTGGCGGACACATGGCGGCTGAATGGGTTTTGCGGTATCTGGTAAGCTGGCACTTTGCGGTATTACTGTTTCTTATCAGCATTTTATTTCTCGAAAAGAAAACCATTTCATTCATCGAAAGCATTAAATTAAAACCCAAACACACTGTCATCCTTCTTCTTACCACCGTTGTTTTGTCCATTACCGATACCTGCCTGTTCCCCATTGTTAAAAATATGATAAGCGATAATCATCCTCTCCGGAGCCAACTTATCCATTTCTATATTAACTTCGACTTTAGCTTTCCATTGCTGATTAGCTTGGGTTTTATTTTTATCTATTTCAGGTATTACAAAAAAGCAAAATTTCAATAAGAAATTTTTGAAATATAAATTTAAAAGTTTTATATTGCATAGAAATATATAAAACTTTAAATCATGGGAAAATTTTATTTTATTTTTCTTTTGTTCATTGTTTTGTTTTCCTGCCAAAAATCTGAATTCGAATTTTCCTGCGACCCGGTCATTAACGCGTTTATTTCAGAAAACCGGGAAGAATTATCTCAAATTACCGTTAAAGAATTGGTATCCTACGAGCCTGAACTGCAAAGAGCAGTATTTAACAGTTGGGATTACCGGAAAAAGAGAAATGCCTGGATCGATAAATTATATTATGTGCTGGCGAACGAAACCTTTACTGAAGCCGAAACCAGCCATGTGCAAAAATTGATCGATCACATCGGACATGATTATTTCCTGGGAAAAGTTATCCACCAGGATTTACACAACCGTTCCGGGTTTGCAGCCGACTGGATAGCTTACGCCTTTAATGAACTGGAGTGGGCAGAACAGTTTGTAGCTTTTATGGTTTTCCGCCTCTATACCAATCAGTCTCAGCTTGAAGCCGAGCTTTCTGCCTTAAAATTGTTGAGCGC
The DNA here is from genome assembly GCA_012523295.1 of Porphyromonadaceae bacterium. GTDB lineage: Bacteria > Bacteroidota > Bacteroidia > Bacteroidales > Paludibacteraceae > UPXZ01. The sequence continues at coordinate 8,952 of JAAYIT010000024.1, read as the reverse complement.
CAGTGTTACAACCAATTCAGAAGGCAGTTGCGACTGCAATCTGTCAGCCGATTTTTGTGGCACATCTTATTGTCGTTCAAGTGGTTGCTCGACAGGCTCTTCAAGTTGCGGCTGGCTGTGGTCTATGCCGTGTGACGGGGTTTGTTATTAAGCAACAGTAAAATGAAAAAAAGAAAAAATCCAAATAAGGGGGCTTACCGCTCCGTAGTTCTAACTCCCGATTTTAAACTGCAGAAGTGGTAGCCCCTTTTCGGGGGGCAAAAATATTATTAATTCACGAAGAGTTTTAAGAAATTTTTAAAGATATTAACCAATTGTAAAATAGATATGAAAAAAGTTAAAACAATTGGACTGTTTGCAGTGATAGTAATATCTTTTTTGGGATATTTTAGACTTGAATCAAATCCGAAAAGTGATTCTAATCTGCAATTAGTTGAACAAAAAGCGCAGGCTGGCAGTGCTGAATACTTTGAAATAAAATGTAGTAATTACAATAATTACGTAGAGTGCAAAGTTACAGCGCCAAATCCGAATCAGTGCTATGCAATTTCATGGTGTCCATAAGTTGTTTAATTTCACTTAGATAAAATGACTTTAATACCGTGATAGTTCTGTTAGTAACCCATTGGATGGGCTTAATAGCCAGGAAATAAACTTGGATAGAAAGTATTAGCAACCTTGTTTAAAATTTCTATCTGGTTTGTTTTTTCTGGATACTCCTTCAATGGGTTATATTACTGATAGTTTTACGACTTACGGCTTCAATAATTTAATTTTCTACATTATGAAAAACTTATTTTTTTTAGTTTTAGGATGTATGGTTTTACAAGGATGTTTCTCCCGTCGAGAAGATATCTTAATAGAAACCAAACATGCGACGCAAATAATAAAAGGCACTAAATTGGATTCATTGTCGGTTCCAATCGATTCTGTGTCCAACAACTATTATTCAGGTATTTCAAACGTTTATGAAACATCCAGTGATGTGTATTATGTATCTTATAATAAAGCAACTCATTCTTTGGATTGGTTAAGTTTAACTAATGAACAGAACTCATTTCATACGATTTTTGATTCACAAGGACCAAACATGGTTGCAATGGACGTTGAAGGGCTTTATATACATAATTTTGATTCCATTTTTATAAATGATGGGTTTAGTTTGTTAATTGTAGATAAAAAAGGTGCGGTAAAAAAGAAAATGAAGAATTTATTTAACCAAGATTCAGATAAAAGTTTTCGGTTATATAACTATGATTCATCTAATCTTTTTTACAATAAAAAAAGAAAAAGTATTATTAGTCATATTTTTTTTATTCAAAATAACCTAACTGCCAATACCCCTTCAATGGCTGAAATTTTTATTGGAAACGGAGATTTCCGGTTTCTTCAGTCATTTTATCCGCAATATTATATCAATCAATACAAATATTTGGGTTCAGATATTTGTATTAATACTTCCTACACCTTAGAGTCAGTAACTTACAATTTTTCCTGTGAATCCAATATTTACACATACAATTTAATAACAGATGAAATCAATTGTTATGGAGGAAAAAGTAAATTAAGCAAAAACAGAATAGCAAAAATGAAATCTACGAACAGAGAAAAAAAATGGATTCATTATATTGAGAATCCCAGGTTCTTCAAAGTAGTATTCGACCCATTCAGAAATCTTTATATCCGGCTTCATTGGAAAGAAATAAATTACCGCAAATCTCAAAATAGGTTTAATACACCCTATGAAAAAGAAATTATTATGTCGGTGTACACAAAACAATTTGAACTCATAAATGAATTTGTTTTACAATCTGATACTTATCTGATAAACACTGAAGAGATAACTTCAAAAGGATTAATTATTAATTCAAATCATCCCAAGAATAGGACTTATGAACCAGAAAAATATAAAGTACACACGTATCTTATTGAATTATAGCATTTCATTTATGCTTCTATTTTGTTTCGGAGCTTGTAGTAGTAGAATAGGCTATAAAAAACAAATTCTCACCTATTTATCTGAAGAATATGAGATTAACGTAAAAGATTATGATAATTTAATAGTTATATTTCTTAAAAATGGTTCATGCGGTGTATGTGAAGAAAAAACGATTCAACTCATAGAAGAATTAAACGCAAATACTGATTTTAAAATTTTAATTCACTATCGGCAGAATGATTTTACAGTTGAAAGATTGAGAAAAATGCCTGTGGAAGTAATAATTAGCAAAGGAAATATAATGGATTCATACGGAATCATACTAATTAATGATTTGCTTATTCACTATAAATCAGGAAGGATTAAATATTTTGGGTGGCTTTTTCAGGAGGAATTAGACGAGACTTATAAGCATTTTTTTAGTAAAAAGTAGTTCAAACCATTATATCATGAACTTAACCAGAAGCATATCCTTCGCAGTTTTGCTGATTTTATTAGCTGTTGTGCTTGTGCTGTTGCCATCCGTAGTTTATGAGCCGTTTATAAATGCGACCCAAACCGGGAAAATCCTGTTTTTTCTGTCGGCATTACTGGTAATATTACCTGTTTCTGCAATTGTTTTTATATCGGTCACTTCGCCCTGCCATTTTGTTTTTACCCGGTTAGACCTGATCGTTTCAGTTTGGCTTGCTTACCTCATTGCAAATGTTATCATCCAAGGAACGCCCTGGTCGCTTTCGCTGGCAGAATTTGCAGGGCTGTCCCTGTTTTATGTTGTGCTCAGGCTCATCCCGTTAAAGCATTTTAAATGGCTGTTTTTTGCCTTTATTACCGGCGGAATAGTTCAGGCTGTTTACGGCAACCTGCAGCTTTGGGGATACTATCCTTCGCACCACAACCTGTTTAAACTTACCGGCAGTTTTTTTAATCCCGCCCCTTATGCCGGTTACCTTGCTTCTGTATTTCCCGTGGCAATGGGGTTTTGGCTGTTCGGTATAAAATTGGTTAATCCCCGGAAGAAAACTGAAAGCACTCCGGGAAAAATAACAGAGGTGTTACAAACCGGCCTGGATGTTACAATTCACTGGTTCAATAAAACAGGAATAAAAGTCCAAAAAACCCGGATAAGGGAGCTGTGTACAAACATACTGAACAAAGCCGGGTACTATTTACCAGTTGTGGCGCTGATAAGCATTGTACTGGTACTTCCTGCATCGCAATCGAGGGCTGCCTGGCTGGCGGTGTCGGGCGCTGCGGTTTATCTGTTCGCGGTAAAATACCGGTGGATACAAAAACTCAAAAGATTGAATTTTTCAGCCGAAAAAAAAGCGCTAATGGCTTTTCTGGTTATTGCCGCGACGATTGCGGGCGCTGCCGGGTTGTGCCATTTGAAAAAAGGCTCGGCTGACGGGCGCATACTCATTTGGAAAATAACGACCAGAATGATTGCCGATCATCCTGTAACCGGAACCGGGTTTAATGGATTTAAAGCAAATTACATGGATTATCAGGCCCGTTATTTTGAGAACAATACGGATTCCGAAAAAGCCAGGGTGGCTGGAGATACCAACTATGCTTTCAATGAATTGTTGCAGCAAACAGCAGAACATGGTTTGATCGGAACTTTTTTGCTTGCATTGATTTTCATGCTGGCCTTTTCTGTTTCGAAAAGTGATAGTATGACTTCGGAGCACTCTATTAACCGCTCCACAATACATCTTGTTGTCCTTTCAAAGGCCCTGCTCCTATCATTTCTGATTTTTTCTATGTTTTCCTACCCGGTCCAAATATTGCCCATAAAAACCGGCATGGCGCTTTCGCTGGCCTTTTTGTCAGGGAGTTCACGAAAAATAAGTTTGGGTAGGCCAGTCAGCAAAATAACCCGTCAGGTTACCATTTTTATGGCGAAAGTATTGGTTGGGGGCGTTGCCCTTGCAGCCGTTTATTTCGGAGCTGGTTCCCTGAAAAAACAAACCGGAGCTTTAAAAGGCTGGAAATATGCGTTTGCGCTGTATAGCATGGGCGCTTACGAACAAAGTAATGCTGAATACGAAAAAGTCCTTCCGGTTTTGCGATACAACGGCGATTTTCTTACCAACTACGGCAAAGCGCTTTCCATGGCAGGGAAACATGAGGAAGCAATTACAACACTTAAAAAAGCCTTGAAATATTATCCCAACACTGTAGTTTACACGGCTCTGGGCGACAGCTACAAGGCAACAGGCAAAAGCAAAAAGGCTGAGGAGGGCTACCTCCACGCCTGGCATATGAACCCCAGCCGGTTTTACTCCAAATACCTGCTGGCAAAACTGTACGACGAAACTGGGCAAAGGGAGAAGGCGATAAAGGTTGCAAAAGAATTGCTGGAAAAAGAGATAAAGGTGGAATCGACCGCAATTGAAGAGATAAAAGCGGAAATGCAAAAGATGTTGGATAGGTAATTCCGGAATAAAAACCGGAAGAAGACGAAAGAAAAAATAACACCTGTAAAAACCTTGTATGTGACTGATGGGGCGAAGCTGTGGGAAATGGGTACATTTTGTAGTGATAATGCACTAAAAAATAAAACTATTTATTATGAGTGATTTCGACTATTTGAGAAAATTATTTTACCTGACAGAACTGTTGGAACAGGAAAAAACCGGAACTGCCGATAGTTTAGCTGAAAAGCTGGATGTTTCAAGACGGACCGTATTTCGTTACCTTGATGAGTTGCGGACAAACGGGGCAGATATTGGCTATTCAAAAATCCAAAAGAGTTATATCCTGCAAAATAATTTCGACTTTAAGAAAGTTTTTTTGCAAAGTGCTATGAAATGGCACTCCAACCGTATTATCTTTAATACCAAAACAAATAAATAACTATGAACAAATAATTTGGTAATTAGCGGTGAATATGAACTGGTAATAAAAAATGAAAGGGAAAAACTACACATACAAAATTCAAATTGCGTTCAAACTTCAGTTTTGGTAGCTCCCCTTTCGGGGAGCAAAGGTAAAAAACAGGTTATTAAGGCACAAGAATTTAAATCCATAGAGGATGAATAAAATACTGATTTGTAATTTATTAAAAATTAAAATATCATGAAAAAATATTTATTGCTATTTATAGGAACGTTATTTTCCTTGGCGGTTGTTAATTATAATATATCGTCAACCGACAAAAAAGTTCATGATTTTACCTTGCAAAACATTAATTTGTTGCAAGCATATGCGAATGGAGAAATGGGAATGTGGTGTACTGAGGGATGCGCATATACCGGTGACCCAAATGATGTATGCTTAATTTGCAGAAGTTGCAGTCTTATGTTTTTTAATAAACATATAGGTACGTCAGGTGAATGCTAATTTTTTTGCTCCGGGATAACATCCGGAGCAATTTTAAAATATCAACAATTATGAAATCATTTTTTGAAATAATTATTTGTTTGTCCATTATTTTGCCTGTTAATTCGTGTAAACAAAATAAACAAATCGAATTTACCGCATTTCCTGAATCATATAAATTAAAAGGAATAAAAGTAGAAAATGAATTGCTTTTTAAAACAGGCATAATAGATGTATGTGATTCCTTTCTAATTTTAAATAGTGCTGCTGAAATGGAAAAATGCATTTATGTTTTTAATAAAAATACATTCAAATACGTTTTATCAACCGGAAATGTAGGACGTGGTCCACATGAAATAGCGAATATGGGATTAGGGGTAGCAGATAAATCAAAAGGAATCATTTGGTATCGTGATTTGGGAAAGATGGTTATTTGGGAATTTAATATACAGAAGGCTTTACTGAATCCGGTTTATTTTCCGGAAACCTTCGTACCTTTGCCGGAAGATAAATTTTTTATCCAATTTTTTTCCGAGCCCAATAATTTGTTTTCGTTTGCCGATCCTGATCAGGAAATACTTATTTCATTTTTTAATCATAAAGGTGAGGTAATTGATTCATTAGCTATTCCGGATTATCTAAACATTTATAAAAAAATTAATGAAAATACCCGCAAACACACATCTACATATCTTTATCTACGGCATCCTCAGAAAGAACAATATGTTATCGCATATCGTATGGCCGATGTAGTTGCTATTATCGATTCAAGGGGCAATATTATTTCAAAGGTAAGAGGACCCGGAAAAATTCTCGAAATACCTAAATATGATGAAAATTATTTTCAGACAAATAAATATTTAGCAGTATCAGATCAATATATATATAGTTTGTATCTGGGTAAGAAACAATTTGAGATGAAAAACAAGGAGATGAATATTAATTATCCCCAAAAATTGCATGTTTTTAATTGGAAAGGCCAGCCAGTCGCTAAAATCGATCTTGAATATCCGGCAACTACATTTGATGTAGATATTGAGAAAAATAGAATTATTACTTTTTCACCTGTAACAGGGGGATTTATTTACTATAATTTACCAGAATTTAGATGACATGTTAAGATTTAGAATTCATTTTATTCTATTGTTGATTTTTATATCACATATATTATATGGATGCAAAGAAAGTAAGACTAATACCGAATATGCAAAAGAGATAAAAGATATTGCTAAATCCATGATAGGTAGAAGTATTTCGTTTCCGGATTCTTTGTTGCAGGAGTTACAGGAACCAAAAAAATCAGTTCTTAATAAAAGAAACAGACCAAAAATTATTTCCGTCATTGCGGGAAATTGTGAAACCTGTATAAAGGATTTTAAGAAATGGGAGCCTTATTTAAAGGAAATGGAATTGATGGGTTATAATAATAATCTTTTTTTCATTGTAGAAGACGTAGATATTTCATTCTTTAAAAAGTACTATGGCGAAAGACCCCCAACTGAATTGACATTGTATTTTGATAAGAATCAAACTTTTTCAAAATTAAATAACCTTCCTCATATAAAAATACTAAAAACTTTTATGATAGATACCAATAATGAGATCATATTAGTCGGGAATCCCGTACATGACAGGAATCTTTGGAACTTGTATTTGGAAGGCCTGAGAATAGAATAATAATATAGGCTTAACAGAAATAAAAAAAATGAGAAGTATTAATCTATTAGTAGTCATTTTCCTGATAGCAGCAAACAATGTAGTTAGTCAAAATCACCATGTTAGAATAGAAGGACAAATCATTGGTTACGACGGTATTTCACCGGTAAGATATTATCTTTCAAACGAAAACTACTTTCGAAATCCCATATTCATACAACCTGACAGTTTAGGGCGGTTTGTAATTCAAAAAAACATAAACCAACTTAATTATTTTTTCTTCCACTTTCGGAATAAAAATGAAAAGGAAATTTTTTATGAATGCAGATTAATCGTGCAACCAGAGAAAAACTATTCTTTTATTTGTGAACCTCAAAAATATAATGATGCGATGATACCTTACAGTCCTGATATTTACTGCTGGAATATTCAGGATGGTGATCGCCCCGGTTTTTATAAAATAGATTTGGGGCAGATGTATTACAACATGTTTGATAATGGGACTATGGGTTCACTTTATCATGAGGAGTGGGATTTATATCAACCAGATTCATTATTAATTAAGCTGAATCAAAAGTCCGAACATCAAGTTGCATTATATACGGAATTGCTGAATAAAGGTGAAATTGATTCGGCATTTTTTGAAGTGGCCACCCTGAATGTTAAATATTTTAATGCTTACCGTTTGGCTGTAACCATAAGTGATGTATGGATTATGCCACAAAAATCTGGAATAAAAGACAGTCTGGTTGTAAATAAATTATACAAAGTATATGATGATATTTTTCGAGAATATCCGTTAGAAAGTGTAGAATTTGGAAATATTTGGTTATCTGAATCCAGGTATATTGAGGAATATCTGCATTATCTTGCTGGACTAAAAGATGGAAAATTCTCCCCTCCGGAAGAAAAAAGCAGGTATTCAGATATTGAAGAAATAAAAAATATTATCCCCCGTGAAGTTTACAGGAATTATAAAATGCGAAAAATAGCTTCGGATGTTGCAACACTTCAGCTTGAATCATCAAAAATTGCGAAGGATTTTTTGAACGAAAACCCTGTGATGAAACAGACTACTCTTGGAGGAATGCTGGAAAATGAATTAATTCCCCGCTCTGAAGCATTTGACAGCATTTCCGGGCGTTCTCTTTCTGAAAAAGTCATTTTCCTTGATGAAAATGGGCCAATTCAAAGCTTTCAGCAATTACTTGACAGTATTAGAAATAAACCAATGTTCTTAAACTTTTGGGGAACATGGTGCTTCCCTTCCAGAAACCAGTTCAAATATAACCATGAGCTTACATCATTTCTAAAAAAAAATAAAATTGCGATGCTTTACATTGCAAACGAATATCAACCGGACAGAGAGAACTGGAAAAAAATTATTACCGCATATAATCTGGAAGGTTATCATTTTATGTTGACCGATGACTTTAAAGAAGATATGGAAAAATATGGCGGTGAAGTTACCGGGTATCCAACTTATATGATTATTGACTCAACCAGCAAAATTGTCGAAAAAAAAGCCTACTGGCCTGGTGACGATAAGAAACTATTTAAACAATTAAAGGAAAAATTGAACCTTTAAACTTATGCTCTTTCACCTCTCGGCAAGTTGTCGTGATGATTTGTCATTTTATTTCTTAAAGTTTTTTCATAATGAGTCAGCATTGATTAGTATATAAAAACTTTATTTATATGAAGTAATTTGTTTCAGGTTTTTTATTTTTCCTGGTTGCCTGTTTCTCCCTCGTTACCCGGAACGATGCTGTTATCTGGTTTAACGTGCAGGAATACGATTTTGGCACCATCCCGTTAAAAGAGGAAGTGCAATACAACTTTGGATTTTCCAATCCCGGCAAAACGCTGCTAATCCTAAGCAATATAAAACCTCGTGTGGCTGCAATATCCCCGAATGGCTCCGAAAGCCCACCAAGCCGGGGCAAAGGGAAAATTAAGGTTACTTATGACACGGCTCCCCCGGGTTTTTCATAAAACCATTACCATGTATATTAATGGGAAAGAATCGC
>JAAYIT010000247.1 GCA_012523295.1 Porphyromonadaceae bacterium | reverse complement strand
TTGCCAAACAGACGTATAGTGTATGGTTCATGATTAATGCGTACACTGTCCACTGTAAGGTCGGCTATTTCAGATACTCGGGCTCCTGTGTCATACATAAGTGAGAGTAAGGCTAGGTTTCTTCTGCCTCTCCAAGTGGACGTGTCTGGCTGTGCAAGCAGTAACTTCACGCCATTTACCGTAATGTAGTTTATCGTTGTTCCCACAGTTTTCATTGCCTTGATAGAGAGTATCCTCTGCCACTCTTCTATACGATCAATGACAGTGTATTGCAGATATTTGCAAAAGGAATGTATTGCTGCAAGTCGATAATTACGTGTTGCCGGAGAGCACCCCTTCACATCAAGTAGCCACTTGAGATATTCCGTTATGCCATCTCTTGTAAAGTGTTTCAACTGCAATCTTTCGACACTAATACCTTTTACATTCTTCATATAATCAATGTATTGTACAAAGGCATCCCGATAAGAGACAATCGTAATTTAAAGTTCTGATAATCAATGATTTGTAATTAAGGCATCCCCTGGTAATCATACTTGAGTAGATTTGTGGTAAAATCCATTAAGATATTGATTATCAGGGGCTTAATCAAATGTTTTATTCACTTATTTTGCTCATTATCAATTATTTAACATTGTTTTTAACGAAGTATTGTCAAGAAGGAGAATTATATATTTATTCGCTTAGAGGGCATTACGAATAAATTCAATTTAGTGCTAAACAACAAAAGAGCAATCTTGTTATAACGAATAGTTTTTGTAGGAGTTCTTTTAAATATTTCAAGAGAAATGTGTTTTTGAAAATAATTAAAAGCTTGCAATTTTATTAAGCTAATTACCGTTTATAGATAAATCCGGTTTGGATTTTACAAACGACCCGATTAGATGTTTTTTAAAATATATGTTATGAGAAAAATTATTGTTTTATCACTGTTTATGCTTTTTTCAGTATTGCTGTTTGCCCAGCCTACTCTGGACCTTGGAATTAGAGCCGGTATAAATAATTCCAAAGTTACATTCAGTAAAAGTCAATACAACTCAGAATCCATCACGAAAGCTCACTTTGGAGCTTATGGTCGGTTTGGTTTCGGCAGGGTTTACCTTCAGCCTGAAGTCTATTTCAGTGCAAAAGGCGGAGAAGTTTTTGCAGCTGATTCGGAAGTAAAGGAGAGATTGGAGCAGTTTGATTACAGTAACGTGGATATTCCGCTTCTCCTTGGGGTTAAGGTTTTCAACGGAGAATCTTCAAATATTCATCTAATTGGCGGTCCGGTATTCAGCCTGATGACCGATAAATCATTAAAGGAACAGAGTGTTTTTTTAAAAGATAACCTAAAAGACAATAGTATTGGATTTCAGTATGGAGTCGGATTTGATATCTGGCGCATTTTTTTAGAAGCACGCATGGAACATGGTCTGAATAACCTTTATGCTTCCCCCAACGAAGAAGGTAACGGAAAGAACAGAACATTTATGTTGACTTTGGGATTCAGGATTTTTTAACCGATATTTATTTTTTTAAGACAAATGCCTGCAATGCGGGCATTTGTTGTTTTTAGCACTACCTTTGATAATTAACCATTTTGAATATTATAATGTACGGAACAATTTTCTGGATAATCATAGCCATTCTCAGTTTTGATTTTTTGCTTGAAAACTATCTCGACTATCTGAATATTAAGCGGATGGGTAGTAAAATTCCCCGTGAGCTTGAAGGGATTTACGACAAAGAAGAATATGCAAAACAGCAGGCATATCAGCGTGAAAATCACCGCTTCGGAATATATTCGGGAACATTCAGTTTTCTGATTACGCTGGCTATGTTTCTGTTTTTCGGTTTCGCTTTCGTTGACTCCGTTGCCTGGAGCATCACGTCGAATGCCATTTGGGCGGCGCTCCTGTTTTTTGGAATTATCATGCTTGCATCAAGTATTCTCGGTATTCCCTTTTCGGTTTATGACACTTTTGTGATTGAAGAGAAATTCGGTTTTAATAAAGTCACACCCAGAATTTTTGTTTCAGACCAGTTGAAAGGGTGGCTGTTAGGTGCCGTTATTGGCGGCGGATTGCTGGCGCTCATCATTTTTATTTACCGGGAAACCCAAAATTTGTTCTGGCTCTATGCCTGGATTGCCATTTCACTGTTCACTGTTTTTATGGCGATGTTCTATTCCAATCTCATTGTGCCACTTTTTAACAAGCAAACTCCTTTGGAAGAAGGCGAACTCAGGAGTGCAATCAGTGATTTTGCTGATAGGGTAGGGTTTAAATTAGATAATATTTTCGTGATAAATGGTTCAAAACGCTCCACAAAAGCGAATGCCTATTTTACCGGATTTGGTGCAAAAAAACGGATTGTTTTATATGATACTCTTATTGACGATATGACTACCGGTGAAATTGTGGCTGTGCTGGCGCATGAAATCGGGCACTATAAGAAAAAACATGTGTTGCAGGGGTTAATCATTTCGCTTCTGCAAACGGGAGTTTTGCTATACATTTTTTCTCTGTTGATTGAGAGTAGTTCACTCAGCCGTGCGCTTGGGGTTGAAACACCCAATTTTCATATCGGAATGGTTGCCTTTGGAATTTTGTATGCTCCGGTTTCGTTTATTCTGAGCATTTTTATGAATATGCTTTCCCGAAAAAATGAATATCAGGCTGATGCATTTGCAGCGCTCAATTATAAGCCGGCAGCTTTGGCTTCGGCATTGAAAAAGCTTTCCCAGAAAAATTTGAGCAACCTGACACCGCATCCGCTTTATGTTTTTTTCAACTATTCTCATCCACCACTCTTTGAACGAATTAAACACATAGAGAGCTTTGGGAGTGTTGATACATAGATAGATGATGCGACCTTGAATTTGAAAATTAATCATCAGACTGAGAAATGAAAGCGGAAATTTTAACCATTGGCGACGAAATTCTCATCGGGCAGATTGTGGATACCAACTCAGCCTGGATTGCCGAACATTTTAACCGGGCAGGAATTGAAATCTGCCGCATAACTTCTGTGAAGGACAACACGGAGCATATCATTCATGCGCTTGAGCAGTCAGCGGGAAAGATGGATTTAGTCATTTTGACCGGCGGGCTTGGTCCCACAAAAGATGACATAACCAAACCGGCACTTTGCCGCTTTTTCAATACAAAATTAGTATTTCATAAAGATATTTACGATCAAATTCTGGAACGGTTCAAGCACCGGAATATTCGGATGAACTCGCTAAACCGCGATCAGGCAATGCTCCCTGAATCGTGTGTTGTTTTGCCCAACAAAGTGGGTACGGCATCTGGTATGTGGTTCGAAAAGGATGACACCATTTTTGTTTCTGTGCCGGGTGTTCCCTTCGAAATGCAGTATCTTGTTGAGCATGAAATTCTTACCCGCCTGCAAAATAATGGTAACCTCAGGGCAATTTTCCATAAAACCGTTCTGACACAAGGGCTGCCGGAATCTATTCTGGCAGAGCGTATTGAGAGCTGGGAAAATGCACTGCCCGATAATATCCGTTTAGCCTATCTTCCCAATCCAATGTCGGTGCGATTGCGTTTGTCAGCCACCGGTAACGACGGTAATGTGCTGAAAGAGCTGGTTGAACATGAAATTGAGCAACTGAAACAGATTATTCCCGAACATATTTTCGGATATGATGACGATACGCTTGCCGGCGCAGTTGGCAACCTGCTATTAGAAAGGAATCAAAATCTCGCGGTTGCGGAAAGCTGTACGGGTGGTTATATTTCACATTTGATTACTTCCGTTCCCGGAAGCTCCGGCTGGTATAACGGCGGCATTGTTGCCTATTCCAACGAAATCAAGCAGAATTTGCTTGGTGTTTCTGCAAAGAGCATCCGGGAATTTGGGGCTGTGAGCGAGCAGGTTGTGCGCGAAATGGCAGAAGGCGCACAAAAAGCGTTGCAGACAGATTATGCTGTCGCCACTTCAGGGATTGCAGGTCCGGCAGGCGGAACAGACGAAAAACC
>JAAYIT010000246.1 GCA_012523295.1 Porphyromonadaceae bacterium | reverse complement strand
GGTTCTCCGTCTTCACGATCAGCAATAACAACAGCGTCACAATCCAGAAGGCGATGGCCACGCTGCCCACGTCGCCCGCGAAGCACCGTGCCCTCTTCCGGAAGTTGAAGAAGAGGAACACCACCGATGCCAGCATCGGGTACCATATCAGGTCCTCATGCACGAAGTTGCCGTACGTCAGGTTCACGTACTGCAGCGATGCAAGCACCGCGATGCTGTACAGGCCCGTGATCCCGTTAATCCCATCCATGAAGTTATACGCGTTCACGATTCCGATAAACACCACGTACCCCGCAACAATCGCCCACCAGGGATACATGCCGAATACCCCCGCCATGTAAAAAGCGCAGCTCATTGCAAGCAGATGAAACAGCAGCCGCACCCGCTGTCCCAGGGTCACGATATCATCCACGAAGCTCACTCCCGCGATCAGCGTGATGCCCGCGAAGAACCACAACCCCTGAGAAGAGAAATGAAACAGCAGGAACAGCAGCGCTGCCACCCACCAGATGCTTCGCCCACCCCTAATTGTGATGTAATTGTGCGAACTCCGCTCGTTCGGTTTGTCGATGATGTTAAACCGATCCGCGATCCGGAAATAAAAAAGTTCAGCCGCAAGCAGCAAAACTAAGACGAAACCATATGATAATAATGTACCCATATTCTATTTTAAATGAAACTATTCAATAGCTTCCGTTTTTCTTTAAAGTTATTTTATTACAGACTCTCTGAGTTAATGGGTAACTCTACTCCTTGTTGAATTGATTTTAAAGTTCGATTTTGATAGAAATATTTGGATTGAATTTAAAGGAAACCGGTTTATTTGTTTTTATAAGGTAGTTCTTCTCTATTGCAAGTTTCAGCCATTCATCTAATTGGCTGGTGGTTAATCTCAAATCCTCTTTTATTTCTTTTTTTGAAACAGTTCTATATTGATAATTCTCATTAAACTTTGCAATAAATAAATCAAAAAAGGATGCTTCTTTTATTTTTATCTTTAGTTCCTCAATTCTATATGTTGGTGCACTTTCATTTACTGACATTTCATTATGTACTAATACTGGATCGTTTGTAAAAAGATCAGGCTCAGTAGGAACTATTTTTTTTCGTGTTAATTGTAATAAATTTATCTCATCGAAAAAAGTTAATTTTCTTGCTCCTTTTTTGGCAAGCTCAATATTCCCTTTCACATTATTATCAAGAACCCAGACAGGAACCCAATTATTTTTAAGATTTTCTTTTGCACCTTCCCATGTTCCACCTTTTATATCTGATTTCACTACAATGGTTGCAGAAGATTGTGTGTATATTAGTTTATTTCTTGACATTGCATTCCCCACGTTAAAACCTGCTTCAGGATTGTATGGTGAAACAAGACAGAGATTTTTATTAATAATATGTTTTCGAAATAAACTTGAAGTCGATTTTTTAATTAAGGAGTCAGCTACATAACCCAATGAAAACCCATGAGATTCTAATGCACCCATCATAGCCCACTCGTCAACCCCTTTTGCTGCTCCAGAAACGACACCATAACCATCTTTAATAATAGATTGAGCAAGCTTTCTCGTTTCATTTAGTTCTTGTTCATTTGCGTCTCTTGAGCCAACAACACCAATATATTTCTTGTTTAATAATTGCATATTTCCAATGCCAAACAAAATTGGAGGTACATTTTCTTTAAGTAGTTCTTTTACTGATTTAGGATAATCCTTATCACCTCTGTTTATAATCCAAATACCAGCCTTGGTCCATTTATCCAGTGCTATTGCAAGACTCGATTTTCTTTCAAGTAAAAAATAAATTCTTTCAAAGGTGATAGTTTTATCCTGAAAGTCTTT
>JAAYIT010000245.1 GCA_012523295.1 Porphyromonadaceae bacterium | reverse complement strand
TGTACTAATTTTAATTTTTTATCCGTTGGGAACATAAATTTGAATAATTGTAGTGAATTAATCGGTTTATGTTCCTTAACGGAAACTTATAAACAATATTGTTTAAATTTGTTAATTTTTAATTTTCAACCCCTGATTCGCATTATTTTTAATCAATCGGATGAAAAAATATTGGCTGATATTCTTACTCTCCGTCCTTTTCTTTTCTTGTAATAAAGAAAGAAAAAACAATCAAACCGACGATTACCGAGCGGAAAACACACTAAATCTCGTTGAGTCGGTTGATACGTTTGAACTTATCTTGGATGCTTTGCGAAAAAAAAACATTCCTGCCGACTATTTAATCCTTGATGACGTAAAAAACGCCATTCTCACATACGCCGACTATAGAATGGATGATTTAGACTATTATGTTTTCATCAATTCAAGCGGGAATGAGGTAGTTTTTAACGCGAATGACACTAATTTCGAGCTCATTATTCCCAAAAAACACACAGAAACGGAGAAATTCTTACCTTCCGAAGTTCATGAAATCAGAATCGGTGAAAACATCCCCAATCCAAGGTATTTGAATAAGAAATTCCAGGTTGTCTGGCGTACAATCCAATTAAACCGCAATCCACAAAACGAAATTGAGTATTATTATCAAGAATATGATGAGATAATCTACTTAAAACCGATTACTCCCTAATTAGCTGAACCGATAAATCCAAAATACCGCGCTTAATACGCCTTTGAAAAATCCTCCTACTGTGGGATTTATGGAGCGGCAACTTCCTGCCCGAATTCCATCAAATAGGCTTTGATAAACTCATCTATTTTCCCATCCATCACACCGTTTACATCGGATGTTTGGTAATTAGTCCGATGGTCTTTCACCCGACGGTCATCAAACACATAGCTGCGAATCTGCGAGCCCCACTCGATTTTTTTCTTTCCGGCTTCCACTTTTGCCTGTGCTTCGCGCCGCTTTTCAAGCTCGATTTCATACAATTGCGAACGAAGCAGCCGTAGCGCATTGTCCCGGTTTCCCGTCTGCGAGCGACTTTCTGTGTTTTCAATCACAATTTCTTTCTCTGAGCCATCACGCTCATCGATGTATTTATAATGAAGACGCACTCCGGTTTCGACTTTGTTTACATTTTGCCCGCCGGCTCCACCTGAACGGAAAGTATCCCAACTCAAATTTGCCGGATTTACCTCAATTGATATCGTATCATCTACTAATGGAGTAACAAATACCGAAGCAAATGAAGTCATTCGTTTTCCTTGTGCGTTGAATGGCGAAACACGCACTAACCGATGCACTCCGTTTTCACTTTTCAGGTAGCCGTAAGCCATATCGCCCTCCGTCTGGAGCGTAACAGTTTTTATCCCGGCCTCATCACCTGCCTGATAGTTTGTCACTTCATTTTTGTAGCCTTGCCGCTCACAATATCGCTGATACATGCGGAAAAGCATGTCTGCCCAGTCTTGCGCCTCAGTTCCACCGGCACCTGCCACTATTTTTATCACTGCGCCAAGTTGATCTTCTTCGTTGGAGAGCATATTTTTCATTTCAATGGCTTCCAAAAGTTCCATGACATGATTGTATGCTTTATCAACATCTTCTTCTGTTACGATTTCCTCTTTGTAAAAGTCAAAAGCCAACTGCAACTCATCAGCAGCGGTTTTCACCTCGTTATAACCATCCACCCAGCGTTTCAGGTCTTTCACTTTTTTCATCTGAATTTCCGCTGATTTCGGGTCATCCCAAAATCCGGGCGCTTGCGTACGCAGTTCTTCTTCTTCTATTTGAACAAGCTTGGCGTCAATGTCAAAGATACCCCCTCAACGCCGCCTCGCGTTCCAACACTTCTTTTAGTTGGTCTGTTGTAATCATAAACTCCTCTCACCTCCCGAGAAGGGAGGATTTTAGTTTGTATAAAAATTAATGCTTTGTATTTTAATGAGATATTGACGAAATCTCCCATGTTTCCCACCTTATGAGGGAATCAAGGAAGGCTTTTTTTTAGTCCTTTTATCACCGCATTGGTGAATCCGTTTGCTTCCATTTCATTCAGCCCTTTGATGGTAATACCGCCCGGAGTGGTCACTTTATCAATTTCCGCTTCGGGATGAGATTGATTAGTTTCCAACAATTTGACAGCACCTTTCAGCGTTTGCATCACCACTTCCTTGGCTACATTCGGGTTAATTCCCATTTCTACGCCGCCTTCCATTGCCGCACGAATATACCGGAAAGCATACGCAATTCCGCAGGAAGAAAGTGACATGTAAGCATTGAGAATTTTCTCACTTTCAACATAAAAAACTTTCCCGAGTTCTTCAAAAATAGAGCTGACTAAATTGATTTTTTCTTTATCGGCATTTACGGAAGTGATTGTTGAAACGCTTTCTAACACTTCGATAGCCGTATTGGGTATAATTCTGAAAATAACCGCTTCATCATTAAATAATTTTTTCAAGGTAAAAAAATCTACTCCGGCAGCAATGGAAACAAGAATCTGACTTTTGTAGTCAATAGTATTCGCGATTTCACCGGAGATTTTTTCTACGAGCCAAGGTTTTACAGCCAAAATAATTATGTCTGCACCCCGAATTGCTTCCCGGTTGGAATGGGTCAATTTCCATTCGTTTGAAACGGTATTTAAATCGGCGAGAATTTTTTCAGAAATATCGCTTACAGTAATATCTTGAGCCGAAATCAATTTGCCCTTTATAAGTCCGCGAGCAATGGCGCCGCCCATGTTTCCACCGCCAATGATTGCTACTTTAGTCATTTTTCAGATCCTTTCTTTTTAGGTTGTGAAAACCGATCTGCCTCCAAAATAGGCAAATTTGCCTCTGTCGGGACATAAATAGTTTCAGCATTGCCATCATTCAGGCTCTGAATCCAAAGATACCGGAGATAATTCTCGTTTTCGTTAAGACTTTCACCTATTATTTTATTCGCCTGTGCAACACCTTTTGCACGTTCCACTTCTGCTTCCGCTTCAAAAACAGCAGCCTCTTTTTTTGCTTTTGCCTCTTGGATTCGGATTTGACGGTTTTGCTCCGCACGGCTTAATTCAGCTTTTCCGGTCATTTCCTGCTGCCAAACTTTGTAAATCGGCACACCGAATAATAAAATCAGCGAAGCGAGTATTACCACGCCTAAAGTCAAAAGGATTTGTGAAATTTTAAATTGGTTTTTCATATCTTTTATTTTTTACATTATGTTGATTATCTGTTGTTTGCATGTGTAAAACTCAAAGAATACATTCATTTTAGAAAGTAACCATTATGTTAAATTTTATTCCCCATTTTTGAATATTTGGCTTGGCTAAATCAGTAAGTCGCCAAATGGACTGAATGGAGCCGAAGCCGAGTAAATTACAAATCCCGACACTTACTTCCGAATAGGGAAGCGTAAACTTTTCTGAAGGTGCGGGAATATTCATCAATGCGGAGTGTTCGGCACTCAACGTCCCGTAAGCCATTTTAAAAGAGGCTATCTCCCTTAAATTCAGGTGTTTGATTACAGGAATATTGTTTAACAAAACTCCGTTTAATATCACTTCGGAGAATAAAGTCGCGTACGTATTGGCAATATATTCCCGGTTTTTCATCAAAGAGAATTCGTATCGATTATAAACTCCGCCTTCTCTTCCCTGTACAAATTTCAACAGCGGATAAGGCACATTACCGAATATTTTACCTCCCTCTAACATCAAACGCCACTCGCCTAAAGTGAATTGCCCGTTTTGTAAAAAAGTGCCGTTCAGCCTACCGTATGTTCCTTTTTTATCTCCAAAATGGAATTGACCGCCATCGGCAGTGACATAAATTACGGGTTTGTAAGATTTCAGATATAGTCTTTGGAAATGCTTGTCCAGCACCCGTTCTCCAAAAGAAAATCGTGTAGTAAATGAAAAATTCCGGTCATTTAACGAAGAAAACTCGGTTGTAGAATTCTGCTCCAAAGGTAATAATTCATTTGCAAAATACGTAACGTCTCTGAAAATCCATTTTGATTCAATATCATCCGTCCAATCGTTTTGGAGAAAAGCTGTAATCTCTTTTCTTTTACTCATCCGATTTTGTGATTTCAGCTGCAAAATAGTGGAAGAAAAATCTTCATCGCCCGTAGCCATCGGATCTTCACGCCAAAGAAAATTATTGTAATCGTAATCAATTCTTCGGTAATCATCAAGGTATTTTACTCCGACAACTATATTTGTCTGACTAATCGGTAATCTCCACTGAGAGAAAGCACTATATTTTATCTCTTTGTCACGCAAACCATAAGCAGCATGTCCGCCGAGCATAAAATTTTTCCAAAGCCGCTCATTTGTACGCAATGGGAGTGCCGCCCGAAAGCCTTCAACATCGGTTAAACGTACAATATTTACAATCTGACCAATGTCAAACTTTCCCACCCGAAAATACCCCGTCAACATAACATCTGCAAGGTAGCTTGCCGTTTTGTACAGCGGCGACTGTTGCATTTGAGCCATTTTGGCTTCTATTTCCTGCTCAGAATAATTCGTAACTGCAAATGAATCAAGCCGGCAAATCAAATTTTCATCAGGAGAAAATACTGTTTTTTTACTAATCATCAATTCCGGCAATTTGCTGTCTGCCTCTTTCAGCAAATCATAAGTCATATTCCACGCCGATTTTTCAGTATTTGGTATCCAGTAGCTTTCAATCTTATCAAACGATTGACTGATTTGAAGATTATGAATAAAGTTCAAATTGGCTTGACGTGGAAGTTCCGCACTTATGTATGTCAAAGCATAAGAACCCGAATCGATTCTCAATTCGCCGTTGAAAGCGAGATTTTTCGTGTTCTTTGACCTGAAGTTAAGTAGATATTCTTTCCCGAAATTGGTCTGAACACTGTCAATCAGATAGTAACGATAGTAAGTCCGCCCGATATTCGCCAAGGGGCTGATCATGTTTTTCCCAAGAATGGATATCGAATTATTGTAAAAATTAATATCCGTATTCAGCCCGTTCAGCAAAGTGGAAATAGTGTTTTGCGCGGTTTCAGAAGTGTTGTACGTGTTTCTTGAAATTTGATGTTTAGACTTATCCGTTTGGTTGTAAACCGATTCTTCCATGTAAAGCGGCACCAAAAGAACAGAATCATTTTCTGATAAATTTCCGCTTTTAAATTGCTGAAAAAGCCGGTTGTTTTGCCATCGGGAATCATTTTTACTTAATAAAACCACACTTTGTTCGTTACTTTTCAGGTTTATCCGGATATTGTTTGTTTTCCGGTTTTCACGTACCTTCCTCATCAAATCATGAGCAGGATTAACTCCGGGTCTGACCAAAATTTCATTTAGAATATTCTCCTGCTCTTCTAACAAAACCTCAATTCCAACGGATTCTCCGGGTTTTAACCGGATTTCTTCTTTCTTAAAACCAATCAATGAAAAAACCAGAACCGATTCTTTCCCTTCATTCCGAATCAAAAAATATCCATCTTCGTTCGTCTGCGTGTGGATAGTTGAACCTTTGAAACTGATGCTCACCGACTCTAACGGAGTTCTGTCAAACTTATTGAAAACTTGTCCGACAACAAGGGTTTCCTGAGCATTGACTTGAAATGCTGAGAGTAAAAAAACCATTCCCCCCAACACTCTAAAAGAGAGACAAGTGAAAAGTCTCACGAATAGTGAAATTAAAGAATAAAATTTAATTTCCAACTTTTTACAATTAAAATACATTCGTAATCCCTTCACAACAAATTATTTACCAATATTTATAATCTATATTTACTGTAATCTACTACAAATTTCTCGGGTGACAAGTCAGGATTGTTTCTCTCAAAAACTGCACATCCATATGGGTGTAAAGTTCTGTTGTAGTAATCGATTCATGTCCGAGCAACTGCTGAATGGCACGTAGATTCGCGCCATTTTCAAGCAAGTGCGTTGCAAACGAATGACGAAATGTGTGTGGGCTTACATTTTTGTTAATTCCTGCCAATATTGTCAATTCTTTTACTATCGTAAAAATCATGGCACGCGTCAGTTTTCTACCGTATCTGTTTAGGAAAAGGAAGTCCTCGTTTCCCTGTTTTATGTCTAATTTGTTTCTGTCCATGCGCCAAAACTCAATCTGCTTGACAGATTCTTCGGAGAGTGGTACAAGTCGCTGCTTATTACCTTTCCCTTCTACAAGCATATGATTTTCAGCGAAGGAAATGTTTGAAATTTTCAGATTAACAAGTTCTGAAACACGAATTCCCGAGCCGTAAAGCACTTCAATAATGGCTTTGTTGCGTTGCCCTTCCGGCTTGGATAAATCGATTGCAGCAATTATCTTATTTATTTCGTTAAGACTAAGAACTTCCGGGAGCCGAAGTCCGATTTTTGGTGATTCGAGTAATTCCGTCGGATCTTCCTTTATGTAGTTTTTATACTCTAAAAATCGGTAGTACGACTTTATTCCCGAAATCAGCCGTGCCTGTGAACGTTCATTAATCCCAATTTCTGCCACTTCTACAATAAAATCCCGTAAATGTTCCAATTTTGCATTCTCAGGTTCAATTTTCGCATCGCGGAGATATGAAAATAGTTTTTGAATATCACGCTCGTAACTATCCACAGTGTTTTGGGACAGTGATTTCTCCATTTTTAAGTAAATCTGATATTCCTGAAAATGTGTGAGCATGTGATTAAAATGATTCCTAATACGCGATTTTCAATATGCAAAAATATAAAAAAATATCAACCTTTTCTTGCTCTAAATTTACATTTTATCTTTAGTTACCTACGCAACAAACAGACTTAGAGCGGTTGGTTGCTATGCTGAGAACGGCTTCAAGTCCGTTTAACCCGTATGTTGAAATCCTTAAACGGAGGGGCAATTCCCGCCTACATGTCTCTCACTTTGAATGGATTATAGGATACTCCTTCATCAAATACGTCTTCATCTTCTTTCTTTTTCACCCATTTAACTATGCTGTTGGTAAGCGGCAGGACTAAAATCTCATATCCGGTTTTCATTCCGGTCTGAGTAAGCATCAGAATCCAAAGATCATTGTTGGGAATCACTCCGTAAAAAGCGATTGTAAAGAACACGAGCGAATCCGCGCCTTCTCCGATAAACGTAGAAATAATGGCCCGAATGGAAAAATTTCGCCCTTTTTGCAAGATTTTCATTCGGCTCATCACATACGCGTTCAGAAATGACCCAATCAGGAAAGCAATAAAACTCGCGATAGTGATGCGTGTCGTATTTCCCATCACCAAAGAGAAAGCATCTTGATGGGTGAAATTTTCTGAGCCGGGAACAAGGATACTCAGCCGAAAAACCGCAATCGCAAGGAAATTCATCAAAAAGCCGTACCATATGATCAGCCGAGCTTTCCGATAGCCCCAGACTTCGGCTATAATGTCATTAACAATGTACGAAATTGGAAAAATAAGCAGTCCGGCAGTAGCTTCAATCGGACCGATCCGGATTAATTTTTGCTCAACTATGTTGGCTACTATCAGGCAGGTAGTAAACAAAAGCCCACAAACTAAGTAGGCTACGGAAACTTGTTTTTTCATTTTTTCTTGTTTTTTTAACGTGGTGTTCAAGCTCACGTAAAGCTCCACCATACCTCCCCGAAAGGGGAAGTTCTTAAATCGTGAAGAGGATTAATTTTAGTTGTTTATCAATACTTTGTAAATACAATTGAAATTCTTATTTGTAATGAGGTAATTACTGAACTTAGACAAAATACCATTTCCTTATCTTTTATCTTTACTCTCCAATCTGCTAAGGCACCGGATCATATCCACTTCCACCCCAGGGATGACAACTGAAAATCCGTTTCACGGCTAACCAACCGCCTTTGAAAACACCGTGTTTTTTTACCGCTTCAATGGCATATGCCGAGCAAGTCGGAGTGTATCTGCACGATGGAGGTGTAAGCGGAGAAATGGCATATCGATAAAAATAGATCGGCAACAATACGATAAATTCCACTATTTTTTTAACAGTTTTCATCGCTACTAATTGTTGTCTGAAATAGTTTGAATTAATTTATTCAGCCCTTTCCGCATATTTAAATTCACCGCATTAAACTCCGGAATCTCATCCGAAATATATTGAAACGAGAGATGAATTTTCAGATTATTTTCAGTAGCGAAACGTATCAATTCACTTTTATTCAATCTGTAAGACTCTCTCATCAGTCTTTTAATACGGTTTCTATCAACCGCTTTTTTAAACTTCTTTTTTGACACACTTACCATCACACGAGCCGGTATAATTTCATTTTCATCATCAACCAAAAGAAAAACCACTCGAAACGGATAGGCTATAAACGCTTTCCCAACCTTATAAAGTCGCTCTATTCTTTTCACGCCGAAAAGCCGTTCTTTTTTGGGGAATGTGTTTTTCATTTATGATAGGCTTGATATCAGATACCGGTTGTTATTGCAGGTATTTTGTAGTTTTCTAAAAATGAAGCAATCTTTTTTATTATAAAAAATATCCCAAAAGTACAAATAAAACGTACAATCGGGATATTTTATAAGTTAAAAATGAAGTAAAACAGGTAAAACCGGATAATTTTCAATCGATTTTACTTTTTTCCATTTGATTTTTTATCTTCTTTGATATGATTCTCAAGAGCCATGGCCATGGATGGGAAACCGGGAGATGGCGCTTCCAAATCTAACCTCAATCCGGCCTCACGAATGGCAAAAGCCGTATTTGTTCCAAAACATCCAATCTGAGTTTCACCTTGATTAAAGTTTGGCGCATTTTCGAATAGCGATTTTATTCCTGCAGGGCTGAAGAAAATAAGCATGTCATATTCTTTCAGTTCAGCTTCAGAAATATGGTTGCTGACTGTTTTATACATGATTGCCTGCTCGAAAGAAATCTTTGAATTCTCGAGAATAGACATTGTTTCCTCATTGCGTACATTGGATGTTACGTAAAGATATTTTTCATCCTGATGCTTGTTTAGCAAAACCTGAAGATCAGAAAATTTACTGGTTTGCGCAAAGAAAATCTTGCGTTTTCTATACTGAATGTATTTCTGTAAATACAATGCGACAGTTTCGGAAACACAAAAATATTTCATTGTTTCAGGTACGGTCACTCTCATTTCTTCACAAAGTCTGAAAAAATGATCAATTCCATGGCGCGCATTAAAAATAATTGCCGTGTGATCTAAAATGTTGATTCGTTGCGTTCTAAATTCTTTCGCTAAAATCGGTTCAACTTTAATGAAAGGACGAAAATCAATCTTTACATTTTGTTTTTCAGCCAAATCAAAATAAGGCGATTTTTCCGATTTAGGGTACGGCTGCGAAACAAGTATCTTTTTTATTTTCAAAGCTTTATCCTTTTATATTATATACTTTTAATAAATTTTTCACTCAGGAGAATTAGCACAAATAAGGGCAAAATTTCGAGGGTGCAAAGATACAAAAAAATATAGAATAAAGCTAAAGGTTTGGTGTAAAAGATTTGGAATAACTTCATAATTAAAACTAACGAAGCAAGGGAAGCAATCACTATTGCCGCAATCAACAAAGGTTTTTGCCAAGAAATTGGCTGAAAAGTATAAAGAATAAGAATGGGAAATAAAAGGATTGCGACCAAATTCATAAGGCTAAAATACATGCTTTTGTAATTTTTGGTAGTTTTTACATCGAAAAATGTAATCCCTATGATTTCAAAAAGTATATATTTCAACAAATAATATCCAGCCACAACGCCAATTGATACAGCAAAAGTTATTAACTGAAATTTTTCCGGAAATTTCACTAAAATCTCGTGTATGAACAGCGCGAAAACGCAAACAGAGAAAATCGTGATAAACAACTGAAATTGAGCAATATTTGCAGTAGGTTTGGCTATAATTTCTACAGCGTTTTTTCGTGAAAAGAAGGGTTTGAAATTCTGTACAAAAGTTCCGGCAGACTGAATAATTCCGGTAACCAAAAAGAAAAACAATACTGAAATAACGATAAACACCCACGATTCGTTGCCCGGATAAGATGGATGAAGAATTCCTTCCATACCGGTCGGTTGTGAATTTAGCGCTAATTTCAATGCATCTACCGCTGCTATAGAATCTGTCCGCAGACTATCTGCTAACAAGCTGTCGGGCTTTAGACGCGAGACAGAATCAATTGTATGTGTGTGAAAATCAGGCATTAGGGCTTATTACAATGAAATATGTTGCCGACATTTTTTAATAATAAATATTTTATCGCGAAAAAGCTTTTCATTTTATCATTCAACTAAATCTTCGCAAACTTCCGCATATTTTCGTGAATGGTTTTCCCGTTATTCAGTGCATGCAGAACCTCTTCCACGCTATTCACCACACTCCACATTTCTAAGTGCTCAGGACGCATAAAGAGCTCATCGGCTGCTTGTTGGAATTGTGCCAACAAGTGATCGTAATAACCATTTACATTGACAATTACGATAGGATGTTTACAGATTCCGAGTTGCTTCCAGGTTATCATTTCGAGTAATTCCTCCATGGTTCCGCATCCTCCCGGCAGTGCTATAACCGCATCCGAAAGCTGAGCCATTTTCTCTTTCCGCTCGTGCATCGTTTCGGTCAAAATTGTCTCTGTAATTCCATCATGCTGCCACTCCATCTCTACCATAAATTTGGGGATCACGCCGGTCACTTTCCCTCCATTTTGAAGAGCACTATCTGCCAAAACCCCCATTAATCCGACAGAACCCGCACCATAAACCAACTCTAAATTATTCTCAGCCAGAATTTTTCCGAGCTTTTCCGCAGTTTCAACATATTGAGAATTCACTTTGCTGCTTGACGCACAGTACACACAAACCTTTTTAATCATATTATAGTTCACAAGTAAGCGAAATGAAAAACATAGTAATATCTTGCAAAATTACGGTTTTCTTTTTAGATTTTTCAATGGAGAATTGACAAAGTTGATAATTTGAAGTATATTTGGAGAAACTTGGAATCTAACATTGTTAAAGCCGACGTAACACCATATGCCATTTGCGATTATTTCCATACAAATTAGTCGATGGTCTTGTTATTTTATCTAACTTTGTGTACAATTGCCCAACTAATAAAAATCTCATGACTTCCAAAGAAATAGAATTAAACCTTATACAACTGGCAGAAAATCCGATAAACCATGATTTTATCTTCGATTTTCTGCTCGCTTACGGCATTTCCAAAACTTCGGTTACACGGTTGAAAAAGGGCGATTTCAACATGTCTAAATTCCCGGGTGAAGTGTTGTACAAAGGGAAAATATTTTTCAAAAATGCCGATAGCGAAAATTTGCTTTACGAAGTGGAAGGTTTGGCGAAAGACGAACGCATTTTGAAACAAAACCCCCGTTTTGTATTGCTTACGGACAATAAAACCTTTGCCGCACGCGACTTGAAACTCCAATACAACAAAGAGTTTGCGCTCGAAGAGTTGCCTCGGCATTTTGAGTTTTTCCTGCCACTCATTGG
Source organism: Porphyromonadaceae bacterium (assembly GCA_012523295.1). Taxonomy (GTDB): domain Bacteria; phylum Bacteroidota; class Bacteroidia; order Bacteroidales; family Paludibacteraceae; genus UPXZ01. Next base: position 2,571 of record JAAYIT010000245.1, on the reverse strand, counting down.
TGGCGAAATTTATAAGCAGAGCAACAACAACGAAGCCGACCGCAACGCGGCGTATGAACTTGCCAAACTTTACGACATACTTATCGAAGATAATCCCGCGCTGAAAGAAGGACACACGCACCTGCTCAATGTGTTTTTGGCGCGCGTTCTTTTCTGTTTTTTTGCCGAAGATACCGGTATTTTCGCGCCTGGAATTTTTACTAACGCGCTGAGATTACATACCAAAGAGGATGGCGCCGATGTACATGTCCTGCTGAACGACCTGTTTCGGAAGTTAGATAGCAAAACCGACAACCACCCCGCGTATGTACAGCATTTTCCGTACGTAAACGGCGGATTGTTTCGTCAGATCATTGATGCGCCGATGTTTTCCCGCAAGTCGAGAAATATTCTACTCAATTGCAGCGAGTTAGATTGGAGCGAGATAAATCCCGACATTTTTGGCTCTATGATTCAAGCTGTAGCCGATCCTGAAGAGCGGAGCGATCTCGGAATGCACTATACCTCGGTTGAAAATATTCTCAAATTGATACGCCCGCTTTTTCTAGACGAGCTTTACGCAGAATTTGAGAAAAACAACGACAACGACAAAGCACTCAGGCGGCTGATAAACCGAATGGGAAAAATCAAATTTTTTGACCCTGCCTGCGGAAGCGGAAATTTCCTGATTATCACCTACAAAGAACTGAGACTGCTCGAAATAAAAATCATTCAGCGACTGATAGAACTGGATGCCGAACGACGAGGCGAACTTCAATTTTATTACACACAGATAGCACTTTCACAATTTTACGGTATCGAAATCAAAGATTTTGCCCACGAAATAGCTATGCTTTCGCTCTGGCTGGCGGAACACCAAATGAATATGGTGTTTGAAAACGAACTGCCCGAATGGGGAAAATCCATACCCATACTGCCACTCAAACAAGCGGGACATATCGTTTGTGCCAATGCCGCCACTAAGGCATGGGAAGAGGTCTGTCCCCGAAACGAAGACGATGAAATTTACCTGATTGGAAATCCTCCCTATTTGGGTGCACGGATGCAGGACAAGTCACAGAAGGAAGATATTGAAAACACGCTGAAAGGAATTAAAGGCTATAATAACTTGGACTATATTTCCATTTGGTTTTACAAAGGTGCCAAATACATACAAGACTATAATGCCAAATTAGCATTTGTTTCTACAAATTCGATTTGCCAAGGGCAACAAGTGTCGTTAATTTGGTCCAATATTTTAGATGACAATATTGAAATCAATTTTGCCCATACGTCTTTTAAATGGACTAATAATGCTATTGGTAATGCAGGAGTTACAGTTATAATTGTCGGATTGCGGAATAGCACTGCCAATAGCCCCAAATATCTTTTTTCGAATAATATCCGAAAAGAAGTGAAAAACATAAACGCTTACCTGCTCGACAGTAGCAATATTTATATTGCTTCAAGGTCAAAACCTTTGAGTAATTTTCCAGAAATGAATTTTGGAAATATGGCAAATGATGGAGGAAATTTATTGTTGAATGCAGAGGAGAAAGAACAATTAGTGAAAAATCGTGATGCAATTAATTTTATCAAAAACTTTCAAGGTAGTTATGAGTTTTTAAATGGTATAAATAGATACTGCTTATGGATTGAGGATAATGAAGTTAAAAAAGCAAAGTCAATTAAACCCATTGAAGAAAGGATAGAAAAAACAAAAAAACATAGAAACAACAGCACAAGAGAGGCAACACGTAAATTAGCTTTGGAACCTTTCCGTTTTGGTGAGATTAGACACAAAGACACCGACTCGATTATTATTCCTCGCGTTTCCTCCGAAAGAAGAGAATATATTCCAATAGGTTTTCTAACGTCTGACACGATTATTGCCGACTCCGCAATGGCAATCTACGATGCCCAGCCTTGGCTTTTCGGCATTCTTCATTCCAAAATGCATATGGTTTGGGTGGATGCCGTGGGCGGAAAACTAAAAACCGATTATCGTTATTCTGCCAAGCTGTGCTACAACACTTTTCCGTTTCCGCCAATTACCGAAAAACAGAAATACACCATTAACCATTATGTGTTTTCGGTGCTGGACGAGCGTGCCCGCTTTCCACAAAAGACCATGGCGTGGCTCTATAATCCCGAAACCATGCCCGCCGGACTTCGGCAAGCACACCGCGAATTGGACCAAGCCATAGAACGTTGTTACCGCTTAGCGCCTTTTTCTGGCGATGCCGAACGGCTGGAATATCTTTTCCGCCTCTACGACGAAATGACGCGACGTGATACGTTGTGGGCAAAGGAGAAGAAGAAAAGAAGAAGGTAGGTATGATGCGTTTATTAAACCGCAAATTAATGATTGTTATGAAACAGCTATTTAAAATAAGTCTTAAACCTTAGAAAATAATTTCCCGATGCTTCGTGATTGCGGGACGACCTTAATGTAAAGAATAGAATTTAATCGTATGAAACCCACATGATTTTCCAACACCCACGAGCATGAAAATTTAGTGCGTTTACTCAACATTTGTGCTTTTTTTTATAGCTTTGTATCAACTGCTCTGCAGACGATTACAAACCTTA
>JAAYIT010000244.1 GCA_012523295.1 Porphyromonadaceae bacterium | reverse complement strand
TGCTACCGCATGGTGGTCAGTCTCATAGAACATTTGATAAAGCACTTCAGAAAGGAAAAGATTTTGACACTACACTTGAAAGAAGTCTCTATTTTAACCAATTTGATGGTTTTACATCACGAAGTAGAAAAGGAGTTGGGAAAACTTCGAAATACTTTGAAAGGCTTGGAATTAAAGAGTTCACTAACCTAATAACTTGCTCCGATAACTATAACCCGGAACTTTATCCTGATACTAAGGCTTCATGCTCAGAGGAATTTGTGCCAACATGGATTTGTGCATCTCCCTCATTTGAAGGATTAAGAATTTCTTTATCAGAATCCTCAAGACTACATTATGGAACCAAACCACCGGATTTTTATTCGATGGGTATAGGACTTGTTAAACTTGAAAACGATAAGGCTGACATAGATGTGACATTATGCCCAGGCTTAAATGTTGTTATTGGCGGATCATCAAGTGGGAAAACTTTGTTTGTAGATAGCATTTATAGAAAAATTAACAAAGATTACAATGAATGTAATTATGCAGACTACTCCGTTAAAGACTTATATGTCGAAAACCCTTCCGGTTGCACCCCTCACTATATCAATCAGAACTTTATTGTTTCTATTTTGCAGAGCAAAGACAAGGGAATCAACGATATTGAATTGATATCTAAGGTATTTCCGGAGGATGACGAAACAACTACATATATACAAAAAACCCTAAGCGAATTTAAAAAATTGCTTGATAGGCTGATGACATGCGTCAAAAAAATTGAGTCGTATCAGCATGAATTACGGTCTATATCGACGCTGAATGAATTGATTATTGCGGAGCCAGCACCGAAAAATGTAATTGAATGTCTATGTCCAAGTGATCGTGAATTTAATCTATTACAATTATCTGAAGTAGATCATATGACGTATAGAGAGACGTTGAAAGAGATTGCCGAGTGTGTAAAAGCCAATCCGTTGGGTAATAATATTGATGAGTCAATTCGTATCGTTATTAAAGAAATGGACAGATTGCTCTTTATTTCAAAGATAAATATACGAATTAGTGAGACTCTCCTTTCGAACAAAGAAAAGGCAGAAGAAGAATTAGAAAGTGAAACTGAAGCGAACAAACAAAAGAGTAGAATGAGGGCAAGATTACTTAGTACAGTATTGAAATATTTCTCTGAATTAAGGACTTATCAGGATACACTAAACAAATTGATGGCTATTAATGCCAAGTATAAAACTAAAAAAGTCAAAGTGCTTGACCACATGCTTCAAATTGAAAATTCCTTCGAACTTAAGGAAGATATGTTTAGAAATGCAATCAACGACCTTTTGAAACGCGATAATCGAGTTGATGCCCTAAGTAATATGCAGCCGGAAGATATATTTGAATGCAATTATTCGGAGAGACCTAAAGTGAAAGGATATGAAGATTTTTCCAGCAAAATATTCGCCAAAGTAAATGGAAGCAACAAAAAAAAATATGTAATCACAACTAAAGATGGTCATGATTTTGACTCTTTGAGTCCGGGTTGGAAATCGGCAATAATTCTTGATTTGATTCTGGGATATGACAAAGATATTGCTCCCATTATTATCGATCAACCCGAAGATAATCTGGCGACAGCCTATATGAATCATGACTTAATCACGCGAATCAAAGGTGCAAAAGTGAAGAAACAAGTAATTCTTGTATCTCATAATGCGACTATCCCTATTCTTGGTGACGCACAGAATGTGATCGTATGCGAAAACCGCAGTGAAAAAATATTCATTAGGTCAGCACCTCTTGAAGGTAAAATTGATGGAGAATTAATTCTAGATAAAGTAGCTGAAATGACAGATGGAGGGAAACCATCTATTAAGAAGAGAATCAAGAAATACAACTTGAAAAGTTATAGGGGGAGTTAACATGAAACTGAAATTCACAAAGAAAGATACCACAGTAAATGTTGAATTTATAGAAGAGGATAATTCAACATATGAATTCTCATATATTGAAATGGTCAAAAGACTTTTTGAAGACAGAATTGCAGAAGAACCAGAAATCGAGGGTGATTTTTCCGAAGAAGAGAGAAATTCAATCATGTCTTTAATCTCGGATATCAATGAAAAATGCCTTGTGCCTGAGAACGAGGATAATATTCAGTCTGATGACGAGAGTAATTCCGTAAAGGTTTTACCCAGTAGTAGTGAGCAATATGATGATATAGGAGAGATAGAAGATGGCTCGTCTCTTCCCTTTGATTTATAGTTTCTGAATACGACTCTGTTTGACAAACTAAGCCATCACCCACAGGAGGACCCCCCAATGCACGAAATCAAATGCCCAAGCTGCGGTAAAACATTCACTCTAGATGAGGCTGGTTATGCGGACATTCTGAGTCAAGTTCGCAACGATGCTTTTGAAAAGGCACTTCATGAACGGCTGGTGCTTGCCGAGCGGGATAAGAAGACCGCCATTGAACTGGCGGAGGCGAAGTTGAGAAGTGAAATGCAGGAGAAGGCCGCGAAGAAGGACGCCGAGATCGAACGGCTGAAGGCAAAAAATGAATCCGATGCGGAGCGTATTCAGGCTGCGGTCAAAGGAGATATGAAGGAGGAGGTCGCGAAGAAGGAGG
>JAAYIT010000243.1 GCA_012523295.1 Porphyromonadaceae bacterium | reverse complement strand
CTATTCCGGCTCACGAATTTAAAGTTTATACGTTTTCGCATTAAAATAGTCTGCGCAATTCAACCTGTGTGAATCGTTCTGAAAATTAAACAGAAAAGAGAGTAAGTTCTTAGAAAACTCTCTTTTTTTTTATTTGTTATGATCGCAATCGTTTGCACCTAAAATTTTTATTAATATTGATTCTAAATAAACTATAATCAACCGTTTACATTATTTTTGTGATTAGAAATTGTCAAAGCAACTTAAACTTTCATTTTAATTTTTGAGCTACTATGAAACAGCCATTTAAGATAAGCCTTAAATCTATGATTAATGGCGTGTTCCATACGTCCTTAGTGTTAAAAAATAAAATATAATCGTATGAAAAAACTTTTTTTACTTACTTTACTGCTTGGGTTTTCCTTCAGTTTGTTCTCCCAAGCTCCATCAGAAAGTGATGCGGTAATGCTTCAAGGTTTTTATTGGGATTCAAATTCTACTACCAGTTGGAATAAACTTTACTACATTTCAGGAGATCTTTCCGGCAACTTTGACATTGTTTGGTTGCCACCTTCTGCGTTTTCGTCAGGGGGAACCGGATATATGCCGAAACATTGGAGCAATCAGAACTCGGCCTGGGGCACTAAAGTTGAACTTGTGCGTCTGATTCAGGCGTTGAAAAGCAATGGTACGCGTGCAATGGCAGATATTGTCGTCAATCACCGCGATACGAAATCAACTTGGATTGATTTTTATGAAGATGATTTTGGTACTTACGGAAAATTCCAGTTTACTCCAAAACACATTACAAGTAATGATGAAGCGGTATTTAAAGGTCATCTTTCTGCAAGTGAGGCCGGAGCACCCGACACGGGTGATAATTTCGACGGAACACGTGACTTGGATCACACCAACACGTACGTTCAGGATGCTGTGAAAGCGTATATGAAATGGATGAAAAATGAAATGGATTATGATGGCTGGCGCTATGATATGGTTAAAGGATTCAGTGGTTGGTACATTGATGGCTACAATGCAGCCGGTGGAGCTTATATTTCTGTTGGCGAGTATTGGGATGGAGATTATGATGCGGTAATGGGTTGGATTAATGCGACCAACAAAACGAGTACAGCGTTTGATTTTCCGGGGAAATACGCAGCTCTTAACAGAGGATTGCAAGTTAACAATTACGGAGCAATGGCTTGGAGTGATGGCACTCATTTGCGCCCTGCAGGATTAGTTCATAGCGCAAATTCAAATCGGTATGCAGTAACATTTGTAGATAATCATGACACCTACCGTGATGGCAGCAAATATACCGGTGATGTGCTGAAAGCCAATGCGTTTATCCTTTCTTCTCCGGGAATTCCGTGCGTATTTTATCCCCATTGGAGAGACAATAAAGATGCCATTAACTCAATGATTAAAGCACGCAAATCGGTAGGTCTTCACAACCAATCTGATGTGAAAGTACAAAACACTTCCGGTTATTACAAGGCTTATTCGGTAGGAAAATGTGGCTCTATGCTCACTTATATCGGAAACTCAGAAAGTGACTGGGCAAGTGATGCTCCCGTAGGCGGTGGCTGGGTAAAAGCTGCAAGCGGAACCGGTTGGGCTATGTACACAAATATAACGGATACTTCATGCGGAGATCTTCACCAGCAAGGGATTGAAAACGGAGTAAATCCAACTCCTCCGACTTCTTTTACTTCAATCACGATTACGGCTGTTGTGCCTGCTGCTTGGACTACTCCTAAAATACACGTATGGAATAAAGGTGTTACAGGTTCGCCAAGAATTACAACTGCTGCTTGGCCGGGCGATTTAATGACGAAAGTAGAAGGCAATAAATTTACAATTACCCTTTCCGGTTTTGCTTCAACATCTGAAGTTGGTATCGTAATTAATAATGGAGCTACAACAGGCGCGTTGCAAACAATTGACTTATCTGCAACAAAATCACCAAGCTGTTGGATCGTTTCAACTACACCTACAGTAGGAGCAAAATATGGTGCGACAGAATCAGCGGATTGTTTTTCGGACACAAGTGTAAGAAATGTGAAAAAAAGCAGATTCACCCTTTTCCCGAATCCAACGAATGATTTCATAATAGTAAATCACGAGAATTCTTTGGTGGAAAATGTTCGAATCTACAATATTTCCGGGAAAGAAGTGATAAACTTACGATCGGTAAACGTAGGGAAAAATACAAAAATAGATGTGTCAGAGTTAACTCCGGGTGTTTATTTCGTTAAAATAGGAAATGAACCGGTGAAATTTGTTAAAAATTAATTTTTTACTTTAGAGTTTTGGTGGTAAGTTTTTTTTGAACCGCGAAATGACATTGTTTGTTTTTAACTAATTTTCTATTCAAGGAAATTGTTTTAAGAGATTATCTGTTTGTATTACCGGAAGCTGTCTTAGATTTGAATCGAGGCAGCTTCTTAGTATTTTTTAAAATGATGTTTGATTGACCCTTTTTGGAATTTCTACTCAATATTTTTTCGGACTTTAGTTAAAAACTCCAGCATTCCATCCCCATCCCTCTTTTCTATTATTTCCAACAATTTTTTCAATTCATCACGAATGTTTTGTACCTGTTCGGGAGTGTATGGATTGAATAATATCTCCGAAAGCAGGAAATCATCTTCCGAGAGCAATCCTTTAGCAATATCCATATGCCGTTTGAAAGTTGTTCCGGGAGCTTCCTGATGCTTCATCACCGATGCAAAAACCAGCGTGGAGGCAAAAGGAATTGAGAGCGAATAAGCAATGGTTTCGTCATGCTCATCAAACGTATATTCAAAAATATTCAACCTCAGCGATTGATACAGGTCTTTGAAAAAAGCTTTCCCCATATGATCCGATTCGGAAATTATAATGGCGCTTTGTGTACTTAAATTATCTAACGTAGCAAAGGTTGGGCCGAACATAGGGTGGGTCGAAACGTAGCGATGGCCGCACTTTTCATAATAGTCTCGCAATCCGGTTTTAACGGAAGCAATATCTGAAATGATGCAGTTTTTCGGTATATACGGCAGCACTTTTTCAAATGCCTCGATGGTATGTTTAAGTGTCACGCAGTTTATCAAAAGCTCCGGTTCGAATTCTTTTATTTCATCCGGCTGAGTGAGACGCAATGTGTTAAACACAAAACGTAGCTTCTTGGGGTCTGTATCGTAAAGCGCCACTTCATGCTGAATGCAAAGCACGTCAGTGAGGAAAGTCCCCATTTTTCCGGCACCGATTATTAGTATTTTCATCTCATGAAATTTTGAGTGCAAAGGTAAGAAATTTTAGCTAACGAGTAAGCATATGGTTCGAGTATCAAGAAAAGAATAAGAAAACAGCAGACACCTTGTTAGTTTGTTATCGCTTTTCAAACAGCAGATCAATCCTTCCCAAATTTAATCCGCTTTTCTCCATTTGGGCGATGATAACATCTTTGTTGTCGGCGTTTTTCTTTTTCTCATTTACTAAAATTTTGTGAGAATGTCCGCCGATAATGATATCGATATGTTTTGTAGCGCTCGCCACGTCATAATCGGTCGGAGAGCTGTCCTGGCTGCTCACTCCTAAATGAGAAATACAAATAACCAAATCACATTTTTGTCTGTTTTTAAGAAAATCAGAGTAAACTTTTGCTGTCAATAAAGGGTCGTTGAATTTTATGCCTTCGAAGTGTTTTTGGAATGCAAGTCCCTCCAGATTCACGCCAAGTGCGAAGATACCAATCTTCAAACCTCCTTTCCGAATAATTTTATATTCCTTTAAGTAAGGAGCGAGTTTCGTGTTTTGCACATTGTAGTTGGAATTTACCATAGGCAGATCTACAGTTTTCAGCAGCATTACCAACGAGTCGATCCCGTTGTCAAACTCATGATTTCCTAAGCCGATAGCATCATACTTCATCATTTTCAACGCCTTAGTTTCTACTCTTCCACCAAAAAAATTGAAATACGGAGTTCCTTGTAGGAAATCACCCGCATCAAGAAGCAAAACATTTTTCTCCTCTTTTCGAATTTGATTTATTACGCCCAATCTGCGTGCGTAACCGCCAAGATCGCTGCTTGTAGCCGGCTCTATCTGGCTGTGCGTGTCGTTTGTGTGAAGAATAACCAGCTTGGTGGTTTTGCTACTGATGGCAAAAGAAGAGATTATAAAAACGAATAGAATAAATATTTTAGTTTTCATTGTTGTGAGTTTTCAATTCTGTTAATAATTTTGCGTAAAAATACTTCAAATAAAGTTCCCCCTTTTTGTTATCTAATTCTCCCATCTAATTTCGATTGTATTTTTCGCCCTTCTTGAGTTTCGCGGATTACATATTCCATTATCAAATTCCTGATTTTCAGTCCGGTGTCAACTCTTTTTACAGGAGTTGCCAAAGGAATCATACGGTCATTTCCTCCGGCAAGAAAATCATTCGTGGCAATGCTGTAAAGCTTGTCATTCTCAATCGGTTTCCCTTGAATAAGTACATTGGCTGCTTTACCATCTTTTATTTCCATACGCACACCCGAAATACCTTGTCCGCCTTCTAATGCGAAAATATCGAGCAGTTTGTTCACCTCGCTACCTTTTAGCCACAGTATTACCAACTCATTCTCAAAAGGCATAAGCTGAAAAATAGTCCCCACAGAAATCTCTCCTTTTGGAATTGGTGCTCTAAGGCTTCCTAAGTTGACTACAGCCATGTCTGCAGCCGAATTTAGAAAATCGGAAGCCGATTTTAGATAGATATCGGCATTCCAGTTGGAGAGTAAACTCTCCGGCTTTCCGGCACGCATTTCTACCGCGCTTTCACCGATTGTCCGGTTCATTTCCTCATCCAACTGCAGCTTGTATTGGGATATGAAATTATGCATTTTTGTATCGGCATTCTCTTCTGTTGTGGCGTCAATTGGTATCGCGGATGTCTCGGAACTTATTAAAACCCAGTGCTTCGGAGCGCACGAAAGCATGCCAAAGGCAATTAAAAAATACAAAAGGGATCTTTTCATTCGATTAAAATTTAATTTTATACTTAGGACGTATGGAACAAGCCATTAATCATATTCTTAGGTATGAGATTTATCTTAAATGGCTTCTTCATATTTGTTCCGGGTTTATTGTTATGCAAATATAGTTTTAATTTATGAAAAAGCCATTAATGTTAACTTTTCACCGTTAAAGATGAGGACGGATCACAGTAAGTCAAATCAGTTGCTGCTGTAAATGCAATGTTTTTAATTAGGATTGCATGTTGCGATCTTTGATCTTTGTTCACTAAGGTCAGTATCAAAGCAGTAGGTAATTTCTCATAGAATAAGTAGTTACGCCGATATGTTAACATGAGTTAATAATGTTAAATATTAAAACAAATTAATAAAAGTTTTGTTTTAATGCATATAAATTTAACCATTAAAAATAATTGTATTGTGAAGAAAAAATTAGAAAAATTTAGTTTTGTTGCACTTATGGTTGCAGCATTTGCTTTTACAATAACTTCTTGCGTTAAAAAAGCAGAGAAACAAGAAGAAGTGGAAAATGATTCAATCGTTATAGTTGAAGAGATTCCGGAAACAAAAGATTACAGTGACTACGCATTCGATAAAAAGAATGAAGTTATCGACGATGCGAAAGCGGAACTTGATGCGATTAATAAGAAAATTGAAGAGTTGAAAGCTGAAGCTGTTCAATTGCAGCAAGAACTTTCTGAAGACACAAAAGCAGCTTATGAAAATGCCATCAAAGAGCTTGAGAAAACACGAGATGAATATAAGGCAAAAGTAGATGCGCTTGAACAAAGTACAGCAGAAAATTGGGATGCTGCTAAAACAGAAGTTTCTAATGCATACAACGCTGCGGCTCAGGGAGTTGAAAACGCGTATAACAATGCCAAATCAGTTGTTTCCGGAGCTGCGAACGATGCGAAAGATGCTGTAAGCAGCGGAATCGACAGTATTCAAAAGAAACTGTTACAGTAAGATTTAGAATTTGAATTGAGAAAAGGAGCCGAATGGTTCCTTTTTTTTATGCTCGTATAGCGATTGCTCCATTCCATGCTTTACATGTGTTTTACCCACCCGCTATTTTTACCTTTCTCTAATTTCCCAATTCTAATATTTATTTTGTACCTTTGTACTCGCAATTTTTTTTTATCAAAAAGTACTTAAAAAAATGAACTTTATTGAAGAGCTCGAGTGGCGTGGAATGATTCACACCATAATGCCGGGCACTGATGAGCAACTAAAAAAAGAGATGACCACAGCATATGTGGGAATTGATCCGACTGCAGATTCACTGCATATCGGGCATTTGGTCAGTGTTATGATGCTTCGTCATTTTCAGCGAGCAGGACATAAACCTATCGCATTGGTGGGTGGAGCTACCGGTATGATCGGCGATCCATCGATGAAATCGGCTGAAAGAAATTTGTTAGATGAAGAGACGTTAAGACATAACCAGGAGAGCATTAAAGCTCAATTGGCCAAATTTCTCGATTTTGAAAGCGATGCTCCAAACGCTGCAGAATTAGTAAATAACTACGACTGGATGAAGGATTATTCATTTTTGAAATTTATCCGTGATGTTGGTAAACACCTTACAGTCAACTATATGATGGCTAAAGATTCAGTGAAAAAAAGACTGAGTAGTGAGTCGAGTGAAGGAATGTCATTTACTGAATTCTCATACCAACTCCTTCAAGGTTTTGATTTTCTGCATCTTTATCAGGAAAAAAACTGCAAAATTCAGATGGGCGGCTCTGATCAGTGGGGAAATATTACTACCGGCGCCGAGCTGATTCGCAGAAAGATAGGCGGAGAGGCTTTTGGGTTGGTTTGTCCGCTGATTACAAAGGCTGACGGCGGGAAATTCGGTAAGACTGAAAGTGGGAATGTGTGGTTAGATAAAAGATATACTTCGCCTTACAAGTTTTATCAGTTCTGGCTGAATGTGAGTGATGAAGACGCTGAAAAATACATCAAAATATTTACTGCTATCGGTCGGGAAGAAATAGAAAATCTGGTTAGTACGCATAAAGAAGCACCGCATTTACGTGCCCTGCAAAAAAGGCTGGCAGCTGAAGTGACGGTAATGGTTCATTCTCAAGAAGACTTGGATGCCGCTGTAGAAGCATCTAATATCCTTTTTGATGATGCCACATCCGAAGTTTTGAAACGGTTGGATGAAGATACGCTTTTGTCTGTTTTCGAAGGTGTGACTCAGTTCAACATTTCTTCTGATGATTTGACAGCCGGTGTAAAAGCGATAGAACTTTTCACCGATTCTGCGGCGATTTTCCCCTCTAAGGGAGAAATGAGGAAATTAGTTCAAAGCGGGGGAGTGAGTCTGAATAAAGAAAAGCTGCAAGATCAAAATTATCTGGTGACAAAGGCAGATTTACTCAACAATAAGTACTTATTGGTTCAAAGAGGGAAGAAAAATTATTTTCTTTTGATAGCAGAATAACTTTTCTAACTTTTTGACTCATTTTTTGGGTTTTAATTTTGGAAAAACAAAAAACTGTACTATCTTTGCACTCGCTTTTGAGAGAAAGCATTTTTTTTTGATTGTCCCATGGTGTAATGGTAGCACTCCTGATTTTGGTTCAGTCAGTCTAGGTTCGAATCCTGGTGGGACAACAATAAACCGCGATACAAACAATGTATTGCGGTTTTTTCATTGTTGCGGTACAAATTAGGGTGAAAACTTTTCTAACAAACAACCCTTTTCTCTAAAAATCAATCCGACAATCAATCGTTCTACAAAAATACAAATTCATTGAATTCATTTTTCTGTAATGAAGTCGTCTTGAATTTTTGTCAGTTAATTGGGCGCAGACGCTTTCAACGGCATTGATCGGTAGTGACATAAAAATGCAAAATGCCGCTACAAACGTCAGCTCCGATAAATCGGAATTTTCAATTTGAAATTGCGAGGAAAAGTCAAATCCACCTCAATATATTTATCCATTATGTCTATCCGCAAAGTATCCTAAAATCCAAAATCTGATATAGGCTTTAGCCCCGCTCCAAGCGGTTTAACCCGTTATGGATAAAAATGCATCAAACGTCTTGAAACCGTTAGATGTTTTGTTTGTCATTATCGCAAAATTATTAAGACGGAATGTGGATAATCAATTTATCCATTAAGCGAGTAGCCGAATTAGCTGTTAAAATAAAAAAACCGAATCTCACTCATTTTTGCAGTTTTTATCTCTTTTAAGGATTTAAAATTTTTGAGCAAAGAATCACTGAGCCTGCATCTTCTTTTTCCACTGATAAAAGCCCACAACAGCCATCGTGGTGTAAATAACGAAAAGAATGGCAGTGGGGTAAAGTCCTTTGTATAAATACAATCCGCAAGCGAAGGCATCCACGACTATCCACACTAACCAATTTTCAATCTTCTTTTTGGCAAGCATGTATGTGGCAATTATACTTAATGATCCGACAAATGAATCGGCAATAGGAACCGGCGAATCAGTCAGGTATTTCAGTACAAAATAATAAATAAAATAAACTCCGATGGCTGCTACAAAATAGAGAAGAATATGCCGATAAGATGAGATTTGCGTGATATGAAGTTGTTTTTCGTGAGTCGCGGCTGTTTTTCGTTGCCAGGTTATCCAGCCATAAATGCTTATGATTGAGTAGTAAATCTGCAACGAAATTTCGGCGTACAACTTATGGTGAAAAAACACCCATATGTACAAAATCGAACTTAAAAAACCAAAAATCCAAAGGGCTGATTTTTCACGAATAGAAAAAAACAGGTAGATAAAACTAATTATCGCACCTGTTATTTCAACCCAATTTAGCCTTAAATAGAGCAAGAAAAATTCCAGCATATCACTATCGGTTTTATCTGCTTTCCGTCAAAATCTTTTCGTACATTCCTTTCGTAGTCAGTATTTCCACCGCTTTTCTAAGTGATTCGTTTTCTAATCCGATTACCTGATAAAACTCATTAACTTCCCAAAGATTATTGGCTATGATGGCTTTCATCTGAAGTTTTATCATTCGTTTTGAACGGTTGTATTCATCTTCAATGAATTTAACATCCTCTTTTTCACCTGCTTCTATCAGTTGTTTCAACATGGCTTCGCTTACCTCAAACTCATTGTTGAATTTCTCAAAGTCGGTAAATTGTTTCTTCAGTTTATCTCGGTTTTCATTCATGTACTCGATTACTGTACTATTCAAAATCCCTTTGGCAATGAGTTCACGGTGGTAAGAAGTATTGTTTGTCGTGTCGATTGGCACGAAAATATCGGGCATAATTCCTCCGCCGCCATAAACTGTCCGATTCCGAATCAGCGTTTTGTATTGTAGAGAATCCGGAAAATGTACGCTGTCTAAATTCAGTAACTCCCCGCTATTGTATCGTTCTATCAGGTCTTTGTTGTATTCTTTTACACCTTTGTTATATGGTTTTTGGATACTTCTCCCGGTCGGTGTGAAGTAGCGTGCTACGGTGAGTCGCATCATGGAGCCATCATTAAGCGGCAGTTCTCGCTGAACCAACCCTTTCCCAAAGGATCGACGTCCTACTATCACACCTCTGTCCCAATCCTGAACAGCTCCGCTTAAAATTTCACTTGCCGAGGCGGAATATTCGTCCACTAAAATCACCAATCTGCCGGTTTTGAAATTTCCATTGTTAGTCGATTTTGCCTCTGTTCTGGGAACGTGCAATCCATCAGTGTAAACTATCAGCTTGTCTGAGGGCAAGAACTCATCTGCCAATTCAATCGATGTTTTCAAAAACCCACCACCATTCCTTTCTAAGCTAAGCACAAGATCCTCCATTCCCTTGTTTTTCAGTTTTTTAAGCGCTTTGTTGAATTCGTCGGTCGTGTTGTTTCCGAAATTATTTACCTTAATATATCCGATTTTATCTGTCAGCATATAAGATGCATCTACGCTGTAAAGCGGGATTTTATCACGAACAATTTTGAACTCCATAAAATCATCTTTTGTGCCTCGTTTTATTTTCACCCAAACCGGAGTCCCTCGTTTTCCGCGGAGCTTTTTCAGTACATCGGAGTTCTGAATTTTTACACCTGCAACTAAGCTGTCATTGATAAAAACAATTTTATCTCCGGGCAAAACGCCCACTTTTTCTGCCGGGGTTCCCGATACGGTTTGCACTACGTTTATCGTATCTTTTATGATTTGAAACTGAACGCCAATTCCGTCAAAACTGCCTTCTAATGGTTCGTGCATACGCTGCACTTCTTCTTTCGGAGTGTATGTAGAGTGCGGGTCAAGCTCCTCTAAAACACTTCTGATAGTGTTTTCTACTATTTTCGTGTCATTAATCGTATCCACATACATGTTGGAAATGGCGGTGAGAGCCTGGATTAATTTTCGCTGTTGAGGTATCGAAATCCCTTGTGAAAAAGCAGCTGTAGAGACTACTACTGATAAAATAAGTATGGAAATTATTTTTTTCATGATAAAACTTCTAAATCTATTGACTTGTTGGCTGAATTGTATGATTGTTTGATTTATTTCTTGTGTATTCTTAAAATAGGGTACACGTACATCGAACGAATATTTGCTTTTTTTCATTACTGTTTTAATCCCAATGCAATCCTTTTAAATAGAGTTCTGTTCAAAAACCCATGCGCTTATTCAGATCAAAACAGAACTATCTGGTTCAATGTCAATGTGATGAGAATTTCTCAGCATACCTTTAAATACATAATATGGAACACCTTAATTAAAATATTCTTGCTGAGCGGTCTTTGTCGAATAAGGAAGACAGTCAAGCTTGTGTAGTTTTACTTGAAACTCAAAGATTGAAAATCTCAGATGAACTAACTAACAATGACTCTATTTCACAACCCTTCAATTCGGAAATTTCCTGATAAATTTCTTTTATGGGCTTTTTACTTTCGTCTGTTTCGATAAAAATACGGTCTAACGCTGTAATTTTGACACTTTCAGGGTTGTATCTTTCGCCGAAAGAGAGATAAAATCCGTTTCTTATTAGCTGATCAGCGAGCTGTGGTTTCCCTCTAAAACCGTGAATTATCCATTTTTGTTCAGGATTAAACTGTTTTTTTATTACTGCCAACTCATTGTAATAACCGACACAATGAATTATCAAAGGCATTTTAAACGATTCTGAAACCCGAATATGGTTGTCGAATACCGCTTTTTGAGCGTCAAAACTAACATCTGTATTTTTATCAAAGCCGCATTCGCCAACCATAATAACCGCTTTGTGCTCACAAATTTTTTCAAGTCGGCTTTCCCAGCCTTTTTCAAGTTTTGGAATATCCCAAGGATGTATCCCTACAGAAAAATAAATGTCATTATCTGAAACATTTAATTTTTCTGCTTCAGATAATGACAAATTTTGAACCACAATTACATCGGGCGATGGGCTTTTGTAATGGGTATGAATATCTATAAGTTTACCCTTGAACTTGGATGGGGAATGAGAATGAGATGTCAAATTTTTCTTATACTTCAACAATATTTATTCTATAAAAATTCCTTCGTGGGATTAGAAATTATATTTTATTCTCTATAGATCGTTTGTTTCCGATCCGGTCCCACCGATACAATGTGAATTGGTAATTCCAGTTCCTCTTCTAAAAAGCTGAGATAAGCGTTCAGTTCTTCCGGGAATTCATTCTCGCTCTGAATTTTAGTCAAATCAGTTTTCCAGCCCGGTATTTCAACATAGACAGGTTCTAAATTCTCACTGATGTCAAATGGGAATTCTTCCGTTTCTACTCCGTTTATTTTGTATGCTACACACGCTTTAATCGTATCAAACTCATCGAGAACGTCACTTTTCATCATTATCAATTTCGTTACGCCGTTTACCATGATGGCATATTTAAGCGCCACCAAATCAATCCATCCGCAGCGACGAGGTCTGCCCGTAACCGAACCGAATTCAAATCCTCTTTTGCAGAGTTTGTCACCATCTTCGTCAAACAGTTCGGTGGGGAAAGGTCCACTTCCAACACGTGTACAATAAGCTTTGAAGATACCGTAAACTTCACCAATGGTTCTTGGAGCAATGCCCAAACCCGTACAAGCACCTGCGCAAACAGTGTTTGAAGAGGTAACGAATGGATAGGACCCAAAGTCCACATCGAGCATTGTTCCTTGTGCGCCTTCAGCTAAAATACGTTGGTCATTTTTTAGTTTGTTGTTAATGTAGTGCTCGCTGTCAATGAGTTCAAATCTTTTTAGGCATTCGATTCCATCGAAAAACGCTTTTTCCAGCTGTGGGAGTTCATAGGGAATATCGTATGCTCTCAAAACTGCCAAATGCTTCTCTACGGTAATTTTATATTTTTCCTCAAAATTATGTAGTATGTCGCCGACTCTCAGTCCGTTACGGCTGATTTTGTCGGTGTATGCCGGTCCGATTCCTTTTCCGGTAGTACCGATTTTCCCTGCACCTTTCGCCATCTCCATCGCTTTGTCAAGCAGACAGTGAGTTGGTAAAATCAGGTGAGCTTTTTTCGAAATTTTCAGACGGTCTGTCAGCGGGTGTCCGGCTTTTTCGAGCGCATCTACCTCATCTTTGAATGTAGCCGGATCGAGTACCACCCCGTTGCCGATAACATTCACTTTATCGCCCTGAAAAATCCCGGACGGGATGGAGCGAAGCACATACTTTCTTCCTTCGAACTCTAATGTGTGCCCGGCGTTTGGACCTCCTTGAAATCTTGCAACTACATCATAATCAGGGGTTAACACATCGACAATTTTTCCTTTACCTTCATCACCCCATTGAAGTCCCAAAAGCACATCAATTTTTTTCATAAGTTTGTATAATATTGAAT
>JAAYIT010000242.1 GCA_012523295.1 Porphyromonadaceae bacterium | reverse complement strand
TATAAACATACGCAAATGTAACTAAATTTTTATCTGCGTCACCCAAATAAACAAAATAAAAACACCAATATGCTGATATTTAAATGTTTATATTTTTAAAGGGTGATGCGTGTCGAAGTCAGGAAAATGAAGGTGCAAAACACGGATTATCTGTCGTGTACACTAAAGCGAAAAACAATTGGTCAATGATGAAGATGAAGTTGAATGGTTAGGAGGTTAATTCATTTTCTAATCCTCGCCAACGTGAATGGCCGGGACAAGCCAATTAGAGCCTGATTAAGAGCTTTCTTTCAATTTCGGTATTTCAATTTTGAATACTGTACCTACATTCCACTCCGATTCGAACGTGATATCACCACCCAGCATCTGTATTATATTTTTACTGATTGCTAAGCCTAAGCCCATTCCGGTCGATTTTGTAGTGAAATTAGGCGAGAACAATTTTTCTTTTGTCTCTTCATTCATCCCCGTCCCATTGTCTTTGATAAACACATAAATTTTATCATTATCGCTTTTGACATTGATATCTATGTATCCATTTTTGTTTGTTGGGATTGCCTGGAACGCGTTTTTTATCAAATTATTAAATACCAGAATCAATTGTTCTCTATCTGCAAAAGCATACAGATCTTTATCGGCACCCGAATAACTCAATTCAATATTTTCGGCATTGTTTGAGAAAAGGACATAGACAGATTTCAATTTTCGAGCCACATCAACTTTCACGAAATTAGCTTCAGGAAGTTTTGCAAAACTGGAGAATGAACTGGCGATTTTTGAAAGATTCTCAATTTGTTCTATCAGCGTTTCGGATGATATCTCAAAATACTCTTCAAATCTTTTTTCATCTACAGACTTTATATATTGCATGTGTTGAATAGTCAATTTCATTGGTGTCAGCGGATTATTGATTTCATGCGCCACTTGTCTTGCCATTGTTTTCCAGGCAGATTCACGCTCAGATTTAGCAAGAAGTTGAGCACTTTTCTCCAATTCTTCCACCGTCATATTGTACTGATCCACGAGCTGCCCGATCTCATCATTCGGCCTGTAATTGATCTTTTTATTTTCCTGACCGATTTTGATTTCTTTCAAACTTTGCTGCAGCAATGTCAATGGAGAAGACAGCTGGCGTGTAATTATAAGACTTAAAAGTATAAACAAAACAGTGATTATCAAATAGATATGAACAATCACAGTGAGAAATGACTCCAAGTCAGACTGGATTAAATCTTCGCTCAAAAACTGAGGTACCGCGATATAGCCGATTTGGAGAAAATCACCGTTGTAGAAATCGGTGTAGGCTGCCAGATATTCAAGGTTTCCGATTCTTTCATACTGATTGTTATTTTCATTTTTAGAGAAATAGACAATCGGAGAGATTCTTCGCCCTACCAATTCTCTTGAAAACAGTATTGGCTGCGAACTGCCAACAAGCATTCCATCATTGTCGTACACATGAATATCGGTCTGGTAGATATAGGACAAATCCTGCAAATCAAAATTCAACGAAGAAGTCATGGTTGAATCCAAATGCTCCTGCCAATAATATTTTTCCTGTAACGCCATTTGGACATAGTTCTTTGTAAGTTCTAATGTCTGTTTCTGCTCATCGACATATTTTCTTTGCATGAAGTTTAATGACACATAGAATATCGACAAGAAACTCAGCACAAGTAAAATGATAAAGGCGACCAAATAACGAGAAGAAAATTTATAGGTTATTTTCGTCTTTCCGTTGAACATCTGATAAAGCCATATAAACAGAAATGTGAGACAAAGATAAAGTATAAATGTGTAGAAAAAATAGAGCAGATAGGAGAGAAAACCGCCCTGTTTTTCTTCAGACAAAATATAGTAATTGTACGCATCCGGAACAAAAACATAGTGTGTATATCCGCCATAATCCTGGGTAAAATACCTGCTTTTGTTCTTCTCTATCCATCTTGCGTCAGTTCTGTAATGAAATTTTCCGGTCACATACGTCAACTCCCTATAAGCATATCGAGCACTCGAAAGCGATAATTGCGTCTGGATTCCTTGCGGGTTTTCAATCAGCAAATTGGGGAAACTATAACTTTTGTAGGATCTTCTCGGATAGAACTCCATGTAAAAATTGACTTCTTTGCCGTTTTGGACAGCATTTTTAAATGCCCCCAAAAATGACAAATCGGAATTTGGATTGGTCATGGCATAAAAATTCGTAGTTTTTATCCTTTTTCCCCAATTAGCAATCTCATTTGTGTAAGCCAAATCCCATTCCGCATCAGGTATCGTCCCAAAAAGTCGCATCTCGTATTTATTCCAAAATCCTCTTAAATACGTGTTATTTATATATTCGTTCGCTTTGATTATCGAATCGGGAAATTGTACTAAATACAATATTCTTTTATCTTGTAAAATCTGGTGATTCAAGTCGCTAAGCAACGAAATTGCGATTCGATCCTCCTCGGTATCTTCACTCGCATAGTGGTTTTCCGCCAAAATCTTATACTTGTCAAACTTTTTATCCTTGTTCATAGCAATGGACGCGGAAGTAACAAACAACGTATAACTAAACAGCCATAACGCAAAATACCATTTTGTCCTTACTGCCATTACTCGAGTCTGTTGTAGATAAAGGACAGCATTCAGCAGGAAATAAGAAATGGCAGCGATAAGACCGTATTTTCCAAAATAAAAGTAGCAAAACAGACAAATGATCAAGGTCATCACTAAATCTATTTTCAACACATTGATGAGCGAAATTCCCGGCTTCACCAATCTGTAGATCCTGATTCTCAGCAACATATAACTTACTCCCCAAACAAGAAACAACAAATGATTCCAAAGCGAAACGAACGTTATATCCCTAAATTTCAATATGTTAATCTCTGTAGAAGAATTAAACACAACTCCTACCAAGAAATTGAAAATCAAGATAAAGTAAACTCCGGGAATCATCAAAAGCAAAAGCCTTTTTATAAATTGATTTTTCTCGAAACGAAATTCGACTTGAACATTTTCACAAAAAAGATAAATCAGCGTATAAAGATACGCAGTCAGAAAACTCAAATGCGTAAGCGTAGATAAAATCGTACTTGACGCGTAATGGTAGGGAGTGAAAATCCGATTTTGGAAAAATGTGAATGGGAAATTGAAAATCAGCGAAGAGAAAATGAAAGAAGTTACAAAAGCACTGACAATGAAATATTCTTTTATCGAAATTTTTTCCTTTTCAATCAAGTGCGGAAAACTAGCAAACAAGTAAAAATAGATTGAATATGAGAGGAAAAAGAAAATTATCGCCGCCAACGACCATTTTTCATTGTATAGTGCCTGTTCGGGCAATTGCAAAGTGAACAAATAATCATTTTTTGAGCTAAAAACCGCGTAGTTGTCAGCCGGGGCATTCAGTATAAATGTCAGTTCTTTGGAAAGATTAAGCGGCGAGATAAATGTATTTTGCAGCTCTTTATTTTCATACGGAAAATTGTATTTTAGCGGTATAAAAACGACAATATTGTAATCACCCACTTTCTTTGATTTCGTGAGAGCCAGCACATTCGAAAGTTCTTGGTATTTCCAATCGGTATTTTTCAGGTTACGCGGCTCAGTCTGATTATTCGACCAGAAAATCAATTTGTCCTGATGGTAAACCAGATAGGTATTCGGCAATTTCTCAAAAGGAATCCACATCAAAGAATCAACTCGGTCATTAATAATAGCACGTTCTATTTCGATGATTTTATTGTCGGCATTTCGCTCCATCATGGCTACAACTTTGCGAACCTCATCCACCTTCACGGCACGTTGTGGCGATGAATTATATATCCACTGACATATAAAACCACCGGTAGCGAGCAGCAGCATAATGACTAAAAGCAAGCGACTCGAATTATATAATCGTGCTAAACGGCTCTTTTTAAGCATGGTGGTATGGTTCTCCTTTCAATATTGTCATTGCACGGTACAGTTGCTCTACAAAAAACAATCGAATCATTTGGTGAGAAAAAGTCATAGTAGAGAATGACAGCAAAAACTTTGCCTTTTCATATATCTTCGGCGCAAATCCGTATGGACCACCTACAACAAAGACCAAATCACGTGAAGAGGTGTTCATTTTTTTAGAAAGATATTCAGAAAAACCCACCGATGTTAGCATTTTACCATGTTCATCCAGCAGCACCAAATCATCTGAAGCTGCGATTTTCGACAAAATTAAATCCGCTTCTTTCTCTTTTTGCAAATCAACAGGCATGCTTTTTGCATTTTTCAACTCAGGTATGACAATTTGTTCAAATGAAATATAATATTTCAATCTTGAAACATATTCATCAATCAAGCCCAAAAGCCTTGAATCTGAGGTTTTTCCGATAAGAATTAATTTTATTTTCAATTTTTTATCAAAAACTATTTTTTTTGGTCTGAAATTTGTATGAATAGAAATGAATTAACCCGCTGCCAACAAATGAAATAAATTCTGAATATTTATTCTTCACTCACAAACAGCGGTTTTAATCTTTTAGTCGTAAATTAATGCATTTTTGCCTCTATTTACGAAGTTTGAATATTAATTGCAAATATTGCAAAAAAAAGTGTAATAACACCATAAGAACTCATAAAAAGATAATGAAAACACTTAAACACATACTATTTTTTTCTCTGCTGACAATATTTTCATTTTCAGCAGCCGCTCAAGGTTCGGGCATTCATCCTGACATTATTTCTTCTATCAGCCAGGGAAACACGGCCAAATTGGCTCCTCACCTTGGGAATAACGTAGAATTAGTAATTGACAATAAAAACGACATATACAGCAAACAACAGGCAATTGAAATTATTACAGACTTTTTTAGAAAAAACACGGTAATCGATTTCAAAATACTACACAGCGGAGCTAAAGACTTATCGAGTTTTGCTATTGGTTCGCTAAAGACCTCAACAGGTGTATATCGCGTCTATATTTTAACTCGAAAAATGGACGGAAAATCACTTATACAGCAACTACGAATAGAATCAAATAATGAATAAAATTTTTCTAAGCAAAATCCCGCTTTGGTTTGCTGAAGACATAGGCGATGGCGATCATACCACCCTGTCTTGCATTCCGGCCGATGCTGTCGGCAAGTCTCAATTAATAATAAAAGAAGACGGAATACTCGCAGGAGTAGAAGTCGCGCGTGAAATTTTCAATGCTTTCGACCCGGATTTGAAAATGACCGTTTACCTTCAGGATGGGGCGGAAGTGAAGTACGGAGATATCGCTTTCGTAGTAGAGGGAAAAATCCAATCTCTCCTCCAAACCGAGCGGCTCATGCTCAATATCATGCAGCGAATGAGCGGCATTGCTACTCGCACACACGAGTACCAAAAACGTCTGGCCGGGACTAAAACTAAAGTCCTTGACACGCGTAAAACTACGCCCGGACTTCGAATGCTTGAAAAACACGCCGTAAAAGTTGGTGGAGGAGCGAATCACCGGATCGGTCTTTACGATATGATTTTGCTGAAAGATAACCACATTGATTTTGCAGGTGGAATCCGACAAGCCATCACACGGGCAAAAGATTACCTGAAAGAAAAAGGGAAAGATCTGAAAATTGAGATTGAAGTTCGAAGTTTCGATGAACTGAACGAAGTCCTTGAAGTAGGCGGAGTGGATCGGATAATGCTTGATAATTTTTCGGTAGATAACACAAAAAAAGCCGTAAAAATAATCGGAGGCAGGTACGAGACCGAATCTTCCGGTGGAATTACCCTCGAAACGCTTCGTGATTACGCCGAGTGCGGTGTAGATTATATCTCAGTCGGGGCGCTTACCCATTCCGTAAAAAGCTTGGATATGAGCTTCAAAGCTGTGTAAGGGTCACTCATCACTCATAAACTCAATATATTTTCAAGAAACCGTTTACATGATTCATTTAATCTGTGAACGGTTTCTTTTATTTTTAAACTGCAATCGGTCTTTAGGATGTTAATGTGTGATTGCGATTTCGGACGACAGGCTCCGCGAGCCATCGAATCATCCCTTTTCTATGGAGAGGTTACTCCGATTTTAACAGATTCAGATAAGAATTTGCAGTCGGTATTTCCCTTCTCCGTTTGGAGTAGCGGGATTGGCCGATTGAAGAATTCAACATGTGCATTAAAACCGTGATATACCGTGGATTCGCGCGTAACCTGACGGAAATTCGATTACTATCTATGGTGTCTGAGCTCCTCATATCTGTCCTCTTCCATTCTGAATGATGAGAAATGATTGCTTATTTTTTCACAAAAAAAACAGATCAATCGTGTAATTTATTCGTTTTTTTTAGCTAATTTTGCGTAAGGCGAAAGTTGTAATTCACCCTGAAAGTGGGCGATAACCGAGAAAGCCTATTGAATATCGAAAACTTAAAATTGAATCAATTATGCTTTGGATGACATTAGCGATAAAAAAATACGCTGTATTCTCCGGAAGGTCTCGTAGAAAAGAGTTTTGGATGTTTTTTCTTTTTTATCTAATCGTGTTATTAACTGCTCTAATTTTAGACAATATCTTAGGAACTACAATTGACATAATGGAGACTAACACTGATTTCGGGCTCATATACCTTATTTCTTTCATTTCTCTCTTAATTCCGTTAGTCTCAGTATCAGTCAGAAGGCTTCATGACATAAATAAAAGCGGATGGTTTTTTCTTGTCATTTTCATTCCGCTAATCGGACTTATCTGGTTTATAATCATGGCGATAACTGAGGGTGACAAAGGGGAAAATCAATACGGTCCTGACCCAAAAGCGAATGAAAACGTTTTTAAAATATGATAATTGAATAAAACCGTTCTGTCTTCGTAACGGTTTTTTTTGTTCTGCTTTTTTCAGTTTTTTTGTTTGTCAGATAAGAAATATTCTGCATTGATAGTTGCAGATTTAAGAAAAATACCATATCTTTATTGTGTGATTAAGAAGTGGATTTTAGTCTGTTTCATTAACCGGAATTGAAAATCTCACTTTCCTTTTTTGAGTTATCCGTGCTATACGTTGAGTGTCCTCAACTGCCCTCGTATCAAATTGTAATCCTGCATTTCAAAAATTATCAACCCATATAAAAAGGAGGTAAAAATGTCACAAAATTCACCTTTAGTTGTAACAATCAGTCGTGAATTAGGTGGTGGCGGTGCATACATCGGTCATAAACTGGCTGAAGAATTAGACATGTACTACGCTGATCACGATATCATTACGCGTACAGCTGAAAAACTATCCGTTTTTTTAGATGACGTAGCTCCGCATGAAGAGAGAATAACTTCATTCTGGCAAAATTTCTGGGAAAAAACCGGTATCCATGAGTTTTATAGTGAGGCAGTCGGAAGTTTCAAGCCCACCACTGCAAAAATTTATGAAGCCGAATCAGAAGTAATTCAGCAAATCGCAAAAGATCATTCGGCTGTAATAATTGGCAGATGCGGATTTCACGTACTCAAAGATTATCCGAATTTGGTAAGTATCTACCTGCACGGAAGCATTGATGCCAGAGCAAAGAGACTGATGGATGTCCGAAATATATCGGAGCTGAAAGCTAAAACTCAAATTACTGCCAGCGACAGAGAAAGAGCACTTTACATTAAAAAATTTACAAATAAAAACTGGACGGATGTCCACAATTTTGATCTTTGTATTGATACCGGAAAAATAGGTTTTGACAATGCCACAGAAATTATCCTGAAGTATATCAAGTCACGCAAAATCTAATCTACCCGTACGACTTTGAGAACCGTTTTCCCAAAAAAGAAAACGGTTTCTTTATATTATTACAAAAAATACCGATATTTGCACCGAAATATAAATGACTTAATAAGCAGACAACCTAAGCCCTTGCAGCATATAAAAGAAAAATTAAATTAAAATGCCGGTTACTCAAAGGCTTATTTTTTTAGAATTTTGAAGTTTGAGTCATTGTTACTTTGGGTTTTACAAAAAAAACTTTTCCAAACAAGTTAAATGCTGAATATCAACTAATTACAACTTATAAACAGATGAAAATCGTAATCATTGGGACAGGATACGTGGGATTGGTTTCCGGAACATGTTTTGCCGAAATGGGCGTGAACGTGACATGTGTTGATGTGAATTCGACAAAAATAGAGAACCTCAAAAAAGGGATTATTCCCATTTATGAGCCGGGTCTGGAAGACATGGTTTTGAGAAATCAA
The DNA here is from genome assembly GCA_012523295.1 of Porphyromonadaceae bacterium. Classification (GTDB taxonomy): domain Bacteria; phylum Bacteroidota; class Bacteroidia; order Bacteroidales; family Paludibacteraceae; genus UPXZ01. The sequence continues at coordinate 5,317 of JAAYIT010000242.1, read as the reverse complement.
AAAGCCGATCGACTCCATTTTACTACACGGTTAGAAGAAGTTTTGAATGAAGCAGATGTAATTTTCACCGCGGTGGGAACTCCGCCAAATGAAGATGGAAGTGCCGACTTGAAGTATGTCTTAGAAGTAGCGAAAGAAATCGGCCGAAAAATGAACAGCTACAAACTTGTAGTTACTAAAAGTACGGTTCCTGTAGGTACGGCATATAAAGTGAAAAACATAATCCAGGATGAGCTAAACAACAGAGGCGTATCTATCCCGTTCGATGTAGCTTCAAATCCTGAATTTTTGAAAGAAGGTGATGCTATCAACGACTTTATGAGTCCCGACCGAGTAGTAGTTGGCACCGACAGCGAGAAAGCAAAAGAGCTGCTTACAAAGTTGTATCGCCCGTTTTTATTAAACAATTTTCGGGTTATTTTCATGGATATCCCTTCAGCAGAGATGACAAAATATGCCGCAAACTCGATGCTTGCCACGCGAATCAGCTTTATGAATGACATTGCGAACCTATGTGAACTTGTAGGAGCTGACGTGAATATGGTACGAAAAGGGATAGGTACGGATGCGCGGATTGGGAGCAAGTTTCTATACGCCGGCACCGGATATGGCGGTTCTTGCTTCCCGAAAGATGTACAAGCCTTAATCCAGACTGCTAAAGAAAATGGGTATAAACTTCGTGTACTACAGGCGGTTGAAGATGTCAACAACTTGCAAAAAGGGATTCTTTTCAACAAACTCGAAAAGCGATGGGGAAAAAACATGACGGGAAAAACTGTAGCAATCTGGGGTCTTGCTTTCAAACCAAATACGGACGATGTGCGTGAAGCTCCGGCATTTGTAATCATAAAAAAACTGCTTAAAGCCGGTGCTAAGGTTCGCTGTTTTGATCCGGCTTCGATTGAAGCAGCGAAAAATCAAATTGCTTTTTATATCGAGCAGCAAAAAGACCTACCCGAAACTGAAAAAGTTGACTATTCGAAAATTTATTTCGCTAATGATGTGTATGATACCGCGTTGGATACCGACGCCATTTTGCTTGTCACTGAATGGAAAGAATTTCGCATGCCAAGCTGGAAAGTGATTGTAAAATCAATGAAAAATCCGTTGGTTTTAGACGGACGAAATATTTACGATAAGAGGGAACTGAGTGAATTGGGAATTGAATATGAGGGGATTGGATAATCGAAGATTACACTTAATAGTCCAAAAAATTTAGATTCATCCTATTTACCAAAATGTAACAACAAATTACAAAGCTATTTTCAAGACAAGAATCAAAGTTTATATCTGAGAAAACAAAGCCAAATAACCCTAAACTAACTTTCCTGCCTATGATTAATGGGTAGATTTTCAATGAAAAGCAGCCTGATTATACTTTCCTTTTTTGCAACCGGGCTATTACTCGGAATTTTTCGATTTTTCCCACCCGTGTGGATTGATTCTTCATTTACATTTTATGTGCTTTGTATGCTGATGTTTGCTGTTGGGCTCAGCATAGGGCACGACAAAAGCACCATTTCAAAATTCAAGAATCTTTCTCCGAGATTGCTTTTATTGCCCGTGATGACTGTTGCCGGAACTTATTTAGGCGTAATTGCAGTAGGTGTTTTGGTCAAAGAAAGAAGTTTGACCGAAATGCTGGCGGTTGGTTCCGGATTTGGATATTATTCACTTTCGAGCGTGTTGATAACCGAATACAAAGGTGCAGAATTAGGAACTATCGCGCTGCTTGCCAACATTATCCGCGAAGTAATCACACTTCTGCTCGCACCTTGGATGGTGAAATATTTCGGAAAATTAGCTCCCATTTCAGCAGGTGGCGCTACCACCATGGACACTACTTTTCCCATTATCATAAAAAATTCCGGCAAAGAATTCTCAATAGTTTCAATCTATCACGGTTTTGTTATGGATTTGTCTGTTCCGTTTTTGGTGGTATTTTTCTGCTCACTGCGTATGTAAAAACAGCATAATTAACGTCTAAAAAAAAATCAACTCAACTTTCGGAAAGCTGCAGCCACCCTACCCAATCTTCGATAAGTCATACGGTGTTTCTTGATACACAAAATAGTTCAACCAGTTAGAGAACAACAAGTTAGCATGACTTCTCCAACGTACGACAGGTTGATTTTTGGGATCATCATTCAAGTAATAATTTTGAGGCAATTTAATAGGTAACCCTTTTTTCAGATCCCTTTTATACTCCGAATCAAGTGTGTATGGTGAATATTCAGAATGTCCGGTAATGAAAATTTCTCTTCCGCCACGAGCCATAACCAAATAGACTCCGGAAATCGGCGATTCGGACAGTAAATTCAATTCTGGAACTTTGAGAATATCTTCCTTCCTGATTTCGGTATGACGGCTTTGCGGTACGTAAAACACATCGTCAAATCCACGAAAAAGCGGATTCAATCTATCATAAACCGTATGCTCAAAAACTCCAAAAATCTTCTCATCCAACGGATATTTAGGTATCCCGTAATAGTGATATAATCCGGCTTGTGCCGCCCAGCAGATGAAAAATGTTGAAGTGACATTCGTACGTCCCCAATCAAAAATACCCTGCAACTCTTTCCAATATTTTACCTCTTCAAATGGAAGATGCTCAATAGGCGCTCCGGTTACAATCATACCATCGTATTTTGACTTTTTCACCTCATCGAATGACTTGTAAAACTGCATCATATGCTCTATTGAAGTGTTTTTTGGCGTATGACTGGTCATCCGCAAAAAATCAACTTCCATCTGTAACGGTGTATTCGACAATAAGCGGATCAAGTCAGTTTCGGTTGAAACTTTCAAAGGCATAAGGTTGATAATAAGAATTTTAAGCGGACGGATCTCCTGGCTTTCGGCACGTTCTGAATCCATCACGAAAATATTCTCGTTTTTCAACGCTTCAACAGCAGGTAATTTTTTTGATATCTTTAGTGGCATAAAATCAATTGACAATTTAAGATTTACAATTTATCGATTTAGATTAGTACAAAATAGTAAAAACCTTTAATATCATACAATTTTTCCTTCAACACGCTACTTTCATCGAGCATCCAGCACCCAACATCCAACATCCAGCACCCAACATCCAACATCCAGCACCCAACTTTTCTCAATTATTAAAATTCCACGATAATCCCACCTTAAACATGGGCGGATTTATCGGATAGTTCGGCATATGAAAACCCCACCCTTTCAGGAAAAACCCTCCAAGATTGTTGTATTCAAAGAAAAACCGAGCTGTTTTCAAATGAAAATTAGCATACGCGTTCAGAATCGGATAATCACCGATTTCAACCGCTTGTTGGTTAAAGAATTGTCCTGTAGCAGGCATATATGACGGTGCAAAATACTTCGTATGATACCTCACGCTCACTCCGATTTGCGGATATAAATCCAAAAACCATTTTCCGTGGTAATAAAAATTGTGATACAAAGTCAACATCGGCAATGGTAAAACCGCCTGATTCGAACTGACCTGATACACAGCATTATTCTCAAGCGTAAAAGTGGCAAAACTAACATCCTGCTTCAGATCTACCGAAAAGACCTGCACATTTCCACCATCTTGAACAGGAATAGCACGCTCGTTAAAATAAATCAAATTAGTCAGATTCTCAACCGCCACATGAATTTTTGTTTTTCGCTTAGGCAATGAAAAAATCCCTCCGACGTGCGTTTTATACATTTTAGTAAAATTATTTTCCCAGATAAAATGGTTGGAATAGTAGTTTTGGATAAAATAGGAAGGCTCCTCATTTCGGATAAAAGCATTGGCAGAGAGCGAAATATCCTCATTCCATAGTTTGAAATTTCCATCCGCTTTCCCTTCGAGCCGAAATTCGCCCAACTTGTATCCAATCAAGTATATATCGCCTAAAAGGGAATAAGTAAACTTTGTTCCTAAGTTTTTTGAGAGCATACCTCCTACCCTTGTATTCGATTTCATATCATGAAGCAAAGTGCTGTCTTTGAAAGATATGAACTGCTGAATCTCATTTTCGACATATCCTGTCACTCCAAATCTCATCCATCGGTTGAATTCCTCAGCCAGGTTTATCGAAAATAAATTAGTCAATGTCCTTACGGCAGCTGTATCGTTCGCGTTATTAATCGAATCAAAGGTATTTTCATAAAATCCACGTACCGACTGGGGTTCAAAATACCGTTTTCTCATCACTTCGTACTTCGCCATGTGCCCAAAACGAGTTACAGGAATGTACTCGAAGGCTGTAGAATCTTCGTCGATTTTTATTTCCCGGTTGATTCCAATACTGTATCCGTGGTTATAGTAAAACGTATTTTTCCTAAATGTAGAATAACCGGTCATAAAAGTAGGCATGTCTCGGTGTTTCACTTCTACATCCGGGTTCGTCAGGAGATCTAAGTTGCTCAATCCGCCATTTTCATAGTTCGCGTGGTTATTGATTGCAATAAGTCCATAACCGGAATAATGCTTACCATTGAATCTGCCGAACAAACTACCCGAAAATCGCTGAGCAGCCTGATTCTGATATCTTCCTCTCGAATTCAAATAATCCAAAGTAGTTCCAAAATTGGCTTTTTTGGAAGGGCTTGCCGTGAATAAAAATTTCACCTGCTCTTCTCGGTTTGCGAGCGGTCCTCCTACTAAATAAGTCAAATTTGTATAAGGGAATGTAGCATCGTAAAATAATGCCGCCGGGACATCCATCAAGTAAGGTTTATAGGCATCTTCAAAAATAAAATCAGTTCCCTGTGGTCGTTTCATATAAAGCATTGACTGGATTGGGGAGCCATAATTGGCATTGTATGAATTGGAAATACTAACTCTTTCTATGATGTTTTGATCTTGAAAATTCAAACGCATGGTATCCATCGGCACCGTGTCAGGCAGAGCAAACTGCTCATCGATATGCCAAGACTTGATGAAACGCTTGGGTTTGGCAACTTGCGCACTCAACGAAACCATGATTGCAAATAGCAGAAATAACAGAAGGTATCTTTTCATCCGATCGGGTAAAATTCAGAATAATTCTTGCAAAGATACAAAATGGGAATGAAAATAAAATGATTGGGGTTTGAAAGTTTGGATGTTTTAACCGTTGACAGAATCTACCATCTGCCAAAATGAATCATTATTCACAAAATCAATAAGAATCTTTTTCGTTTTTACTAAACCAAATCAAAAATTATGGTGCTTTTCTTGGCTAATTCTTATTTTGATGCGCTAGGTATTTTCAATTATCTTTGCATCATGACAACAGACTTAACCCAATTATTAGTTCCCTCAGATATACTGGAACATTTTGATTACGAATACTACGAAGAAATC
>JAAYIT010000241.1 GCA_012523295.1 Porphyromonadaceae bacterium | reverse complement strand
TGATAAAACTCATCTTAGAGAACTATTCGATAGAACTAAATTTCAAAATATCAAAGAACGTTTTAGGCTTAATGAGCCAAATTTATTTAATTTTTAATTCGTCCCAAATTTTAATGGGACACTAGTGATTTAACACAATTAAAAAATACTTTTATCATGAGAAAAATTACAGTTTTCTTGGCTATTTTAGTCAGTTTTTCAGTTTTTAGTCAAAAACGGAACATGATTCCAAATTCAAATTTTGAAGCCGGGACAGCCTTGTGGGTCCCTTCAGAAGGAAGTGTAGGTGTTCAAGTGAGTAACGTAAATCCGATTAATGGCGAATATTCGCTTAGCGCAAACGGCGCTGAAGTTAATGATAAAGCCATAATTGCTTCAGATCAGTTTTTAACTGCCAATTTCGGAGAACAGTATAAACTGACCTTCAAGGCAAAAGCCGAAGGCGGTGATGCTGCTGTGAAAGCTTCATTGCTAATGTATTGGGCTGCAGACAGGTATGAGTTGTTCTCTGACCAAAATGTTACGGTGTCAGGAAGTGATGTGAAAGAGTATTCACTTACTTCAAGTGTAGTAGGTGCAGCAGGAATGAAACAAACAGACAGAATGGAGCTCGCGTTTGATTTCACCGGACTGGCAGCCGGAGTCACAGTTACTATTGACGATGTTCAGTTAGTAAGGATTGATGATGGAGGAGAATGGAACGGCAGTATTAAAATAAACGGAGATTTCAGCTTGTGGGAGAATAACGGATTCCCAAACTATTGGGTTTTCAATGGTGATGGGACAAATTTTTACTCCATTACGAAAAATGAGACAACCGGTACCGCTGATGTGAATATAGCTGAAGGTAGAACAACTTCTTTTAACTGTTTCACTGCAAATATTTTTATGCATTATCCACATACATTCAAAGATTGGGATATTGTATTTACGATAGAATCAGATGTAGATCGCGAAGTGCATTTTGCGTTAAATTCAGAAGACACCTATCCGAACAGGATTCCTTCCACACCGTTTACAATTAATAAGGGTGTTCACACTTACATATTCCCCTGGCTCGAAAAGGAAGATGTGCATGGCTGGGGACAAATCTGGATGGATACTGACTTAGGAGCTATTCCCGGTAAAGTTACATACCATAGCTTTTATATAATCGAAAGAATTCCGCTGCAAACCCTAACTATCGAAATGCCGAAAACGGTTGCTGTCGGAACGAAAATTCCTGTTTCTCTTTGGGCAAATCCTACAAACGCTGATAACGAGGTAACATTAACCGTAGATAATCCGGCGGGAAAAGTAGAAAAAGAAAATGGAATTTGGTACTACACACAACTTTCAAAAGGCCAAGTTACAATAAATGCCACAAGCATTGTGGATCAAACTATCAAAACAACTTTTGTTGTAAATGAAATATTAAGTTCAACTAATGAGCTTAATCTGGAAAATATTAATGCCAAGTATTCAAAAGGATATATCACTGTGAACGGACTTGAAGGAAATGAACTGATAAATCTGTACAATGTACAGGGTCAGCAAGTTAAATCTGTTTATAATAAAAACACGATCAACGTATCTGATTTCTTAAATGGAGTCTATATTTTGCAGGTAAACAGAGCCGGCTACACAAAAACATTTAAATTTGTAGTACGGTAAGTAGGGACATTCGTGAAATAGCATTCAAAAAGCAGAATTGAGAAATAAGTCAGTTCTGTTTTTTTGTTTTTTGAGAGATTTCTATTTTTACGCGCACCTAATTGTTAAGTTTAGTTAAAAACCTA
>JAAYIT010000240.1 GCA_012523295.1 Porphyromonadaceae bacterium | reverse complement strand
CTTGGTTACCCCCGTTTTGAGCTACAAACTACAAAAACGAGGTAATATACAAAGATACAAAAAAGCCAACTATCTCACAATGATTTAGTTGGCTTTGTTTTTGCGGTTTGGGGAATAACCCTAAAAAAACATACATGAAGAAAAAACTATTATTAGCTATCGTATTTATTCTCAATTTGAGTTTGTTTGCCCAAGAAAGACGTGATCCGCCAATATCATTTGAGACTTTATTTGGAAATGAACGAGTTGCAATGATGTTGGGTCTAAATAAAACTATTGCCGGAAAATTCAGATACAATAATATTACATCTACGGCAGCATATTATGATTTTTATCATGATAGGCCGCCAATGAATTTTGGGCGTACCGAGTTAGTTTCCGTTAACTCGATTATCTATCAATTTCATAAAAATGTGGGCTTTTCTGCCGGAACACAATACCACTTTGTGAAAGGATTTATTCCTAATGTAGCAGTTCATTTTTCGTATGCAAATCCGACCTGGTTATTTCTTTTGACTCCTTATTATAATTTTATGCCATGGGCAAATATGGAAACTGCCGCTGTGGTGGAGTACAAACCTGTTTTGAGTAACAGCTTGAAATTATTTACCCGTTTTCAAGGATTTTACGGTCATAATTTTGAGAAAAAAGAGCGAGAAAGAGCCATGACTTATTTCCGGTTAGGGTTAACTTTTTTGAAATATACAGCGGGTATTGGAGCAAATATCGACTTTTATACGCCTGCGCGATCGGAAATTCAAAATTATGGAGGATTCGTTCGGGTGGATTTTTAGGTCGATTAATTCTGCTTAAATTCGATTGAAGATTCTCCGATTCATCGTCATCAACTTGTCGAAGCTCACCGGAAAATATAGCTTTTATGGGGAATTCCTGCTTCTTATCTTATCCCACCTACAAAATACCGCATCGGCCACATCGATTACCAGGAAAAGTAAAAATCCGATAATTGAAATAGCTACAATCCCGGCATACATTGTGAGATAATCTAACCGCATCCAAGCATCAACAATAAAGAATCCCAACCCTTTGTCCGTTCCGAAAGTTTCGGTTACGAAAAGCACGGAAATCGCTATCCCGACGGTTATACGAAGTGCTGAAAAAACATCAGGGAGTATTCCCGGAAGGATAACGTGATGCGTGTACTGGAGTTTTCCGGCACCCAGGGAAGATAGTACATAGTAATTTTCTTTCGGGATTCTACGCACAGCATCACGGATGGAAATCATTAGTTGAAATACGATGATGAGTATTATCATGACGATTTTGGTCGTTTCGCCTATCCCAAATACAATCATAATGATTGGCAAAAGAGCTAATTTTGGAATCGGGTAGGAGAGGTAAAGCAGCGGTTCGAAAATCCGGTTGGCTTTTTTACTGAGCGCTGTAAGCATACCACCAATTAACCCGAAAAACAGTGAAATCGAAGTTCCGATCAGCACCCTCCGCAAACTCGCCCATATATGTTCTCCCATACCGGCTGCGATAGTTTTCGGCATTATTTCATATACATATATTGGGTTTGGCAAAGCTTTGTTTTGAAAAATCAAAGAAAAAAACAACCACAGCACATTGAAAGTCAGCACACCAATGAAAAGCAATTGAAGTGTTTTTGGGATGCGATATTTCTTAAAATCTGGTTTCACTTTTGTATGTTTTCTGTTTTACATTGAGGTTTTTTTTTCATCAAGACTAAAAACTAAATATTCCCTTTTGCCCTCTCTTCTACCATTAAATTCTGTAGCGTTTGAGCCATTCGGAAGTAACTTTCATCGTTCCTCTCCACACCTTTTTCGAACAATGGGTTTTCAATGATTTTCAACACTCTTCCGGGCAGCTTGCTCATGATCAGAATTTGTTTTCCGAGTTTTACTGCTTCCAAAAGATTGTGGGTTGTGAAGATGGTAGTTATTTTTCTCTTTTTCCAAAGTTTAAGAAATAACTCCCTTGAAGTTTCACCTGTAAAAGTATCAAGCGCCGAAAAAGGTTCATCCATAAGTAAAATTTGAGGATGCGAAACAAATAATCGGGCTAATGCAACTCGTTGCTGCTGACCACCGCTCAGTTCGGAAGGATATCTTTCCATAAACTCGCTGATACCCAGTTCGTTGATAATTTCAAAAGATTCGTTATCGGTAATTTCAACGTTTTTGTTGATTTTGTTAGCCAGAAAAATATTGTCTTTTACTTTCTTCCAGGGTAGTAATCCAAGATTTTGCGGGATATAACCACGCACCAAATCATGAATCGGTTCATTTCTGAATTTCACATCACCGGTGTAATTCTTAATGATTCCGCCTATGACATTAAGAAGTGTAGATTTGCCACTTCCGGATGGACCCACCACTGTTAAAATTTCCCCTTCCTTCAGTTCGAAAGAGATTTCTTGCAAAATCAGATTTTTTGATAATGAGACAGAAACATTATGGAGAGACAGAGTGGACATTTATCGAGTTTACGAATTGTAAGTAGTCGAGAAAAATATTAATTTATCAGCTTTGGGTTGAATTCTTCGTTCACAATTGAGTTTATATCAAAATCTGCAGGAATCAGTTCTTTTTCTTTCAACCAAACGCTTACGGCTTTTAGGTCGTTCGCGTTCGGAGTCGTTGCGAGACGGTAGTTTGGTAACTTCACATTGGATACCAACGCTTCAGGAAAACCGGCTTCACTGATAAGTATGTCATGAAAATCCGAAACCGGTTTTGATGCTAAATCGGCGATGGCTTTATTGTAAGCGCGATAAAAAGCTTTGATCGCTTCCTTGTTGTTTGCAATAGCTGATTTGGTAAAAACAATACCTGTCACGTGTAAATCTAAATCATCCAATGATGCAACAACGGTATTTCCATCAGATTTAGCAATGGTAGAAAATGGATCGGGGAGTACTGTTAGATCTATTTTTGCATTTCGGAGCATTTCTAACCTGAGAGGAATTTTGTTGATTTCAGACTTTATAATTTCGGATTCTTTAATGCTCTCATTTTTCAACATCATATCGGTGCAAAAATCAATTACCGTATTACGCGAAACAGCAAAATTTTTTCCTTTCATATTTTGATTTGAACTAAGATTGACATGTTTCCCGGCAATCATTTCAAATGTTCCATCGCATTGAGAAGTGAAATAAAGATCCACACCACCTGCTTTCTGTATAGCTGCTCCGGTATAATCCAGAATACTTCCATCCAGATTTCCACTTTGAATTGCAGCATCACGATCATTGGCGGAGAAGAATTTGTGCATTGTAACCTTTAGCCCTTCTTCTTCAAAATAACCGCTTTTTTGAGCAACAGCTAAAGGAAGATAATCCATTGATGACATTACGCCAAGGTTGAGATTGAAAGTTGTGCTCTTTTGTTTTGAACTTGTACACGCAGAAAGTAGGATCAACAGCGTCAGTATGTAGAATATTCGTAGTTTCATGTATGCGGTTTTAAAAATTTTATTCACTCATGTCCGATAATAAATAAGATTTAGCCATTTCCGATGCTACGGAATGTTTCACCAGTTGCTAATATGAGCGATATCGTCGCTTTAATTGTGTAGTACTATAATCCCTGTTAAACACAAGTCCGTCAGCTGACGGAGCTGAACCTAATTATTAGTCTAATTAACAACAAGTTACATTAAACAGTGAAATCTTTTTTCGAACAACAATGAATTTTATTGTTAAAGGTTTCAAAATTACTACATATTATTGATAAGTAATGTCATTATAAATAAAAAAATGAATTTCTAACAAAGAAATTCATTTTTTAGACATTAAAAAGTAACGTAACTGACAGCTAAAAAGTTAACTTTTCCCCTTTTCTTTTGCTATTTTAGCCGCTCTCCTCGCTGCTCTTCTTTCGTTGAGTTTTTGCTTCAGATAGAAGATATACCGGTCAATATATCTTTGCCGTTTGGATTCGATAAGGTCGTTAATAGTGAGCATGATAGCCGACTCGTAAGTTCCTCCGAAATCCTTGTCAATCATTGTCCCGAACATACGAAGCGTATCAGTAAGCCCAATGTACGCGTTGAACATTGGTGGTACCGTAGTACCGATATGGCGGATGGTTTTTTGCAATGCTTTGTAATTTGCCGCAGCGTTTTTTTCAGTCAAAATGACTCCTGCAATTTTTTTACTCTCCTCGCTGATCGTTATTGGCACTTTCGGATAGATTAGCTTGTCGGGATCGGGGCAGTGAAGATTCATGTATTCATATAGCAGTTCGCGGGCTAACTGCGGGTATGTGTTGTAGATATTCACCTTGCCAATCAGGTATTTGGTCTTTGATTCGATATGCACCAACGCGCCGAGTCCATCCCAAAGATTATCCAAAGCAAAAAGACTTTTCATGCCTCTTTTGGTTGTTTGGTAGTCGGGCTGAACGAATGCTCTGCCAAGTTCGATGGAATCGGGCAAATAATTTTTGATAAAATTATCACTAAATTCAAAGAGGTTGGACATGACGAAATTTGGTTGTCCATTATCAAAGAATTCCACATCCCTGCCCGAGAGGTAGCGATATCCACCTACGATTTCTTCTTCTTCCGGGTCCCAAACGATAAGTTGCTTAAATGGTTTTTTCAAAAAATCAAACTCATCGGTGTCAATTTCTTCACCCGTTCCACCGCCCCAAGATCGGAAAGATAATTCACGCAAACGGCCTATTTCACGCATCGTGTTGGGTGAGCTGTGCGCGTCAATCACATAAATCTCATTATGTGCTTTATTAGTCGGACGAATAAAACTTTTTTCCGTAAGCTCACTTTTCAACAAATTTCTATCTACCGCTGGAATAATTTCTTTCATCTGATTATATTTTATTTTTTTAACATCAAGGACAGGTGGAATCTTTGACGATAAAAACAATCATTACTTTGTGTTTTTTATGAGAATTTTAATCGTGTCGGTTG
>JAAYIT010000239.1 GCA_012523295.1 Porphyromonadaceae bacterium | reverse complement strand
GTTTTTACAATTCTAATTTTCATGCTAAAAACATCATTAGTGCGGTAAAATTAGCAAAATAAAACAAATAAGCATTGATTTACAGCAACTTATGACCGCACTAATTTCAAAGGGGACAAGTCAGGAATAAAATCAAAAGATTGCGTGTTCTTTGGTAATGGTTCAAAAATGAGTTTAAATGATGCTTCGCCCGATTTAGGCATCCAAAAGAGTGAATCCAGTTCAATCCCGTTGCTGCTTCGAATCATATATTTTTTGCCGTCGGCAAGTAGATACGTGTCCGACACCACCCGAATCCACCATCCGGGCGTGAAGAAAGCACCTACATCCAATACGGTTTCGGTGTCCGACAGAGTTACTTTGGAAATTTCTAATGTGCGGCTGTTAGCAAATGTGACGTTTGGCAACTCTACTACTTTTGTTTGTGTTTGTGCCGAAATTGCCATAAAGATAAGCCAAAGGATTAAGATGGATTTTGTCTTCATATTACTTTGTTTTTTAGATAATTACATTTTAGATTTTTAATCGAACTCATTTTTTTTCTTCAGCAAATTTATTGATTCTTCACCTTTAAGGTATGTAGCAACATCTTCATTAAGTCTGCTATCTACAATTTCTTTTTCTTTCATTTCTTAAGTAAAACTGAGTTCATCAATATCTTCTTTCACGATAATTGTTATTTGCTTTAACTTAAAGAGTTACTTCAATAGTATTAATCAAACGGCTATCTGCATCCTCGACATAGGAAAAATGGTAGGTAAGTTGTGAATATATTCTTTTATTTTACATTCTTTGTCAAATATACATCTTCTATTCTCAAGAAACAAAAAGCCGCTGAAGTTTTCCTAATTTCAGCGGTTTTCTTATCTGTGTAAATCAACTACAATTATCTATAAACATCCAAGCTCTCCGGATTAAATTGTTTGATAAATGTAGCGTTTTTTCGCACTTCCACTTCGGCGTAGTTCAGATACACTTCGGCCGATTTACGGAAAAGATCTTTGTCGTCACGGCTGGCATCTAAAATGAGCAGATAGCACATAATAATATGTCCTGCCATTTCTACTAATCTACGTGCCTGGAAGTCTAAATAATCCTGATTTTTCAGCTCATCTACACGTTTTACGGCAGATTCAAGCAGTGTAGTCATGCTGATAAGGCGCTTGCGCAAGTTTTGAAATTCCGGTTTGATCGCCATTTGTTCGTATTCACGGATTTTTTTCAGATAGGATCCGGTTGTAATATAACGGATGGCAGCCACAACCTGAAGTTGTGTCGTCCCTTCGTAAATAGTCAGAATTCGCGCATCACGATAAATTCGTTCGCAAGCATAATCTTTCATAAAACCTGATCCGCCGTGAACCTGAATGCTGTCATACGCATTTTGGTTGGCAAATTCACTGGCAAACATTTTTACAAGTGGAGTAAACGCATCTGCCAGACGGCTGAATTCTTTGTACTCGGCACGTTCTTCAGGAGTCAATTTTCTCTCCTGTTCAATTCCCTCATACGCTTTATAAACATCTACAAAGCGGGTTGTTTCGTACAACAGTGCGCGTGAAGCATCTAATTTTGCTTTCATCAAAGAGAGCATTTCATATACAGCGGGAAATTCGATAATCGCTTTGCCGAATTGCTTCCGGTCATTCGCATAGTTTATCGCTTCTTGGTAGGCAGCTTCCGAAACTCCGACCGACTGAGCACCAACACCTAAGCGGGCGCCGTTCATCAAAGACATAACATATTTTATCAATCCCAATCGACGCGTACCAACTAATTTGGCAGGTGTGTTTGTGAATACAAGTTCACAAGTTGGTGAGCCTTTTATACCTAATTTATTCTCAATCCGTCTTACTTTTATCGTATGGTCAAATTGATTGTCTGCCACGAAATAGGAGAGTCCCCGAGCATCTACAGTTCCTTCTTCCGAGCGGGCTAAGACTAATTTTATCTGCGCATCACCATTGGTAATGAAGCGTTTTACACCATTCAGATACCATTTCCCGTCTTTTTCTGTTGCTCGAAGCTGAACAGCCTGTAAGTCAGAACCGGCATCGGGTTCGGTTAAGTCCATGGAGCAAGTTTCGCCTAAGGTTACACGGGGAAGAAATTCTGCTTTCACTTCTTCATCTGCAAATTCAGCAATGGTTTCCGCGCAGTCTTGTAGCCCCCAGATATTCGCGAAACCGGCATCGCCTCTTGATACGATTTCGCCACTCATCACATAGGGTGTCATGGCAAAATTCAGTCCGCCAAACTCACGTGGCAACGACATCCCATACACACCCGCTTGTACGAGCGCTTCGTGGTTTTCTTGTGTGCCGCGCGCATATTTTACTCGGCTGCTGATTACTTGCGGACCTTCCTTATCCACACTCTCAGCATTGGAGGCGATTAATTCTCCACTGATTTCACCGATTATTTCAAGTACTTTGTCGTAGTTGTCCACAGCATCTTCAAAATCTTGCGGAGCATAATCATATTTATCTTTTTCAGAACAGTTTCGTTCGCGCAACGCGACGATTTTCTGCATCAAAGGGTGTGAAAGCTGAAATTTCAGCGCCGGATTATCTGTGTAAAAGTTCATAATATTTATAAAATATGAGAGATGAAAGATAAGAGATAAAATCCCCGCGCCAATCAATATCTCAGATTATTTGAAAAGTAAGAATTGAAAAATGAGACATTAAATTTCTCATTTAGAAATATTAATAAAAAAATGACAAAAAGCTAAATAATAAATTCTGTAACTTAGATTTTCCACCAAATTTAGAATTTCGCTCAATAGCAGTTGAATAGGCAGACAGCTGTTTTGATACGGATAAAATTTGAGAATTTAAATAATCAAATTCTTCAACCGAGATATATTCTAAATCTTTCGATAAAATTGTATAATAACGACATTCATCGGCTGAGCCTTCAGAGATATTGTAAAATCGTAATTTGTCTTTAACACCTCGCTTTTTATATCCTTCAACAATATTGGCCGCTACAGAAATTGCTGCACGTCTAAACTGTGAAGTTAAGCCAAAGAGTTCATCCTTGGGAAATAATTTAGTAGTTTTATAAACAGACAAAACAAAAAGATGTGCACTTTTCCAAACTTGTAAATCTTCAAAATTGCTAGTTTTCTTTTGCATTTTATTGATTATTTAAGTTTCATCTTTTATCTCTTATCTATTACATTAGCCCCAAACGGTCTCTATTTGCTATTCTTCTTATAATATTTAATCATTTTAGGCACCACTTCTTCTACATTGCCTGTAATTACATAGTCGGCAATTGCGTTGATGGGAGCGTTCGGATCGTTGTTGATTGCTATAATCATTGAGCTGTCCTGCATGCCGGCAATGTGTTGGATTTGTCCGGAAATTCCGCAAGCTATGTATAGTTTCGGTCGAACGGTTACACCGGTCTGGCCTATTTGACGCTCATGTTCTACAAACCCGGCATCAACAGCAGCGCGAGATGCACCTACTTCACCGCCTAACGTGTTCGCTAAATCATACAACATCTTAAAGTTTTCCGCGCTTCCCATTCCGTAGCCTCCGGCAACAATGATAGGTGAACCTTTAATGTTCAGTTTTGATTTTTCCATGTGACGTTCTATCACCTCAATAACGAAATCTTCATCGGAAACATACTTGGAAACATCCAATTTTTTTACAGTCCCTTTATAATTCGGATCGAGGATTTCTTTTTTCATCACGCCCTCACGAACGGTTGCCATCTGTGGACGACATTCGGGATTCACGATGGTAGCAACGATATTTCCGCCAAATGCCGGACGAATTTGATAAAGCAGGTTGTCTATCGTTTTTCCAGCTTTTTTATCTTCGTAACTGCCTATTTCAAGTGAAGTACAGTCAGCCGTCAATCCGCTGAAAAGAGCAGATGAAACACGCGGACCTAAATCGCGCCCAACCGATGTCGCACCCATAAAGGCGATTTGTGGCTCGGTTTCTTTGAAAAGATTGACTAATACTGATGTGTGCGGAAGTGTAGTGTAGGGTGACAGGCGTTTGTCATCTGCCAGATAAAGCGTGTCCACTCCGTATGGAAATACTTGATCGCCGATTTTGTCTAATTGATAACCAATGGCAACAGCTTCTAATTTGCATTTTAGCTCATCAGCCAGCGAACGTCCTTTGGTCAGAAGTTCCAGACTCACATCGCCTACGATGCCGTCTTCTATTTCAAGATATACTATTAAGTTGTTCATGATTTATTTACAAGTTCTTACTCCCCTGTTGGGAGTGATGAAGCGCGTTAGTTCAAAATTTATAAAATCAATACTATGCGTTTGAGAATAAGTTTATTAATCCTGGAATTCCTCTTCCGGAAATAGGGATGTCTGTATTATCCTATCGTATGATTTGCAATTAATTCTTTCATCATCTCTTCTATTTCAACATCATCGGCTGTAATTTTCTTACTTTCTTTAGCTGTAAATACCACACTTTGAATGCTTTTTACTTTTGTAGGTGAGCCGCCTAAGCCGAGCCATTTCGGATCGTGGTCGATATCGTTTGCTCCCCATTCGTTCAAAATCAGATAAGAATGGTCCTCATCAATGTAGTCTGTACCGCTTGTCTGACGTTCGGTAGCCGTTTTCGCGTATTTGTACTTCATGAGTCGTTTCGCATTTCTCGGACGGCAAGGAGCTGCGGTTCCGTTTACGGTAATTACTATCGGAAGTTTTCCTTTTAGAACCTCCACACCGCGTTCGACACGGCGTTTTACGGTAATTGCTTTTTTTGTTACATCAAGAATCTCTTCTGTGTAAGTAATTTGCGGGAAACCCATTTTTTCAGCTACTTGCGGACCGGTTTGAGCGGTATCGCCATCAATTGCCTGACGACCACAAATAATCATATCTACTTTTCCCATCTTTTTTATGGCACAGGAAAGCGCGTATGAAGTCGCGAGGCTGTCCGAACCGGCAAATTCACGTCCGCTCAGCAAATAACCTTTGTCTGCGCCACGATATAGACCTTCTCGGAGAATTTTCGCCGCACGAACCGGGCCCATTGAAAGCAAACTTACAGTAGTTCCCGGAAATTTATCCTTGATACGAAGCGCCTGTTCTAAAGCATTCAGATCTTCGGGGTTGAAAATGGCGGGAAGTGCCGCGCGATTCACTGTTCCATCGGCTTTCATGGCGTCTTTTCCCACGTTATGTGTATCAGGTACTTGCTTGGCAAGAACAACGATGTTGAAACTCATAGTCATTAAAATCTTTATAAAATGGAGTACAAAATTAACGATTTAATAGTAATCGGACAGCATTCCGGTCTAATTTAAAACCACTTTAAATAAGAGGGCTGTAATTCTTATTTCCTTGAATTAGAAAAGGATTTTCTAAGAAGAAAAAACGTGCTCGGAATGTGAGCACGTTTTAAGGTTTAAAAAACGACGAAAATATTATTTTACATTAATTTTCAAGACTCCATAGTCGGATTTTACAATGTAAATTCCGGTTTGTTTACTGTCCATTTCAATATTTTTGTCGGAAGAAATAACCAAACGTCCGGAAATGTCAAATACGCTAAGTTTAATGTTTTTCGGATTTTGGATTGTATTTCCATTGAAATAAACACCTTGACTAAAGGGAGATGTGATACCGGTTGGCACTGTGCTAAATGTTACAATTCCTGGTTTAGTAGGAACACCTGCAGCATTATAGCCTACAACTACAAAATCATAGGTTGTACTACCAGATAATCCTGTCAAATTATAACTTGTTAATGTTCCATCCAAGTCAATATTAATTGCCGCAGGGGCTGCAGAACCTTGTTTTGCATTAAAAGGACCACTTGTTGAATTAATAGAATATTTAACTGTAGCAGGTACTCTCTCCCAAGTTAAAGTAGCAGTTGAAGTTGTTATATCATTTGCTTCAACACCTGAAACTCTCATGTCTTTATATAATGTACCTGCATCTGTACCCCAGGTCTCTGCATTTAGAAGATAATTTACAGCCTTTAATACTAATCTTTGTCCATAAATGTTTAGATTTTGCTGGTTATTATCAGAAATACCGATTATCATTAATCTATGTAATAATTTGGCATTTTTAACACCAGTAACCGTAGATTCTGTGTCTGCAGGGAATTCAAGTATAGAGCTACCTGTATCTCCGGGTATTCCTGCAATTCTATAATCTCCTGAATAATTGGAAACTTGAATTCCATTTCCCAATGAAATTTCATCAATGATGTTAGCTTCATTAAAATAATCTCCGGAAAACTCTATTTCACCACTGAATATAGGATGATTTGGCTCAAAAACAGTTATTGTATTAGCAGCTGGACTTGGATTCGAAGCAACAGCTTGATTCCAAGTATTTAAGTTTACTGCATATGCTTTGAGTGATAGCACCGGTTTGTCGATTCCCCAAAGAGCTTTCATGCCGGCAGATCCGGAAGATGGAGATTCAGTTAAGATTACCAGATCATACGGTGAAAAGTCATAGTCTGTAGCAATATTTCCAATTGGGATTGTAACAACATCATATATTAAATCTAATTCCGGCTTGATTTTAGTGTCGTTAGCAGAAACACCAGTACCTACAATATATGCTAAAGTTTTAGTATCAGGATCTTTTACTGTAATTGAACCATTTGTAGTAATTTCTTCTCCTGAATATCCACTTATAGAAGTGGCAGTTATTGTGAAATCAGATGTCATTGGGTAAGACTCTAAAAGTTCGGGTGTTCCTGAGATTGTGTATGTACCTTGATTTGTTCCTGTCAAATTCCATACACCCGATAATCCTTCTGGAAGTCCTGATTGCGTTGCTCCTGTAGCATTCGTAATTTCATATACAATATCTGTAATGGCAACTCCTGCTTTTATTGCCTGATTTACGTCACCACTTGTTGCATCATGAGATATTGTTGGTGCAGGTGGAGTAGCGGGAACTGTTAGTGTTACAGTATAATCCACGTTGGTGGTGCCGTCTGTAGCGGTATAAACTACCGGATTTGTGAAATCTTGTGCTCCTGTAGGGGAATAGCTTGTAGCAGTTCCACCGATTGTTACTGTTGGTGTCAATGCAGTTACATCTGTGCCGTAAGGTAATATCGTAGTGATGGTTTTAGCTGTTTCATCTATTGTAGCTTCTATACCTTCTACTTCGAATTTAGTGATCATTGGTGTAGCTGGAGTCATTGGTGTAATATCAAATCCACTTATGTTTACATTTTGTAATGACCCTCCGGAAGAAGAAGTACAAAAACTAATTTTAACGAATTGACCTTGATTAATACTTAATCCTGTAACAGTTGTTGAACTGTGAGCAACATCTTGTCCAATGATATCGGAAGTAATATTTGTTGTTTCAGATGTTACATCATCTACTAATGTATAAGTTCCATCTTTTGTATTTGAAACAGAAACTTGAAATATAGTTCTTGTAGATGAGGATCCACTACTCATTCCATGAACTTTGATAGCAGATGCAGTTGTGCTTTTTAGTTCTAAAATAATTTCTTTTGCTTGAATCCTAACGTTATAAGGAGGAGTAAAAAAACAACATTTGAATTATTTCCTGAAAATGAAGCAGCATCAGAAGCATATAGAACATCTGTAGTGCTAAATGTAAATGATGTAGTTCCACTTGAAGGTTTTGAATCAAATCTAAGTAGAACATCCTGAGCATTTAAGCTCAAATTTCCGAACATTAGTAATGATACTAATGCAATTATTGATGTAAAATGTTTCCTCATGATAATTAAATTTAAAAGTTTATAATTGAAATTTTATTTTTGTAAAAATATAATCGGAAAGTCGGCTATCTCTTTTATTATTGGATCTGAAAGGTAGTCGTTTCAGAATTTGTTCGAAGGAAATATACACCTGACCTTAGATTTTGTAATTCGAGTTCAATGAAGTTACCGAAATTCCCCTGTTTAACTATAATTTTTCGTCCTTGAAAATCAACAATTTCCACGCTTTCTATTAGTTGATTCTCAGAAAAAATCGCTATCGAGTTTTTCTTTTTCCGAATAGAAAACATTTTTTTTTTGTGTTTTTCACACCGGAATTTATCTCTTTTGATTTTTCATATTCTAAGCTTGCCATGATAAACGGACCTAAAACTTTACCTTCCGTATCATTATGAATAGTCACATCATTTCCACAGAGATAATAATTTGCATCTCCTTTGCGTGTACCGCTTAGTCCGGCAGATTCACAACTTTGAATCAATTTGATAGTTCCGTTTGGTTCTTCTACTACAAACCTGTCAATCAAACCTTTATAAGCTTTATCTGCAACCGGTAAATAAGTGTTTTTATCCAAAATATTCAGACGAATTCCTTTGTAAAACGCATAAGTAAACATGGATGAAGCTGAGCTTTCCGGATAATTGCTGATGTCACAGGTAGTTCCTTTCATTGAGTCATCATATTGCAATAGCTGATACCAGCAGCCGGATGCATCTTGTCTCGCGGCAAGTCCATTAGCCACTTTGTTTGTGTATTCGATCATGCGGCTTCTGGCGGGATGATTTTCAGGCATGTATTCCAGCACATCCACCAAAGCGGCAAAAAACCAACCTACGCCACGTCCCCAAAATTCCATTGATTTACCGGAAATAGGATCAGCCCAAAAATTGGATGCTTTATTAAGTGGCTCTGCCGACCAGGCATGATAATTTAGTTTTTTTCCCGGATCCCAGGTGTAGTGGAAAATCGTGTCAAATTGAAGTACGATATCATTCCAAGATTGTAGATTATCCATTTCACCCAATTCTTTCCCAAAATTTCCCTGCCATTCGGCATAGAGTGCAGGTCCCATATACAGTCCATCAAGCCACATCTGGTTTACATACTGCTTTTTATGCCAAAATCCACCGGCACCGGGAAGTGGTGATTGGATTCGGGTATGTTCATATTTCAACTTATTTCTGCAATAAGTAGCATCGGTTTTATATTTTTCAGCTTTCTCGGTTTGTCCTTTTGAAATTGCTCCCCGATAAAGTTCAAAGAAGATTTTAGCTGCATTCAGATCATCG
Source organism: Porphyromonadaceae bacterium (assembly GCA_012523295.1). Classification (GTDB taxonomy): domain Bacteria; phylum Bacteroidota; class Bacteroidia; order Bacteroidales; family Paludibacteraceae; genus UPXZ01. The sequence goes on along the minus strand of JAAYIT010000239.1, from coordinate 11,384 downwards.
ATATTGCTCTCACCAAGATTCATCGTGATATTATCAGCATAATGTTGGATTCCGGTAAAATAATAATCGCTCCAGGGTTCGGTTTTGTATTGTTCCCACGCTTTTAGAATGGCTTTTGCCACTAAGCCGGGTACATAATCCCAGGTTGCTGTTGTCGAACTATTATGTGGAGTCTGGAATCGCTCAGTTTTCTTTTTATTCCTAAAATCGCCCATTCGGGAGTCGATAATCCACTTGGAATACAACGAGTCAGTTCTGAATGGGGCGGAGAACCCGGCAATCGAATATACAATTGCGGCTAATAATAGATATAGTCGAAATTTAAACATATGGGGAAGTTTTGTTATTGTGAATTTTTCCCCTCTCAATCTCTTGTTTGAGAAGGAGAGGGGAAAAGGATAGCTGGTGCAGTTAAAGTAGTTTTACTTATTAAGCTTTTTTGGCTGTCGGTTTCAGATCTGTCAAATCCGCAATTTTTATAGGTTTCCCGGTATCACAGCTTATCCGTGCGGCTACTCCGGTCAGAATTGCGAATGCGCCATCGCGAAGATTGGCGGTTTGTTTGAATGGATCTTCTTTCACTTTCCTCCAGATTTTATCATGCATCAATTTATCGCCGCCACCATGACCTTCCGCTTGCGGAATACGAACATAGTTTCGTTTTCCGAAATTTCGGGTAATCATGATTTCATCGTATTCTCCATCATGAACGGGATTGCTCTCCTGAATCCAGGCATCGATTCTGCCTTTGGTGCCGTTGAAAGCTATTCGGTATCCTTCATAAGGTGAGTAAGCGGTAAGCGAATAGGATACTTGAGCCCCGTTAGCATATTTTATTGAAGCACACATTTTATCAAAAATATCTACGTCTTCTTTGAATACGCATCCATCGCGCAAATAGCCGTCATGATGCTCGTTGTCTGTATAAAGCATCTTGTAATAAGAGTTTTTATTCACGTCCCAATAGAAGTCGCATGTGTCTTTAAAGCTGCAAGTACGACAATTTTTTCCACGGAATTTTCCGTTTTTTCCATAAAACTCCAAATCACCATAAGCAAATACTTCAACCGGCTCAGAGTCAAGCCACCAACCTAATAAGTCAAAGTGGTGAGAGGCTTTGTGTACCCACAATGAGCCGCCAAATTCGCGTTTTCTGTGCCAACGGCGGAAGTAATCCGCGCCATGACTCGTGTCTAAATACCAGTGAAAATCAATGGATGTAACTTCTCCGATTTCTCCGGAATGAATCAGTTCCCAGATTTTGGCTCTATGCGGCGAAAATCTATAGTTGAAGGTCACGATAACTTCTTTGCCTGATTTGCGTTGCGCATCTAAGATTGCTTGGCATTTAACCTCATCGGTTGTCATCGGCTTTTCGGTCAGGATATTGCTTCCGTAGTTCAACCCTTTGATTATAAATTCATCATGTGTAGAGTCAACGGTAGTTACAATCAAAATCTCAGGTTTCGTCTCTTTCATCATCAAGTCAAAATCTGTGTAGGTCTTGCAAGTCGCTCCCATGTATTTTTTTGATGCTTCTAACCTGCCGATATTTGTATCACAGAGCCCCACATATTCTACCAAATCACCATAGTCGTCAATTACTCTTTTCCCCCACATTCTTGTTCCGCGAGAGCCGGTTCCTACCACAGCTACTCGGATTTTATCGCTTTTTTCAGCTGTTTTTTGACTTGATTTTCTTTGTGCGCCGGCTACGCCCGGAATAGAACTTAATAATGCTCCTGCACCTGCCGCACCAGCAGTTGCAATGAAATTTCTCCGATTCATTTTTGTTGACATGGTATTATTCTAATGTTAAATTTAATGAAATGCGAATTTGTGTACGTCCACAAAGTAACGTTTATTTCTTTGAATTTCAAAATTTATAAATCTAAAAAATGTTAAGTCTTGGTCTCGTTTTTTAAGTAAAATTATGAGTTTCAGAATTTATAACTCGCATCGACTATTTTTGATAAAATTTAATTCTCCTTTTTGGCAAACTTTATGCACTGCTCAACAAAAACAGCAAATATATTGTTAAGAATTAAAACAATTGAAGTACAATGAACAAAACAAAAAGATTACATTCGTTTTTCTTATTTTTTTCTTTATTTTCCATATCACTTCTTTCTCAAAACTACTCTTCGCCCTTGAGAATACCGATTTCTTTAAGCGCGAATTTTGGAGAATTGAGAAACAACCATTTCCACAGCGGAATTGATTACAGAACACAACAGGTTGTGAATAAGCCGATTTACTCCATTGGAGATGGTTATGTGTCCAGAATTAATATTTCTCCAACCGGCTATGGACTGGCTTTGTATATTGACCATCCTGAAGGTAGTCATACGAGTGTTTATGGACATTTGAACAGCTATTCAAAGAAAATCCAAGATTTTATTATTCAAAAGCAATACGAAAAAGAGACTTATCGGATTGATTACTATCTTGAGCCGGATGAAATACCGATAAAAAAAGGGGAACAAATTGGGTTGAGCGGGAATACGGGCAGCTCAGGCGGTCCGCATTTGCATTTTGAAATACGAGATTTGAAAACACAAGAGCCGTTAGATGTGTTCGATTTTTTAGGTAAAACAGTAACCGATAACCGAAAACCTGATCTACGCGGGATTGCATTCTATCCTCAAAGCGGAAAGGGACTTGTAAATGGGAGTCAAAATCCGTTACGTCTCAACGTAGGAAAATCAAAATCAGGTGCACCGTTAGCTATCAGCCCGGTGAATGCCTGGGGAACGATAGGCGTAGGCGTGAAAGCTTATGACTTAAAAGATGGAACTTCGAATATCTACGGCGTGAAATACGTCCGTTTGTTTGTTGATGGAAATCTGGTTTTTAGTAGTTCAATAAATCGTTTTTCATTTGATAAAACTCGCATGCTGAACTCTTTCATTGATTTTGAAGATTGGCGATTGAGGCGATCTATGTTTATGAAATCCTTTGTTGAGCCGGGGAATACGCTGCCATTTTACAATCATGTGTTTGATGGATTTGTAACGATAAATCAAGAAAAACACTATAATTTCCGATACGAATTGGAAGATTTCTTTGGAAATAAAACAAATTATTCGTTCGTAGTGAAAGGAAAAAGAATGTCAATTCCTCAGCCTCCAAAATGTACTAATTTCATGCCCTGGAATATCACTAACTGGTACTTTGATGCTGATTTTGGGTTGACTATCCCGATGGGAAATCTTTATACCGATTTCTGTTATTCGCATTTTAAAACTGCATCCGATAAATATCTGTCAGATATTCATAGAGTAAACAACAAGCCTGTGCCGCTGCACAAAAATGGTCAGATTTGGATAAAAGTGAAAAACCAAACAGCAGATTCTACCAAATTAGGAATTGTTAAGATTGATAGAAACGGCAAAGAGAGTTGGGTTGGTGGTAAGTACAGAGATGGAGGAATTGAAGTGTCGATCGTTGAATTGGGCGATCGATATGCGATTGACATAGACAGCATACCTCCTGTTATTACACCGATTTCACCTGCGCTTTGGAGTCAGCAAAAACGAATCAGAGTCAGGCTGTCCGACCCCAAAAGCGGAATTAGCTCGTTTCGAGGAGAAATCAACGGAAAATTTGTCCTTTTCAGCCACGATATGAAGTCTGAAATCTACACATATGTTTTCGATGAAAACAGGTTACCCAAAGGTGAAAAGCTAACATTTAGTTTTTCTGCAACGGATCGAGCAGGGAATGTGAGTGAGTATAAATACGAACTTTGATCAAAAAGAAAACCGAACAATTTGTCCGGTTTTTTCATTTTCAAATAATTCAAAATCATTACTTTATCGTCATGCTCGAACCTCTTGAGACTACCTGTTTGACTGATTTTGGACTGCCTGTGCAAACAGCCTTTGTAGCTCCGTTCAGATTGGCGTCAAAACTTTCTGTAGCATGAACTTCAGCCCGTGCAGCTCCGTTCAGATCTAATTTTGCATTTTTAGCAATCAATTTACTTCCATTAAACGAAGATGCGCCGTTAGCTTTTACACTGATATTTTCAACCTTCCCATGGATATCAATTTTGGTTGCTTCAGAAAGTGAAGTGTTCAAGCTGTTCGCTATATTTGCGTTCAATTCGGCTTTGGAGGCACCGGAAAGTTCGATTGTCAGGTTGTTTATGATTAATGCTCCTTGCGATTCTATTCGAGTAGCACCTTTGGCATAAATGCTCTTTAAATCCGGAATCCCTATCTTTATCTCAATCGGCTGTCTCAGCAAATAATCATTGTACTTGATTTTCAGATTTTCGAGAATATTCCCTTCTTTTTCTTTTGTCAGATCAAGCATGTTGATGTACAAAATGTTATTTTCCACTTTTGTTTCTACCGTTTCAACAAATTTCTCCGGAACTGTAGCACTGACAGTTTGAACATCATGCTGATAAAGTACAATTTTAAAACGTCCTGAAACATTAATCCCTTCAAATGGGGGTAATTCTCGATTTTCAGTTATTAACTCAAAATCCGTATCAGACGTTTTTTGTGCTGCTATGGGCATTAAGCTTACGATTGCTAAACTTAAGGAAATGATTAGCTTAACTTTATTTTTCATGTTAAAATCTATGTTTTGTTAAAATTTAACTTGTTTTCTAGTTGTTTTTTATGAAGAAGCTAATGGTTATCAAATACAATTGATGAGCCGGAATAGCTGTCTTCGTAGCGTTTTAACGGATTTCCTGAAACCTTGATTTTGCTTGCTCCATGTGCTTTCCCGGTAAATTCTCTTGCCGCGAAAACTTCCGCATTGCTCGCACCACCCATTTCCACTTTAACTATTTTCGATTTCAAATCATCCGCTTCTACTCTTGAAGCGTCTGTTCCGACAATGGTTAAGGTGTCTGCTATTCCTGATGCTTCAATAGTACTCGCACCGCTCACGTTTACGTCCAATTTTTGTGCCGAAGATAGCTTTAAGTCGGCTTTGCTGGCACCGAGTAATAAAATATTCAGATTTTTAACATTAAATGAATTTTCAAAATCGATCTTCGAAGCCTTACTTGCTTGTATGCTCGAAAGACTGTCCAATGAAATCCGTACTTTTATTTTCGGGTTTATCAGGCTTTCTGTTACGAAAATTTTTAAAACCCCATCAGTGACTACAGTTTGAATATTGGGTAAATACTCGCTCAGCGACCTTACAGATAGGGATTGTTCATTGCTTTGTATTAAGTCCACATCCACTGCTCCGCTTACATCTAATGCGTGAAACGGGGCTACTGTCCTCTTTTCCGTAGTTACATTTGCTCTTTTCTGAAAGTCGTCATCTAATCTGTAATGCGAAATAAATTCACTGTTTTTGATTTTATTTATTACATCTGCACCGGTTCCTAAAAACATGAAAATACCGGCTAACCAAAGAAATAACGATACCCACAGTCCTGACTTGGACCTGTTTTGGTTGTTTTTGAAAATAGTATTCATGCTCCAGTAAAGCAGCGCGAAAATAGGTGCTCCGATGATAAGGATCATTGAAATGAGCAAGAGTATCGCTTTTTCCGGAGATACGGTTCCTAAAATTGAAAATAATTCGGGATGTAAACCTGTAATGGCTTCAGGCTCAAGTAGAAAAACGATTAGCCCAAAAATAAGTCCGGCTATAATAATAACGCCTATTATACTGATTAATCCTCCAACGAGTGTGAAAATGATTTTGAAAAATACGTGTAAAAGCTCAAATAGCCTGCTTCCTGCTTCTGTCGCGCTTTTTTTGAATTTATCGCTCTCGATGTATTCTTTCGCATCAATCATTTTGTTTTTTATAGTTTCAATATTCACATCCTCACCCTGCATTTCAAGCTTTTGAGCTGTAGTTTCAGCTTTCGGAACGATGAGCCACATGAGCAGATAAATGAGTATAAATGTACCGGAAGTGATAAACGCGAGTACTACAAAAATAATTCTTACTAACGTAACATCCCAGTTGAGGTATGCTGCAAGTCCAGATGCAACGCCGCTCAAAGATCTGTTTTCAACATCTCGATAATACTTCTTCGACTTTCTGGATTTTGTTGTACCGTCGCTTTTTGATTCTGATTCAGTTCCTTCCTCCGGATCTTCATCTACGAACTGGCTTGGTTTGCCCATGATTGCAATCACAGAATCGACATCTTCAATGGTGATAACGTTTTTTGTTTTCTCCATTTTTTCAGTGAAAAGTTCAGCGATTCTGGCTTCGATATCGGCCATGATATCGGCTTTTTCATTTTCGGATTTAAAATGATTTCCTACTTCACTCAGATAGGCCTGGAGCAATTCATACGCATCTTCGTCGATATGGAAAACCGCGTTATTTAAGTTAATAGTTAATGTTTTTTTCATACGGTTAAATATTGTTCTTTACATTAAGGTCGTATGGAACACGCCATTAACCATTTTCTTGGGTTTAAGACTTTTCTTAAATGGCTGTTTCATATTATATGACCTTTATTTTATAAAGGAAGTTTTATGTTGTTATTTTTTCAATCTATTTTAAAAATGTTTTCTATTGATTCTTTAATTTACTTACGACATCATTCAGATCTTGCCAAACCATGTCCAATTCATTGAGAAATAATTCGCCTTTTTTGGTAACTTCATAGTATTTTCGTGGTGGACCTTGAGTAGATTCCTCCCACCGATATTCAAGCAACTCGCTGTTTTTCAGTCGCGTAAGAAGAGGATACATTGTTCCTTCCACCACTATTAACTTCGCATCTTTTAATTCTGTGATTATGTCCGATGCATAAGCAGATTTTTTCTTTAGAATAAGTAATATGCAATACTCTAAAAATCCTTTTCGCATTTGTGATTTTATATTTTCTACATTCATATTACAGTTGATTTTTATTTAGTTTTGAAAAATCGGATGCTTAACGGATAATTCCAAATTTCACCGTTACCGGCTTTTATTGCACCTACAATAGTGAAAATAAAATCAAGCAGACCAAAAATTATCATTGGAATAATGACAATGGCGAAAGTTCCGAGAATTTTTAACACAAATGCCGGACTATCTACGTCAAAACCTCCGAAAGCGGTACTATCTAAATTCATACCTGAGAAAATAGCTAAACCTCCTAATCCTAAAATCATTAAAATTAGAATGAACACAAGAATACTCATATATATAAATACACTGATATTCCAGTTGAGGATGATTTTCCCGTTCCGGTCAACAGATTTGTCTTCCTCTTTTCGAGTGGACCACATTACAATCGGAATTATAATTCCCAGGAATGGAAATAGGAAATTAGATAATTGTGAAATGTGCATCAACGAGTTGAATGTCCGGTTGTCACTATTTTGTACGCGTTTATGAAAGTTTTTGTTATCTCCTGTCATTTCTCCTTTTAATATTTTTTCTTTTTCTAAGTTGAATTCTTCTTCTGTTATTTCTCCTTTAGAATAAAGTTCTCTGAGTTTTTCTAATTCTGTGTATTTGTTTGGCATGATTGGTTTGTTTTTTTAGAGTTATTTTAATAGAACTATGTACGGCACAAAAGTAGGTAATAATATAATACTGTGCAATACATAGTACTAATGATATGTGAAAATTTAACAATTAAATATTGCTAACAGGCTCATAGATAGATTTATAAGATTTCGGGAGAGATGGAAAATTAACATTATTTAAATGTGTTCGTATTTTGACTTATTTCATTAATTCTAAAATATTTAGACAAAATACGTACTCATATTTAGCCAGAGTCTGCTCAGAAAGAGATTGTGCAAGGTTATTTTTAGCAATGTTAACCTCATACTGGTTACCTTTGCCTACTTCAAATTTTTGATTTGCAAAACGGTATGATTCTTCGTTTGCTTTAGATACAAAGCTAATGAATAATCTTTTTTAACCAAGCGCAGGGTTGCAAAAGAAGATAAGACCAAAATAAAATAAGAGTCGGAAAAACAATTTCTTGCTCAGGGTATGGATTTGGGTATGATATACTTCAACGGTACTTTGGAGTATTTCGGGCGGGAAGATGGGTCGAGGCATAGGTTAAATTGGTAACTGTTAATCTGTATTACTGAAATTATGTTATTCTAATAAAAATGTTATTAAAATTAAAATACCATTATAGCAAGCATGTATTAAGCTCGTAAAAAAAATGGGGTGTTGTTTTCTTCTTATAAATAATAAGCAGAAATAAGACCAGATAATTCCATAAAAAAAAGTAATAATCATATATGCCGTTGATTTCCAGTGTAGTGAGCCAAATATTATTGAAGAGATAAGGATAAAAACGCAATAAGTGTACTTTTTTCTATGAAATAAACTTGCAATTTTTAAAGGAGTATATTGGAAAAGAAGAGTTTCTGTAAACGGAGCGAAAACAACTATTAACAAGAAATCTTTTAAATTTATGTTGTAGTTGTTAAAAGAATTGGTTGTGTCAAATCCTAATGATGTATATAGAAAGACAATCGAAAAATTGACAAACAAGGTTAAACTTATCGCGTATAATAAACAAACAAAGATATTGGTCTTGTAAAAATACTTGTAGATTTTATACATATGATTCTTAAAAATCGATTAAATATGGGATAACTTAACTTATTATCCCATATTTGAAATTAAATGCAGTTCATAAGTGTCTCATTTCCTTCAACACTACCGCTTGCTGCAAAATCTTTAATTGCTCCTGCAGCATACCCTACAGCATACCCTACGGTTTTGCCGACTATTCTTATAGCTTTAGTAAAGTTCTCCAAGACACCTCCACCTCCTATCTGAATCAAATCGGTTTGATTTAGTTCAGTAACTATATATTGTTCAAAATGTGTTTTATTCATAACTGTTAAATTTTAAAAATGAGTTATTTCTTTTTTTGTTGGTCATTATACCCTTCTTTCGCTCCTTCAGTAAAACCTTCCACAAATGCTTCTGCTAGGGCAACTACACCAAGGTACTCAAGAAACTTTATTACAGTTCTGTATGGATTGCCTCCTTCAGCTTCTCTCATTTCCACTGCGCTCATTTCCTGAACACAGTAATTGTCTAAATTTAATGTTTTCATTTTTACAAAATTAATTAAAAAGTTAATAATCAAAATGTACTTTGTAAATCATTTTGCGAGCATAAAATATTTACAAATACAAAGCTAAGAGAGTTCCGTGCAATTTCCTTGCACGGAAAGAAAGAGCCTCCTCCTTTATTCTTTTTTAACTCTTCTTGGCTCGTGGGGAGTATGTATATAGTGATATCAAAATAGTCATACTCTGTGTAAGATTTTTAGGATGATAGACTTCTACCGAGTTGTGAAGGTTTTCAGGGAGGAAATATGTGCAAGGGAAATGATCGAAGATAGTTCTTAATTTTTCTGGACAGATGCTATTTTAGTAAAATAAAAGGTCATCCCTATCCTTAATCCTATGTGCTCCTTCATCAGCATTTCCTCAGGTAAAAAACCCTTGGTTTTATAATTTAATCCCAAATCTATACTCAAAGATTGATTAGAATTCATCTTTATCAAATTGCTTTTAATTAATATGTCACCAGAACCTCCAAATTTTCCATTTGATGTGTTGAAATCCAAGTTTTTAGGTTGACTCCATAGGTGCGTTGATATTGTGGTCTTAAATATAGGCGATATTTCATAATCCACTAAACTGATACCTCCACCAAAAAACCAATTAGTTTTGTTCTGAAACTGACGTAAATACATTTTTATATTATATTGATCATGAATTTTTAACCAAAAGTTTTCATCAATAAAATCTCCAAAAGGTGACATGGTATAGCCAACTCCCAAGCTTAATTTCAAATTTTCTTTTTGGATAAAATTTAACGGTTTAATGAATAGAGGATTAATAATATTGAGCAAAGAGCGTGTGGCTACGCGTGTAACAAATTTTTGTTCCTGCCTCGTCAAATCATTATAATTAGTGTATCTGTAAAATATTTCATTAGGACGATATAAATTTTTTACTGCGCCATATACATCAATTCCCACGATATCTCTCTTGTATTCATCAGATTCTTCAGCTATTTGTGGCATCATGTTAGGAAAAGCACTCATGCCATAATAAGAAATAATACCCAGCTGCCTTAAAAGGTAACTGTAAAACAGTATTGATTTTCGTTCTTTCCCGAATATTACAGCATCTTCTATGTTCCTACAGAGCATATAGTCCGATTCTAATCCTGCCGTATGTAGCCTAATGTAATTTGGCAAATCGTTAGTTCTTAATTTGATCAACTCATCATCTTTAACTCCCATTGCGTAAGCTGCTCCTTTGGAGTTAAAATAAGGTTGTGAAATAGAACCAATTCCTAAAGAAGACAAAATAGAACGATGTCCTTCTTCGTGTGTAAGAGGGTATAAAAAAAGAGCATCGGTAATATTTAGTGCGAGCATAGCCCATCGATGAGAAGACTTAGGTGAATCAGAGAGAAGATGGGATGTATATCTATATAAGCTCAAATAATTTTTATTAAATTGGCGCATAGTAAAGAGTCTTGCAGGCGAATCTTTTATGATAAAATCATAGCTTGATTTATAAGTCATCAAAGTATCATTTGTTTGACTGTATGATAAATTAACACTCCATACCGCGAGAATTAGTGAAAGTACAATAATAGATTTTGAATAGCGTAAAAGTTTGAAAAATAATTTACACATAAGCGAAAATAATTTTACTTTACAATCAACTACCAAAGAAAACAAATGTTCCTTAATATATTACAGACCATATATTTGAGTGATCAAAAGTATTTAAATATTTAAAACTATTTTGATTTTGATTGCTCATCGATTGTTTGCAAATGAGAAATAACTCGTAATAGTTATTTCTCATATTATGCAGTTTTAATTACAAAACAATAATGAATGTGTATTGATAAAGAAGCCCTTAATAAACTCTATCAATTAATCGCTACTTTGAAAAATACACTTAATTCAGTTATCCTATTCTAAAGTTTCTTAATCTACTGAAGTCCATATCGGTCTAATTGCCTCCATAATAGCTAATCCAATAGCCACGACTGCTAATGCAATAAAGAAGCCTCCTTCAGCTTCTCTCATTTCCACTGCGCTCATTTCTTGAACACAGTAATTGTCTAAATTTAATGTTTTCATTTTTACTAAATTAATTAAAAAGTTAATAATCAAAATGTACTTTGTAAATCATTTTGTGCACATAAAATATTTACGGGTACAAAGCTAAGAGAGTTCCGTGCAATTTCCTTGCACGGAAAGTGAAACCTCCGTTTTTATTTTTTAATTCCTCTTTATTTAGAGGTCGCACATCAATGGAAACATTAAAAATAAAAGGATGAATAAAATAAAATGTTTCTCTTTTACGATCGTACGCTATTTCAGCTCCATAGTCTTTGAGTGCCTCTAACAAATTGTACAGTTGCCTCCTGCTTAT
>JAAYIT010000238.1 GCA_012523295.1 Porphyromonadaceae bacterium | reverse complement strand
TTCGATGCCCGATACCGATGTGAAAATCAACGGGAAAAAAGCCGGTAGCAAACATCAGGGCGGCTTCTACAGATTTTCTTACAACATCACCGATCTTTTGAGGTACGGAAAGAAAAATTTATTCGAAGTAACGGTTAAAAAAGAATCAGAAAATGCGAGCGTCAACCTGGCAGAACGAAGAGCCGATTACTGGAATTTTGGTGGAATTATACGACCTGTCTTTTTAGAAATAAAACCTGCCGATCATTTTGAAAGGATTGCTATCGATGCTCAGGCAGATGGTTCTTTTCGTGCTTTAGCTTTTCTTGGCAACGCTGTGTCGGGAAACCTCAGCGTGAAAACAGAAATCATCGATTCAAGCGGCAAGAAAATCATTGAAAACACATCTCACATAAGAAAAGGAAGCGATAACACCACAACTTCTCTCAATATCGCTTCACCCAAACTCTGGACTGCGGAGACTCCTAATCTTTATACCGCTCAGTTTTCGCTTCTTTCTGAAAATGGAACAATATTACACCGGACAACCGAAAAATTCGGATTCAGGACCATTGAAGTTAGAGAAAGCGACGGACTTTACATCAATAATGTCCGGGTAAATATCCGTGGTGTAAATCGCCACAGCTTCAGACCGGAAACGGGAAGAACGTTAGACCGAGCTAAAAACTACGAAGACGTACGGCTGATGAAGGAAATGAACATGAACTCGGTTCGACTCTCACACTATCCTGCCGATCCCGAATTTCTTGAAGCATGCGATGAACTCGGACTTTATGTAATGAATGAATTAGGCGGTTGGCATGGAAAATACGACACACCGACCGGAGTGAAATTAGTGAAAAGCCTCGTCACGCGTGATGTAAATCACCCTTCCGTAATTTGGTGGAGCAATGGGAATGAAAAGGGTTGGAATACTGAGTTAGACGGAGAATTCCACAAATGGGACATCCAAAAACGCCCCGTGCTGCATCCGCAAGGAAATTTCGGCGGATTCGAGACAATGCACTACCGCTCCTACGGTGAAAGTCAGGAGTATATGCGTAAGCCGGAAATCTGGATGCCGACTGAATTTTTGCACGGATTGTATGACGGCGGTCATGGAGCGGGACTGTATGATTACTGGGAAGTGATGCGGAAGCACCCTCGCTCAATCGGCGGATTTTTGTGGGTTCTTGCGGATGAAGGGGTGAAAAGAGTAGATCAGGGAGGCAGAATAGATAACCAAGGAAATTTTGGCGCTGACGGAATTGTTGGGCCGCACCACGAAAAAGAAGGTAGTTTCTTCACAATAAAAGAAGTTTGGTCGCCAATTCAGATAATGAATAAAAAAATAGATCGAAATTTTGATGGTAATTTTCGGATCGAAAACCGCTATGACTTTACAAACATGCAGGAAGTTACGTTCAACTGGGAGCAAGTAGCATTTCCGACAATGGAAAATTCAAAAAGTAAAGTTTCTGTAATTAACCAAGGACGGATTAAGGGAAGCGATATCGCTCCTCAGAGTGAAGGTACAATGAAAATTAACATGCCGAAATTTGCCGATAATGTCAACGGTCTATTCGTATCTGTTACCGATAAATTCGGGCACGAACTCTGGCGCTGGAGTTGGAGAATCGACCAACCGGCTCCAATCGAACCAAACAAACAGGGACAACTCCCGACAATTGCTGAAAATCAGGACGAAATAAGAGTCAACTCATCCGGGAAAAGTTATGTTTTCAGTAAAAAGACCGGATACCTGACTGAAGTTTCGACAAACGGAAAGAAAATTTCATTTGCAAACGGGCCGAAATTTATTGGCGCGCGCAGAGCCGATCGTTCATTAGATCAGTTTTACAATCATGATGACCCGACTGCAAAAAGCATGGACAGAACTTATCGTGAGTTTGATGAGTTAGGGGTTTTGGACAGTATTTCTGTTTATGCTGAAGGAAATGCAGTGAAAGTTAATGTCCAATACAAACTTGGAAATATGACAAGCAGCAATTGGATCATTTCACCTGACGGAACACTTTCGTTGGATTACGCATACTATTTTGATGGAGTGGTGGATTTGATGGGAATAAAATTCGATTATCCTGAAGAAAAAATGGTAAGTAAAAAATGGTTGGGTGACGGGCCATATCGTGTTTGGCAAAACAGGCTTCACGGTACCACGTACGATGTTTGGGAAACTGAATACAACGATCCGATACCCGGAGAAACGTTTACTTATCCTGAATTCAAAGGCTATTTCGCAAATTGTACCTGGATGGAACTCAAAACCGAAGAAGGAACAATTTCTATTTCCAACGAAACACCCGACTCGTATATCGGCGTGTATCAACCACGCGATGGACGTGATGCACTTTTATACACGCTTCCGGAAAGCGGCATTTCATTGTTGAATGTGATTCCCGCTGTCCGCAATAAAGTAAACGCAACAGATCTTATCGGTCCTTCTTCCCAACCAAAATGGGTAAACGGTGAGAAGAAAGGAAGGTTAGTTTTCAGGTTTAATTAAATTGATTATCCTCATTCCGAGCTAATAAGTTTTTGATAATGAAAGACATAGCATCTGACGGCTTCAAGACGTTTGATACATTTTTTACCCTGTATCAGATTTGAAATATTGGTATTACTGGTTTTCCTGTGAAAAATGATTTTAGATTAATTTCCAGTGTATATTAAAATACTTTTTACCATTAAGAAGTTAAGTCAAATTAAGGTTTCATTAAGGATTTATTATTGACTTAATGTAAATATATTTATTTCTAAAAGTCCCTTAACTTCTAAATGAAATCTTAATGTTTTATTTTTGTTACACGAAATCCAGTAGAACCGAAATTTAGATACTCAATGAAAGTAAAAAATATTCCGAAATAAATAATTTAATTTTTTTTCCTCTTTTAGAAACAAGGGAGGCTTTTATGAAAATTTTCACTACACTTAAATATTTTCTTGTATTTTTCTTGCTGTTTTCTCTAACTATTGAAAACACCGCGGGACAATCTTCCACGCTCAAAAAGCATTTTCAAGACTTAACTTCAGAAGAGGCAAAACCGTGGACTTTCTGGTATTGGATGTATGGCGCCGTTTCAAAAGAAGGGATTACCGCAGATTTAGAAGCAATGAAAGAAATCGGTTTAGGCGGCACATACTTAATGCCGATTCGAAATCCCGAGCAAGATAAATCACCATCCTACTCGCCTACGTACGATCAGCTAACACCCGAATGGTGGGAATTGGTCCGTTTTTCAATGGAAGAAGCGGACAGGTTGGGTCTGAAACTCGGTATGCATATCTGCGATGGATTTGCTTTGGCCGGCGGGCCGTGGATTACGCCTGAAAACTCGATGCAGAAAGTAGTTTGGAGCGACACAATTGTTTCCGGCGGAAAAATCAGAAAGTTGAGACTTCCATTGCCGGAAATCAAAGAAAACTACTACAAAGAGATAAAACTTTACGCTATTCCAATCAAAGAAGCATTTAATTCCGAAATTCAGAAACCAAAAGTTACCACAAATGCCGAAACGGCAAGTCCGTCATTCTTGGCAGACAAATCAGTTTCTGAGACATTCCGAAGCACATCGCCCTGCTGGATTCAATATGAATTTGAAAAACCATTTTTATGCCGTTCGTTGGAAATTGAATCAAATAATAACTATCAGGCGCAGCGATTGACGATCTTTGCAAGCGACGATGGCGAAAATTTCAAAAAAATAAAACAACTCACTCCTCCGAGACAAGGATGGCAAAATGTAGATGAAGATTTCACTTTTTCAATTCCTGAAACCCGTGCTCGCTTCTTCCGTTTTTACTGGGATCCGGCCGGTTCTGAACCCGGAGCTGAAGACTTAGACGGCGCGAAATGGTCACCGACACTGAGAATCAGAAACATTACACTGTCAAGCGAGCCAAAAATTGAAAATTTCGAAGGAAAAAACGGTTCAATCTGGAGATTAAGCAAAAGATTAAGCGCTGAGGATATTCCTATACAAAATACCGTTAAAATCAAAGAAGTGATTGAAATAAATCCTGCTCATTTGAGAGATGGCGTTTTAAATACTGCTCTTCCACGCGGAAAATGGAAAATAATACGGTTGGGACATACTTCTACCGGGCATACCAATGCAACAGGCGGTGGCGGACGTGGTTTGGAGGTAAATAAATTTAGCAGAGACGCGATAAATATACAACTTGAAAACTGGTTTGGGCAAGCATTTGTCAAAACAGATCCTGTTTTAGCCAAACGTGTTTTGAAGTTTATGCATGTGGACAGTTGGGAGTGTGGAAGTCAAAACTGGTCGGAGAATTTTTTATCAGAATTTCAAAAAAGGAGAGGCTATGATTTGACGCCGTATCTTCTCGTTTACACCGGAATTCCAATAGAAAGCGCAGAAAAAACCGAGAGCATTCTGTTCGATATACGTCAGACAATTGCCGAATTGGTTGTAGATGTTTTTTACGAAACGCTCGCAGATTTTGCAAAAAAACACGATTGTGAGTTTTCCGCAGAATGCGTTTCTCCTACCATGATGAGTGATGGGATGATGCACTATAAAAAAGTGGATCGTCCAATGGGTGAATTCTGGTTACAAAGCCCCACTCACGACAAGTTTAACGATATGCTTGATGCGATTTCGGGCGCTCATATTTATGAAAAAAACCTGATTCAAGCCGAAGGATTCACTCAGCTGCGAACCATGTGGAATGAAAATCCCCGAATGATAAAACCACTTCTTGACAGAAATTTCGCTTTGGGAATTAATAAGATTTTTCACCACGTTTACGTGCATAATCCCCACACAGACAAAGCTCCCGGAATGACGTTGGATGGTATTGGGTTATATTTTCAGCGTGATCAAACTTGGTGGTCGCATGGGAAAGCCTGGACGGAATATATTCAGCGATGCCAGACTTTGCTTCAGGCGGGAAAACCTGTTGTCGATATCGCGGTTTTCAGCGGAGACGACACTCCGAGACGCGCTTTACTTCCCGAACGATTAGTCAATTCGCTGCCCGGGATTTTTGGTTCGGAGAGAGTTATTTCCGAGCAAAAAAGATTGGCTAATGAAGGGCAGCCTCTTCGGGTAATGCCGGTCGGAGTTACTCACTCAGCCAACATTACCGATGCCGGAGAATGGATTAATGCAATGAATGGCTATGCCTACGATACGTTTAATTTGGATGCTTTGCTCCTTCTTGCCGATACTGAAAACGGGAAATTAGTTCTTCCGGGAGGAATGTCTTACAGCATTCTTATTCTCCCCAAACCACACCCATTATCTCCCGAGAACAAGTATATGAGCGCGGAAGTTGCTCAAAAAATCAGAAAAATTCAGCAAGCAGGTGTAACCGTCTTGTTGGGCGATAAACCGTTTCAGGTTCCCGGACATACCTCAAATAGGAATGCGGACAACGAGCTACTTAACATGACAAATGAAATCTGGTCTGTTTCCGACAAATACAAACTTCCCTATCAAAACGCCGATTTTTCAGAATTTAAATTAGAAAGAGATGTTGATTTTTACGGTGAAAAAGAGATTGCATGGAATCACCGTAGAGATGGGAATACCGACATTTACTTTATTTCCAATCAAAAAGAGGAATTGAGAGAAGTTGATATTTCATTCAGAATCAACGGTAAAAAACCGGAACTTTGGAATCCGGTAAACGGAGAAATTTCTGAAATTGAAAATTGGGAAATGGAGAACAACAGAACAAAAATCAAATTAAAACTTCACGAAAATCAATCCGTTTTCATCGTTTTTAATAAAATAGCCAACCATGGTAAAGCCGCGAATAGCGTAAAAACAGAGAAAATTCCATTAGAAATTTTGCATTGGGATGTCACATTCTTAGATAACCCAACGATAAACAGAACCGTCTCTGGTCTGTTTGACTGGAGTAAAAGCAGCGACAACAGGATCAAATATTACTCCGGTACGGCAGTGTATGAGGCTGATTTCACAATGGAAAACCGAATGAACGGTGACAATAAGATACAATTGGATTTAGGAAAAGCAGAAGTGATGGCAAAAGTATTTGTGAATGATATGTATTGCGGCACAGCCTGGACTTACCCATTTTCAGTTGATATTACAAAAGCCTTAAAAACAGGCAACAACAAGTTGAAAATCAGTGTTGTAAACACATGGGCAAACAAGATGAAAGGAGTTCACGATGGACACATTAAAGATGAATCGATCTGGACAAATGCTCCTTATAGGCTTGACAATCAGCCGTTGCAGCATTCCGGATTGTTGGGACCACTCCATATCCTGATTTCTGAAAATTAAAATTTCATACAAATGAGAAATTTACGAGCTATATCTATCCTGTTATTCGTTTTTTTGCTTATTTCTTTACTAAATGCAGAACTAACTCTTCCTGCGTTTTTCTCAGATGGGATGGTGCTTCAGCAACAAGCAGATGCTCCGATTTGGGGAAAAGCGAGTCAAGGTAAGAAGCTGACAATCACCACTTCATGGGATAGCAAAAAGTACGACACAAAAGCTGACGAGCAAGGAAACTGGAAGGTAAATGTAAAAACTCCCTCTGCCGGAGGACCTTATTCTATCACCATTAAAAATGGAAAAAACACAACCATTCTGAATGATATATTGATTGGTGAGGTGTGGCTTTGCTCGGGACAATCAAACATGGAAATGCCGATGAAAGGCTTTAAAGGTCAGCCGATTGAGAATTCGGCGATGGACATTTTAACGTCAAGCAATCCGCAAATGCGACTTTTTACCGTAAAGAGAAACTCGACTATTTCCATACAATACGATGTGGAAGGAAGCTGGGAGTCCGCTTCTCCGAAAACAGTAAAAGAATTTAGCGCTACCGCCTACTATTTTGGCAGATTATTACAAGAAATACTGCAAGTACCCGTCGGGTTAATCGCTGTGAGTTGGGGAGGATCTCCGGTAGAATCGTGGATGGACTCCGAAATGCTGCGCCCGTTTCCAGAAATTAAAATTCCTCAAAGCGATGCCGATATAAAAGTAAAAAATCGCACGCCGACTACGTTGTATAATGCAATGATCGCCCCATTAATCGGTTATCCAATACAAGGTGCGATCTGGTATCAAGGCGAGTCAAACTACGACAGACACAGCTCATATACAAATTTGTTTTCTGCAATGGTAAGTGGTTGGAGAAAGAAATGGAATCAGGGCAATTTCCCATTTTACTATTGTCAAATCGCGCCATACGATTACAAATTAGTGACTGAACAGGGAAAAGAAGTTATAAATTCGGCGTACTTGCGTGAGGCTCAGCTGAAAGCAGCAAGTAAAATCGAAAACTCAGGAATGGCTGTCTTGTTAGATGTGGGAACTGAAAAAGGAATTCATCCCCCGAAAAAACAACCCGTTGGCGAGCGTCTGGCATTTCAGGCGCTTTCAAAAACTTATAAAATTGAAGGGATTACAGCTGATGCACCCGTTTACAAAGAAATGACCATCAAAAATGATACGGTTGAGCTGACTTTCGACAAGGCTGACATGTGGCTTTTTGCACCGAACGGTGAACTAAAGAACTTCAAAATAGCCGGTGCGGATAGCGTTTTTTACCCGGCAGATGCTTGGATTTACAGGACAAAAGTTTTTGTAAAGTCCGAAAAAGTGAAAAATCCGGTTGCTGTCCGATATGCTTTTGAAAATTATGTAGAGCCCGACCTTTTCGGGACGGATGGTCTTCCGGTGTCTTCGTTTAGAACAGATAATTGGTAGAAAATGAACAGAATTTGGATAATACTTCTCACCACATGGATTACTATATGTCCCGTTTTCGGGCAGAGTAAGGCGATTTCCGATTTTAATCCGGTATGGACTTCTCAAAGCAATGGTTCACACGAATCAATGCCTTGCGGAGGCGGAGGTATAGGACTGAATGTCTGGGTAGAAAATGATGAAGTACAATTTTATATCTCGAAAAGCGGTTCGTTTGATGAAAACAATACACTTCTGAAATCGGGGCGAATTCGGCTAAAAACATTCCCGAATATTTTCAAAAACGAAAATTTCCGACAAGTGCTAAATCTTGAAAAAGGAAATGTCGAAATAAAGTCCGGGAACAATACAATTGAAATCTGGGTCGATGTATTCAGACCGGTTATACACATTGAAATGTCAACGTCACAGCCGGTTGAAGCGGAAGTTTTCTATGAAAACTGGCGGTATCGGGATCGATTGATAAGAAAAACAGAAGGCAACCAAAACTCTTACAAATGGGCTGTACCTGAAGGTCTGACTACAAAAAAAGATAATTTTGAAATCGAAAACAACTCGCTTTACTTTTACCATAGGAACCAACAACCGACTGTTTTTGACGAAACTGTAGCTCAACAAGGACTCGACTCTGTAAAATCACTTCTTTTCAATCCGTTGAAAAACTTGATTTCAGGAGGAAAACTGTGGAGCAATGAGCTGAAATTTCAGCATACGGGAAGTGGAAAATACAATGAAACAGATTTTAAGTACTGGTCTTTCAAAAGTACAAAACCCACAAAGAAGCATCATGTTACAATTGCTCTTCACAATGAACAAACAGCGCTTTTAGAAACCTGGAAAAATAATCTGAACAGCATTGCTAAAGTTCCATTTTCCAAAAAAACAAAAGAAGAGACCCGTCGGTGGTGGAAAAATTTTTGGCAGAGAAGTTTTATCGTCATAGATAAAAATAAGGCAGGAGCCGAATCCTGGGAAATCGGGCGGAATTATCAGTTGTTTCGATACATGCTCGGATGCAATGCCTACGGATCTTATCCAACAAAATTCAATGGCGGTTTATTCACCTTCGATCCCGGTTTCGTTGACACGCTTCAGGCTTTCACACCCGATTACAGAAAGTGGGGAGGTGGCACTTTTACCGCTCAAAATCAGCGATTAGTCTATTTTCCAATGCTGAAAAGCGGCGATTTTGACATGATGAAAACGCAATTTGATTTCTACCTTAGACTGCTTAAAAATGCAGAATTGAGATCAAAAATTTACTGGGGACACGAAGGAGCGTGCTTTACAGAACAGATGGAAAATTTCGGACTGCCCAACCCGAGCGAATACGGGTGGAAAAGACCCGATTATTTTGACAAAGGAATAGAATATAATGCCTGGTTAGAGTATCAGTGGGACACGGTTTTGGAGTTCTGCTTGATGATATTGGAAACAAAAACGTACAACGACACCGATATATCAGAATACATCCCACTGATTGAGAGTTGCCTGACATTTTTCAACGAACATTACACACTTTTAGCCGAGAGAAGAGGAAGAAGAGCGTTAGATGAAAACGGACACTTAGTATTCTATCCCGGAACAGCCTGTGAAACCTACAAAATGGCATACAATGCTACTCAAACCATAGCGGGACTGAAGGTTGTGTTGGGAAAATTGATTGAAATCAAACCGGAAAACGAAAAAGGGAAATGGGAGGAAATGCTGTCAAAAATCCCGCCTATAGAACATCGGATGCTGGGTGGAAAAGAGATGATCATGCCGGCAAAACTCTGGGAAAGAGTCAATAACGTAGAAGCGCCACAACTTTACCCTGTATTTCCCTGGCGAATTTACAATATCGGCAAAAATAATTTGACACCTGCTTTGAATACCTACAAATACGATCCCGACATGCTGAAATTCCGCAGTCATGTAGGCTGGAAACAGGATAATATCTTTGCTGCTTGCCTTGGATTGACGGAAGAAGCCAAACGACTGACACTTTTGAAAATGGGGAATGGTCCGTTTCGTTTTCCTGCATTCTGGGGACCTGGATTTGACTGGTCGCCGGATCACAATTGGGGTGGAAGCGGTATGATCGGATTACAGGAAATGCTTATTCAAACACATGAAAATAAAATTTATCTGTTCCCCGCATGGCCGAAAGAGTGGGATGTCCATTTCAAATTACATGCGCCGGGCAACACTACAGTTGAAGCTGAATTGGTAAACGGAGAATTGAAAAACTTGGTGGTTTCGCCAAAAGAAAGGCTGCAGGATATAATAATCACCAACCGCTGAAAGGAAATTAAAATACGCATCGCAACTACAGATTAACACACGAGGAAATTTTTTATTATGAAGAGAAAAAATACAGCCCTGCTTATTATCTTACTGATTTTCGGCATAAACACTATTTTGCCGGCTAAAAATGGGGAATTGGAAACTTCAGTTGCCGGATTTTTCGAATTAAACGGGAGCGGACGGCAGGTTTTTAATTTTAATCCGGGTTGGAAATATTACAGAGGCGACGTGGAAAACGGAGAGTCTTTAGACTTTGATGATGCTGCGTGGGAAACTGTTTCTACGCCTCACACAGTGTCTTTAGTTCCTGCTGAAGCAAGCGGAGGACGAAATTATCAAGGACCGGTTTGGTATAGGAAACGATTTGTAATTGAGAAAAACTTAGCAAATAAAGACATCACACTCCATTTTGAAGCGATAATGGGGAAATCAGATATTTATTTTAATGGCAAAAAAATAAAATCGAATTTGGGAGGTTATTTGCCGATTAATGTTACACTGGCAGACTCAGGCGTTCAACCAGGCGATACGTGTCTGATTGCTGTCTTTGCCGACAATAGCGATGACAAATCTTTCCCTCCCGGAAAGCCGCAGTACACGCTTGATTTCGCGTATCATGGCGGAATTTACCGGGATGTCTGGATAATCGCTAAATCAAAAGTAGCCATTACAGATCCGAATGAAGCCGGAAAAATTGCCGGAGGCGGTGTGTTTGTCCATTATGATAATATCAGCCAGAAAAGTGCTGACATTTTTGTAGATACGGACATTAAGAATTCCGATAATCAGCAAAAAACAGTTTATTTAACAACCGAACTTACTGATAAATCGGGAAAAATCATCAGCAGTAAGCGGTCAAAAGTTACTTTGAAAAGAGGTGAAAGCAAGTCAGTAAAACAGAAGTTTGTTATCCAAAACCCAAATCTCTGGTCTCCGGAATCGCCCTATCTTTATCGGATTAACTCAAAAATTATTGAGAACAAAAAGCCATTGGATGGAGGTACTACCCGAATTGGAATCCGAAAAGCGGAGTTCCGAGGAAAAGATGGATTTTTTCTGAATGGAAAACCATATAAAAAGCTAATAGGCGCCAATCGTCATCAGGATTTTGCATATGTCGGTAATGCATCCCCAAACTCACAGCAGTGGCGAGACGCGAAACGACTTCGAGATGCAGGTTGCGAGATAATCCGCGCGGCTCATTATCCTCAAGATCCGGCATTTATGGATGCTTGCGATGAGTTGGGCATGTTTGTGATTGTTGCAACACCGGGCTGGCAGTATTGGAATAAAGATCCTGAATTTGGGAAACGTGCCAACGAGAACAACCGTCAGATGATACGGCGAGACAGAAATCACCCGTCAGTTTTGATGTGGGAGCCGATTTTAAATGAGACCCGCTTCCCGTTAGAGTTTTCACTTGAAGCTTTAAAGATCACACAGGAAGAATTTCCTTATCCCGGAGCACCGATCGCGGCGGGTGATATGCATTCGGAGGGAATCGCTGAAAATTACGGTTTAGTTTACGGCTGGCATACTGATGATGGAGTCGGCGAAAAGGGTATTTTTACACGTGAATTTGGTGAAAATGTGGATGATTGGTATGCGCATAATAATAACAACCGAGCTTCCAGAAGCTGGGGAGAAACTCCGCAACTGATTCAGGCACTTTCACTGGGCAAGTCTTACGGTGAATTGTTTCAAACCTCAAGACAGTTTATTGGCGGAGCGCACTGGCACCCTTTCGACCACCAGCGAGGATATCACCCCGATCCGTACTGGGGTGGCATATTTGATGCATTCCGACAACCAAAATATGCCTATTACCTGTTCAAAAGTCAAGTAAATCCGAACATCGTCCACCCTATTGCTGAAACAGGACCGATGGTTTTCACAGCCAATGAATTGACACCATTTTCAGGTAAAGATTTAGTGGTTTTTTCTAACTGTGATTCGGTAAGATTGACTATTTTTGAAACTGATACGCTTATCCAAAAAGTAGAGCGAAATCCAAATGGAATGCCATATGCGCCGGTTGTTTTTAAGGATGTAGTTGATTTTTGGAAAATGCGGGAGCTTAGCTACATTCAGAAAAATTGGCAAAAAGTGAGTTTTTTAGTTGAAGGAATAATTGATGGTAAAGTAGTAGTTTCTGAGAAGAAAATGCCTTCCAGGCGTTCGACAAAACTTCAGCTCAAAGTCGATTACAATGGGAAATCGCTTGTTGCCGATGGCTCAGATTTTATTGTCGTAATAGCGGAAGTAACTGATGACAATGGCAATGTGAAGCGACTGGCCAAAGATAATATTTTGTTCTCTGTAGAAGGTGAAGGAGAAATAATAGGCGATGCGTCTATCGGTGCAAATCCACGAGCAATCGAATTTGGATCAGCTCCGGTTTTGATTCGTTCTACAAGGAATCCGGGAAAAATCAAAGTCAAAGCCCGGGTACTTTTTGAAGGAGCTCACTCTGCAACTTCTGCTGAGATTGAATTTGAGAGCATTCCTGCTCGGCATAATTTTGTATATTTAGAAGACAAGCTTATCAAATCAGGAAGCACATCGCAAGAGAATAAGCATAAACCTGACCAAACGCTTACTGATGACGAAATTAGAAAAGCATTAGATGAGGTAGAACAACAGCAAACAGATTTTGGAATACAAAAATAGAAAATGGAATACAGAGAATTAGGAAAAACAGGGATGAAAGTCTCCGCGTTAAGTTTCGGAGCTTCCTCGCTTGGAGGTGTTTTTCATTCTTTCAAGGAAAATGAAGGAATTAAAGCCGTTTTTACTGCCATTGAAAATGGAATAAATTTCATAGATGTGTCGCCATACTACGGCCATTTGCAAGCAGAGATTGTTCTGGGAAAAGCACTCAAAGAAATTGACAGGGCAAAATACTATCTCTCCACAAAAGTAGGAAGATACGGTAAAGATGGTGAGAATTTCTGGGATTATTCTGCCGGAAAATCGATAGAAAGTGTTTATGAAAGTTTAGACAGATTGAATGTGGATTATATCGATTTAATCAACGTACATGATATCGAATTCTCTGATTTGGATCTTGTTTGCAATGAGACATTGCCTGCTTTAGTGGAGTTGAAAGAGAAAGGAATTGTGAGGCACGTCGGGATTACAAACCTAACGCTCAGGCATTTTCAGTATGTGATAAATCACGTTCCGGCAGGTACGGTTGAGAGTATTTTGTCTTTCTGCCACTATTCGCTGAATGATGATGCGTTGGTTGATTACCTCGATTTCTTTGAGAAAAACATCGGCGGCGTAATCAACGCCTCTCCATTCTCCATGGGACTTCTCACCGAAAGAGGCGCTCCAAGCTGGCATCCGGCTCCGGAACCGCTAAAAGCTCTTTGCAGAAAAGCGGTAGATCATTGTAAAAGCAAAGGAGAAAACATTGAGAAATTAGCTATTCAATTTTCCGTTTCCAATCCAAGAATTGCAACAACTTTATTCAGCACTACTCGTCCCTCATCGGTTCTTCAGAATATCAAGTGGGCCGACGAACCGTTAAATGAAGAGTTGGTAAAAGAAGTGCAGAAAATTTTGGAACCAAGATTCAGAGACACTTGGTTAAATAGCTGAATTTCCTGAATTTTGAATGCTGATATTGGAAGAAACTCGTACAGAGTTTTGCCATATCTTTAACCTTTTTCTTCCAGATAAATCTGTGGAGCTTGTCCGATCTTTGGCGGATTATTAAAAATAAAAATGATTATCCGTTTTTGTTCCTAATCTTGATAAAATGTTGTTTTTTAAGATTGGGACTAACCGCTTCAAGTCGGTTTGTCCCGTTGTATAGCAACATAAATAGGCAACAATTTAAAATTGCAACAAATAGGAATGATTGCGGATAATCAAAAAAATAAATGACAAACGGAAAATATTTAGTCAGTCAACAAAGTTTGAAAACATAAAAAAAATTAAGCCATAATGAAAGCATTAAACATAACATCAGTTGGTAAAGTGGCGCTGGTCGAGATGGAAAAGCCAACCCTGAAGTACGGTGAAGTACTCTTAAAAATTAGATACGTCGGATTTTGCGGCTCGGATTTAAATACATTCTTAGGTAAAAATCCAATGGTGGTTATGCCTGTTATTCCCGGTCACGAGATCAGCGCAGTTATCGAAGAAAAGGGAGAAGGAGTTCCTGAGGATATCAAGATAGGCATGAATTGCACGGTAAATCCATACACCAGTTGCGGTTCTTGTCCCTCCTGCCGAAACAGCAGACCTAATGCCTGTCAGTTCAATCAAACGCTGGGAGTTCAGCGTAACGGCGCCATGCGTGAATATATCGCCGTGCCGTGGCAAAAAGTGATAACTACTGTCGGTATTCCCGATAAAAAAGTAAGTTTAGTAGAACCGATGAGTGTAGGATTTCACGCTGTCAGCAGAGCGGAAGTGACTGATTTGGACATTGTTATGGTTGTTGGTTGCGGAATGATTGGTGTGGGTGCAATTGTCAGAGCATCGACACGTGGCGCGCGTGTTATCGCGGTAGATATAGATGATAATAAACTCGCGTTGGCGAAGAAGCTGGGAGCGCATTACACTATAAACTCCAAGGACGAAAATGTACACGAAAAGTTGATGGAGATAACCGATAATATGGGTCCTGATGTGGTTGTTGAAGCTGTCGGCTCGCCTATTACCTATCAAATGGCTATAAATGAAGTCGCGTTTACAGGCAGGGTGGTTTGTATCGGATATGCCAAATCGGAAGTCTCGTTCGAAACGAAACTTTTTGTTTCAAAAGAGTTGGATATTCGAGGATCAAGAAACGCGCTTCCTGAAGATTTTCGTGCAGTGATTGAATATTTCAAGAAAAAAGAAATCCCATCAGAGTTAATCAGCGCGATTTACCCCCCTGAGAAAGGACAGGAAGCACTCGAAACTTGGGCTGAAAATCCGGGAAAAGTATTTAGAATATTAATCGAATTTTAGAAGCAATGGATTACAAAATTATTGATGCGCATGCCCATTTATGGCTGAAACAAGATACGAAAGTTGACGGGCAGACAATAAAAACGTTGACAAACGGTCAATCTCAATTCATGGGTGAAATTCGCCAAATGGTGCCTCCATTTATTATTGATGGGCGAAATACGGCTGAAATATTCTTGTCGAATATGAATTACGCGCAAGTATCGGCAGCTGTACTGACGCAGGAATATATTGACGGACTGCAAAACGAATATCTTTGGGAAGTAGAACAAAAATATCCCGATCGATTCCTGAGTTGCGGTATGATTGATGTCCGTGAACCGGGATACGTGAAGCAAGCAGAAAATCTGATAAAGCAGGGATTCAAAGGGATAAAACTTCCTGCAAACAGATTCTCACTGCCGGATGGAAGAGTTTTTCTCAATAGCGATTCAATGATGGAGGTTTTCAACATGATGGAAAAGAATGATGTGTTTCTTTCAATCGACCTCATGGATGGAGATGCACAGACAGGTGAATTGCAAGATGTTATTGAAGAATATCCAAATTTACGTATTGCAATCGGTCATTTCGGCATGGTGACCCGACCAAACTGGCAAGATCAAATAAAATTAGCCCGTTATCCAAACGTAATGATTGAGTCGGGAGGAATCACCTGGCTGTTCAATGATGAATTTTACCCGTTCAAAGGAGCCGTTTGGGCAATCAAAGAAGCAGCTTCATTGGTGGGAATGGAGAAACTGATGTGGGGATCGGATTATCCGCGCACCATTACAGCCATTACTTATCGAATGTCTTATGATTTTATTGTGAAATCAACACTGATGAACGATGATGAAAAACGTCAGTTTTTAGGATTAAATGCAAAAAATTTCTACAGGTTTAAGGATTTGACTGCATTACCTTATATAAAAAACATGTCGGAATAATAAATTTTTCGGCCAAGTCATTTGGGTGGTCTTGACTTTTCTCGCAATTACAAATTGAAAATTCCGATTTATCGAAGCTGACGCTCGTAGCGGTATTTCGCATTTTTAAATCACTTCGGTCAATGCCCCTGAAAGCGTCAGTGACTAATTAGTTAACAAAACTTTAGAAGTCAAGATGACTTCATTAATAATACTTCAACCAATAAAAAAATGAATCATAAAAAAAATCCGCTGAGAGGAATTATCGTACCGTTAGTAACACCGCTTTTATCAAACAACCAATTAGATATCAGCGGATTAAAAAAATTAATAGAACGCGCAATAAAAGGTGATGTCTCTGCCATTTTTATTTTAGGAACGACGGGCGAAGCACAGCACCTAAGCTACGAAATCAGGAAAGAATTAGTAAAAGAAACTTGTGAGATTGTCCGGTCACGGGTTCCTGTTTTGGTCGGAATTTCCGATACAAGCATTGAGGAAAGCGCCGGATTAGCTGCATACGCTGCAAAATGCGGAGCAGAGGCAGTTGTGGCTACACCGCCCTACTACTTTACTCCTTCCCAAGAAGAGTTAGTTAAGTATTATTCTGCTCTCGCTTCAAAGCTCGAATTGCCGCTTTATTTGTACAACATGCCTTCCAATGTTAAGATAAACATTGAACCTCAAACGGCTGTGGAATTATCCAAAAACCCAAAAATCATAGGACTAAAAGACAGTTCGGCAAACGGTGTATATTTCCAAAAAATGCTCTATTTTTTTAAGAACAAACCATTTACATTGGTAGTAGGTCCGGAAGAAATGACTGCGGAAACGGTTATGTTGGGAGGTCACGGTGGAGTAAATGGCGGTGCAAATATTTACCCAAAACTCTATACGGAGCTTTACAAAGCCGCTGTGAATCGGGATTTTGAAACCATTGAGAAGCTGCAACAAATTGTAATGGAAATCAGCACAACCTATTATTCTGTGGGGAACAATCCTTCCAGTTACTTCAGAGGATTGAAAGCCATACTTGAACTAAAAGGGATTTGTAGCGGAGTCTTGGCCGAACCTTATTTTGAATTTGGTAAAAAAGAAAAAGAGGCGCTGAAATCAGGCATTAAGTCCATTGAAAAGAAACTTAGTGAAGTTGGAATCTATTAAAGAAGAGTGAATCGCGTCATTTACACCTCTGAAATGCTTTGAGGAAAAAAGTCGGTATTAAATGATATAAACACTTGAACACAAATCATGGGAATTCACTTTATCGATTACGTAATATTTCTCCTTTTCACATTGGGAACAATCATTTTTGGGTCTTCATTTATAAGAAAGAACAAGAATGTATCCGACTATACGAGCGGAAGCGGAAATATACCCGGATTTGTCGTCGGGATATCCATTTTCGCGACTTATGTGAGCAGTATCAGCTTTTTGGCACTACCCGGGAATGCCTATTTAAGCAATTGGAATTCATTCGTTTTCAGTCTTTCCATACCTATCGCTACATTCATAGCCGCTAAGTATTTTGTTCCGTTTTACCGTAATATTGATAGTATTTCAGCCTACAGTTTTTTGGAAGAAAGATTTGGATACTGGGCAAGAGCATACGCCGCGATATGCTATCTGCTTACTCAAATAGCCAGAATCGGCTCCGTACTTTTCTTACTCGCGCTTGCGCTCCACTTTATGTTAGGCTGGAACATTCCGCTGATTATTATAGTTACCGGGTTGTGTGTGATTATTTATTCGGTTCTGGGTGGAATAAAAGCTGTAATCTGGACTGATGCGATTCAGGGAATCATTTTGATTATCGGAGCTTTGGTGTGTGCCGCTATTTTATTGTTCAGTGTGCCGGGAAATATCGGTGAGTTTATCAGTGTAGGTAGAGAATATAATAAATTCTCATTAGGCTCTTTCGGTCCGGAAACAGCCACAGCAACATTTTGGATTACAATGATTTACGGACTGTTCATAAACTTGCAGAATTTCGGTATTGATCAAAATTATATCCAACGCTATAAGAGCGCGAAAGATCTGAAAAGCGCGAGAAGCTCCGCGTTATTTGGTGGCTTGCTCTACTTGCCCGTCAGTTTCTTGTTTTTTGTGATTGGTACTGCTTTATTTGTTTACTATAAGCAAGAGTCAAACTTCCTTGCGGAGAATATCACTCCCGATCAGGTTTTTCCCTACTTTATTGTGAATGGGCTGCCCATTGGAGTTACCGGACTATTGATCGCGGCTATATTCTCTGCCGGAATGAGTACGATTTCCACCAGTATTAATAGCTCCGCTACGATTATTTTGACTGACTTTATAGAGCGAAAAAAGACAATCGATGAGAAAAGAAAAATGGCAATTTTGTATTCTACTTCGTTGTTTTTAGGGATTTTGGGAGTAGGAGTCGCTCTGGCTATGATGTCCGTAAAAAGCGCATTGGATGCCTGGTGGAGCATGGCGGCAATTTTCAGTGGAGGCATGCTTGGACTCTTCTTGCTGGGGTATCTTTCACGTCGGGCGAAAGGAAAATACGCGTTGGTGGGAGTGATTTTCGGAGTGACGCTTATAGCCTGGATGTCACTCAGCAAACAGACTGTTTTTCATAATTATCTGACCATCGTTTTCGGAACAATATTGATATTCGTTGTCGGCTTTTCTATCAGTGTTTTTGCAGGTAAAGGAAAAATAAATGAGGCGAACAAAAAAGATTAGAAGTTCAGGTTGCCGCTCATTTCATTGTTTTTAAAAAAGCAAAGTATGCAATTGTGGGTTCTTCACACAACCAAAAAACCTATTTATCTTGTGAAGTTTATTGGTAAACACCTTGAAATTCTTATCAAAACAGTACGTTTTTTCATTCAATCAAAAAACACTCAAAAATAAACGCATAGTAGTCAATATCACAAAATTAACTAAACTCATCTTCTTCTTAATTTTATTGAATTATTATTGCAAAGCCGATTAAATAATCTATCTTTATACGCTTGCAATTGGAATTTTCGTATGAAACAGCCATTAAAAGCAAATTTTCACCTAAACCGTTTGAAGTTGTATGGCATGTTCCATACGACCTTAATTTAAAAAGTTAAAAATACTCGTATGAGAAAATTGACTATTTTTCTTATCTTTTTTGTGTCTGGTGTTTTAATTTCTGCCAATGAGAAGATCATTACCAGCCATTTTTCTGTCGAAAGCGGGCTGCCGCACGAGACGGTCAATTCCGTCTTTAAATCCGATGGCGGCTATCTTTGGTTCGGGACGTGGTACGGATTGAGCAGCTTTGATGGTTTAGTCTTTAAGTCGTATAATTCAAGAAACAAGTATCAAGAAGACATTCCACCCAGAAAAATCCAGAATATCTTGGAAGACAAGTACGGCAATTTATGGATCAAAACAACAGACCATAAACTCTACATTTTTGATAAAAAGAAGGAGCTTTTTCACAATATTTTCAATCTGATACCGAAAGATATTTCGATAAATGCTCAAATTATTAAAGTTGCTAAAACCGAAAAGGGAAATTTTCTCCTTCTCACCAAAAACAAAGACCTGTTGCTTGCTATTCCCTCGGAAGAAAACCATGCTTCGATTCAGGTTCTTCACAATTCCAACAGCAAATTGAGTGATTTCCAACTGAAAGAAAATATTTTTTCCGAACAAAGTAATTTTGTCTATTGGATTGGAATGGATTTTTCAATTTTAGCTGCTCCTAAAGAAAATGCTCTGAAAAAGAAAGGTACCCATTTCTTGACGGATAATCTGAATAAAAATTCGATTTCACAATTTTCCTGCGCTAACTCGGGAACCGATGAGATTTGGCTTGGGAGTAGAAGCGGAAATATCATAAATATAAATCTCAACGATGGAAAAATCAAAAGTTTCAATCAAACGTCCGGAATGGGAGAAATTCAAAATATTCTGCCACTCAACACTAATCTGCTGTTAATCAGCATAAAAAACAGCGGGATTTATTCTTTGAACTTAAAGACCGGAGAGCATACGCCCATTTTTTCCTCCCCAACACTCAACGTAACAAATTCATTTTCAGACCAGCAGGGAATTATTTGGTTTGTGCTGAACAACAAAGATGTGCTGGCATATAATTTCACTCAAAAAGAAACAAAATTTTTCTCTATCCCAACCACACAACTAATCAACGAAAATATCAGCTGGCAGGATGGAGCTGAATTAGGAATGTTCTTTTTATCCAGGTCGGGGAATGTTTATCAGATAAATCGTCAGACATTCGAGATGATTCATTTTGATAATTTTATAAAAGAAGATTATAAAATCAACAGCACAAAATTTTCCAACATCCTATATGATCCAAGTGGTATTCTCTGGCTAAGCTCCTATGATTCAGGAGTTTTCAAAGTCACTTTCCCTTCCCAGCAATTCAGCGTATATAATCCGATCCAACAACTGATGATCGGGCAAGGCTCTTCAAATGAAATGAATATCAAGGCTCTTTTCCAAGAAAAAAATGGTGATATTTGGATAGGCAATAAAACATCGGAATTGTTTCATTTGGGAAAAGATGGAACGCTGAAACACCATTTTTCTCCAAAAACCTTCAATATCGGGAATGTATATCACATTATGCAGGACAAGGAGGGCAATTTGTGGTTTTCTACGAAAGGGCAAGGGCTTGTCTATGCTGAAAAAGACAAATCAAATCCACTCGAATTCAAGTTTCAGCGTTACTTATACACCCCTGAGTCAGACAATTCCATCAGCAATAACGATGTTTACTACACCCTTCAAGACAGCAAAGACAGGATTTGGGTGGGAACTTTCGGTGGCGGGTTGAACCTGCTGATGAAGGAGCAAGGACGTGTGATTTTCAAGCATAAATTTAACAGCTTCTCAAAATATCCCGAATACGGGCGATACATGGAAGTTCGCACGATCGAGGAAGACAAGTCAGGCAGAATCATTGTGGGAACCAGCGATGGATTGATGTCTTTTGATGGTGATTTTGAGGCTTCAAACGAGATTGAATTTGAGACTTATACTAAGAAAACTTCCGGTGCAACCAGCGATATTTATGCGCTTTACAAAGATAAAAAGGAACAGATATGGGTAAGTATTTTTGGAGAAGGACTTAAGAGAATTATAAGTTTTGATTCACAAAACAAACAACCGATTTTCGAGTCATACGGTTTTCACAGCAGTGTGAATGACGATGTGATACTCTCAATGGTAGAAGATGATACCGGGCTGCTTTGGGTTGCGACCGAAAATGGAATTTCAAAGTATGACAAAAATACGAATACCTTCAGAAATTACGACAAATACGATGGATTCCCGGCCATCAAAATGAATGAAGAAAGCGCGATGAGACACTCTGATGGCACACTCTGGTTTGGGAGCAGTAAAGGAGTTTTGAAGTTTTCACCAAATCAAATTGGCTCAAAAAATCACGAATATCCAACGTACATCGTCGAATTTCGCGTTTCGAATAAAAACTTCAATGAGTGGAATAACGACACGACTTCTGTAAAATACATTGATAAAATAACATTGAAGCACAAACAATCGATGTTTACCATTGAGTTTGCCGCTCTGAATTATTACAATCAAAACAATATCAGCTATCAATACATTTTGGAAGGTTACGAAGATCAGTGGCACTTCAACGGGAAAAACCGAATAGCTTCCTATACGAATGTTCCGGCCGGAACTTACTTGTTCAGGGTGAAAACATTAGATGAAGCCAACCCGGACATGGTTTCGGAAAGGACGTTAGAAGTCAAAATTTTGCCTCCGTGGTGGCGCTCAATCGCGGCTTACATTGCATATACGCTGCTTTTACTTACTATTCTTTACTTCCTCTACAAACTGATAACGCTCATGATAAAAATGAAAAACGATGTGTATATCGAACATAAATTATCAGAGCTGAAAATCAAGTTTTTTACGAACATATCACATGAATTGCGCACACCGCTCACACTGATAAAAAGTCCGATTCAGGAGTTGAAGGAAAAGGAGAATCTATCTGAGAAAGGAAAGCAATATGTTGATTTGATGGAGAATAGCACCGATCAAATGTTGGAACTTGTGAATCAAATTTTAGATTTCAGAAAAATTGAAAATAAGAAAATGCAACTCAATGTTTCTCCGGTCGATGTAAACGCTCTAATCAACTCATTCTACAATGAATTTATCATTCTGTCAGAAGAAAAAGAAATCAGCTTCGACTTTCAGCAGCTCAATGATAACCTATATGTTTGGGCCGATAAAGAGAAGCTGAGTCAGGCTATCCGAAACATAATCTCCAATGCATTTAAATTCACTCCGGAAGGAGGCTATATCCTGATTACAGCCGGAGTCGATGAAGAAAAACAGCACTGTTTTATCCGAATTGAAGATACCGGAATAGGAATTCCACAAGATAAAATCAATATAATTTTTGAGCGTTTCTCCCAGAATGTAGCCAATCAGAAAGCCAATTATTATGGCACCGGCATCGGTTTGGCACTCACAAAAGAGTTAGTTTTACTACATCACGGACAAATAAATGTAGAAAGCCAGCCAAACAAAGGTTCTGTCTTTACTATCGAACTTCCGCTCGGAAACAAACATTTTGACGAATCGGATGTGGTGGTTTATTTAAGCGATATCAACGAAGAATTTGAGGAAGATACATTGAACAGTCCGGAAGAATCAATTGACGAACAATCAAAAGAAACGACAGCTCAAAAATCGGATCTGCCTTCTATTTTATTAGTGGAAGACAACAAATCACTGTGCAATCTGCTCAAACTTCAACTCGAAGACAGATTTCAGATCCAGATAGCATATGATGGCCAGGAAGGGATAAAAAAAGTATTTCGATACCATCCGGATTTAATAATCTCTGATCAAATGATGCCAAACATGAACGGATTTGAGCTGCTTGAAGCTGTCCGAAGTGACTTCCAGATAAGCCATATCCCGTTTATCATGCTTACTGCAAAAACAGACGAAGAATCCCGAATCAAGTCGCTGCAGCTGGGTGCAAATGCTTATATCACTAAGCCATTCAACAAGAAGCATTTGATAGCGAGAGTAGATCAGCTGCTGAATGAGCGGAAAATTTTTAGAGAAAAACTATGGCAACAACCTGATGTGGAAGTTGAAAACATTCCGAACAACTATGGAGAAAATCTTATAAAACAAGACGTTGAGTTTCTTGAAAGTATTCATCAGTTTATCGAGGAAAATATTGATAACAGCGTACTCAATATCGAGGCAATAGCTGAAAACCTAAACTTAAGCCGCTCGGCATTTTTCAAGAAATTAAAAAGCTTAACCGGCTTGGCTCCAATTGATTTGCTAAAAGAAATCAGGTTAAACAAAGCGGTAGAACTAATGAAAAACCATGATTTGACAATCACGGAAATTGCATATTCGGTAGGATTCAAAGACTTAGGATATTTCGGAAAATGTTTTAAGAAAAAATACAAACTCTCGCCTCGAGACTACATGAATGAGATAAAAAAACCTAAAATTTGATTACAAGATCAGGTTCTGTTCGTTTTATTAGAAAATCTACCGAGGGTAAAAAAACACCAATTGATTTTAAGCCTTTTCGGTAAGCGGTCTTCTAACTTTTTTCCCGAATTAGTCTCGGGATTACAAACATCTATTTTACAAAAATGAGAAATTCTTTTAAGGTCCTATTCACAGTTGCTTCTCTTTTATTCATCTTTAATTCAAATGCCCAGTATCCGGTTATTCCTGATTCTATAAAAGCCAGAATAGAGATTCAGCAAGCAGAAATTAACAAAAAGTCAGATGCTGCCTGGGAAAAAGCATACCCGATTGTTCAGCAAGAAGAACAAAAAGGGCGACCATACAAACCTTGGGCATCGAAGCCATCCGATTTGGTAAAAATGAATATTCCCGCGTTCCCCGGAGCTGAGGGCGGAGGCGCGTTCACACCCGGTGGGAGAGGCGGAAAAATTATCACCGTTACCAATCTCAACGACCGAGGTCCCGGATCATTCCGCGAGGCATGCGAACAAGGCGGCGCGAGAACAATCGTGTTTAATGTAGCGGGAATTATACATTTGAAATCTCCTATCAACCTGCGCGCACCTTATGTCACCATTGCAGGTCAAACCGCACCCGGTGATGGGATTTGCGTTACCGGCGCTTCTTTCCTGATTGACACGCATGATGTGATTATCAGACATATGCGATTCAGAAGAGGCTCACAGGATGTGGCATTCAGAGATGACGCTTTGGGTGGTAATGCCGTAGGAAATATCATTCTCGACCACGTTTCGGGAAGTTGGGGACTTGATGAGGTGATTTCTATCTACAGACACGTGTACAACAGGCAAGAAGATGGTTATGGGCTGAAATTACCTACTGTAAACATCACCATTCAAAACTCAATCTTTGCCGAAGCTTTAGACACTTACAACCACTCTTTTGGAGCTACCATTGGTGGTCACAACAGTATGTTTGCACGAAATCTGTTTGCTTCAAATATAAGTAGAAACCCGTCAATCGGAATGGACGGCGATTTTAATTTAGTGAATAACGTTATGTTCAACTGGTGGAATCGATCTGTTGACGGCGGAGATGAAAAAAGCTTGTACAATATTATCAACAATTACTTCAAACCGGGCCCAATTACACCGCTCGACAAACCGATTGCGCACCGAATTCTCAAGCCTGAATCGAGTCGTGATAAAAACAAACCAAATACATTTGGGAGAGCTTATGTGAACGGAAATTTTGTTGAAGGATTCAAAGAAGTTAGTAAAAACAATTGGAATGGTGGTGTTCAGGTTTATAACCTTCCGAATGCGGGAGAATTTCAAGATCAAATAAAGGTGGACAAACCATTTCCGATGCCTCACGTAACTATGATGAGCGCGAAAAAAGCTTATAAGCACGTCATGAAAAATGTAGGGGCTATTTTCCCAAAAAGAGATGCTGTGGATAAGCGAATTATCAAAACCGTAATAACCGGTAAAGCCATTTACGCAGAAGATGCGACTGAATATATCCCAAAATATGTAAAAAGACGACTTCCGGCAGATTCATACAAACAAGGAATTATCACTGACATCCAACAAGTAGGAGGGCTGCCTGAGTACAATGGAACTCCATACACAGACTCCGATAATGACGGAATTCCGGATGACTGGGAGATTAAATACGGACTGAACCCGAATGACCCAACTGACGCGCTTCTGGATATGAATGGCGATGGATATACCAACATTGAAAAATACATAAACGGTATAAACCCGAAGAAAAAAATCGATTGGACAAATCCTAAAAATAATTTTGATACCTTAGCAAAAATAAAAGGCCTGAAACGATGAACAATTTGAAGCAAACCCTATTTCAATTGGGAGTTTTTGCTTTGTTAATCTCAATTTCAGGAGCGATTTTTTCTCAAAACCCCTGGTTGAGCGTTGATAAAGGGAAAATCATTTATGAAACAGACGAGTCGGGAAACAGAATTCCCGATTTTTCTTACTGTGGATATCGCATGTCCGAAGTAGATATTCCAACTGTTCAAAATAAAATTTTTGTACCTTTTCGATCTGAAAATGCCTCTGAAGACATCCGGCGTGCAATTGAATATGTCGAAAATCTTCCATTGGATAAAAATGGTTTTCGGGGCGCTGTACTTCTTGATGAAGGTGAATTTACGCTCGACAAACCACTTCGAATCAGCAAATCAGGTGTCATATTGAGAGGTTCCGGGAAGAACAAGACAACATTAAGAAAAACCGGAGTCGATCGGGGCGCCCTGATTTATTTGGAAGGGATAAACGATATTCAGATTTTAGATACGATCTCAATCCAATCAGATTTAGTTCCCGTAAATTCTAAAAAAATAGAAGTCAGCTCTACTTCAAAACTTCAAGAGGGAAATCAAATTTTCATATTCAGACCTTCCACTTCGACATGGATTGAACAGCTCGGCACGGATCATTTTGGAGGAGGAATCAACGCTACGGGTTGGAAACCGGGCGATATGGATATTTTTTGGGATAGAAAAGTCATAAAAATAGCAGGAAATCAAATTGAAATTGACGCGCCGCTTCCAATGCCCCTCGACCGGAGAAAAGCAGAAACAAAAATTATTACGTATAGCCGGAGAGGCAGGATTTCTAATTCCGGAATTGAAAATATCGCTCTGGAATCCGATTATAATCGCTCTAATCCAAAGGATGAAGACCATTGCTGGACCGGTATTTCGGTAGAAAATGCGTCGGACTGCTGGGTTCGAAGAGTAAGCTTCAAGCATTTCGCAGGAAGTGCGGTAATTCTCCACCCCACTACCTCCAAAATCACTGTAGAAGATTGTATTTCATCAGATCCAATCTCCGAAATCGGCGGAATGAGACGCACTACTTTTCTCACTTTCGGACAGCTGAATCTCTTTCAGCGATGCTATTCCGAATATGGAATCAATGATTTTGCAGTCGGATACAATGCTCCCGGTCCAAATGCTTTTGTTCAGTGTGAATCACATAATTCTCAGGGATTTAGCGGTGCTATTGACAGTTGGTCACCCGGTCTGTTGTTTGACATTGTCAATATTGATGGACATAATCTTTCCTTCAAAAATCTGGGACAAAACTATAACGGAGCAGGCTGGAGCACTTCAAACAGTCTTTTCTGGCAATGCACCGCTTCTGAAATTGAATGCTTCTCACCTCCCGGAGAAGGAAAAAACACAGCATACGGTTGCTGGGCACAGTTTTACGGCGATGGCGAGTGGTTCGAATCAAATAATCATGTACAGCCGAGAAGTTTTTTTTACGCGCAATTAACTGAGCGGCTGAAAAAAAACTTTGAACAACGCGCAAGAATATTTCCGCTAAATACGAATGCTTCAAGCAGCCCGACAGTAGAAGTTGCAATGCGACTTGCCAAAGAAGCCCATTCGCCGAGAGCGAGCTTTAAGGAATTTGTCCAGGACAGCCTTACAATGCACTCCGAGAAAAACGCTAATCTGCTCTCCGTGAATCAGTTAAAAACAACTGAAAAGAAAAAGTCAACCCGTAGGTTGAATAAATCTTTAGAGATAATAAATGGAAAAATAGGTTACAACGGACATCTTCTCACCGGAGAAAGCATAAATGTGCCCTGGTGGAGTGGGAGACTGCGAACTCAGAGTATTTCAAAATCAAAACCGCACATTACCCGTTTCGTCCCCGGAAGGGAAGGAAATGGACTCACAGACCGAATAGATTCGGTAATAACATTCATGCAAAATAATAATATCGCGGTTTTAGATCATAACTACGGATTGTGGTATGACAGAAGACGCGACGACCATGAAAGAATCAGACGGAGAAATGGTGAAGTTTGGGGCCCGTTTTATGAGCAGGCTTTTGCCAGAAGCGGCAAAGAGACAGCGTGGGATGGGCTTTCAAAGTATGATTTGACAAAGCCAAATGCGTGGTATTGGGCCAGATTACAGGAATTTGCTGAAAAAGGTTCGGAGAAAGGGCTTGTCTTGTTTCATCAAAATTATTTTCAACATAATATCTTAGAAGCCGGTGCCCACTGGGTTGATTTTCCGTGGCGGTCAGCAAATAATATCAACTCGACTGATTTTCCCGAACCGGTCCCTTTTGCGGGAGATAAGCGAATTTTTCAGGCTGAATTATTTTACGATACAGACCACCCTGTAAGGCGCGAATTGCATAAAAATTACATTCGTCAATGCTTGAATGCATTGGCTGAATATGGCAATGTGATTCATTTGACAAGCGCTGAATTTACAGGTCCGCTTCACTTTGTCGAGTTTTGGCTTGACGAAATCAGTCTTTGGCAGCAAAAAACCGGCAAAAAAGCCCTTATCGCGTTAAGTACGACCAAAGATGTGCAAGATGCTGTTTTGAATGACTCCAAAAGAGCTAAGGTAGTAGATATCATTGACATACGCTACTGGCACTATAAAAATGACGGCGCCACCTATGCTCCTGAAGGTGGAAAAAATCTTGCTCCGAGGCAGCATGCTCGCTTAGAGAAAGTTGGTAAAGTGACATTCCATGAGGCGTATAAAGCAGTAAAAGAGTATCGGGACAAATTTCCGGAAAAACCGGTGATTTACAATGCTCAGAATTACGGACAAATGGCATGGGCTGTCTTTATGGCGGGAGGTTCGCTCCCCGGAATTCCCAAAATAAAAGATTCAGATTTTTTGAAAGATGCACTAAAAATGGACCATTCGATGGAAGAAAATGGTAAGTTCATACTGGGAAAATCTGATATTGGAGCTATCATATATTCCCAAACAGATGAAAAATCATTCACTATACAACTTCCTTCCGGTACTTACCAATTGAAATCTATAAATGAAAAGACCGGAGAAATTTCCATGCTGAATAAAAAAATCAGAATCAAAAATTCATATACCATAAACCGGGATAACCAATTTGGAAACATTTATTGGTTTAAAAGACTTGATTCCGGAAAGTAAAATATTCGGTCAACTTTATTACGATTTCCAACAAGGAAGTATCAAAACTCTCTTTTAAAGTTAAATTCCCTCCAATTCAACATTAATATTTCGTGAAAAATATGTTTCATAACATGTTTATCAAAAATTCCCACTGTTGTACCAATTAATACCACAAGAAAATTAAAATTGCGTTTAAGTTTGCATTAGAAAAATCAACAAAACAACTTAAAAGCAATACCATGAACACGCAAAATCTACACGAAAATTCAGGTCAAATCGCCATTAACAATGACGCAGTGCTCTTTAAGGAGTTTCAAGAAGGGAGTATTGAGGCATTCTCAAAACTGTATGAAATGAATGTGAACATTCTTTTTAATTACGGTTGCAAAATTCTAAATGACCGTGAGCATCTGAAAGACTGTATCCACGATGTTTTTATTAAGATATATAGCAAAAGAAACGATCTCAAAAACGTTCTTGACTTCAAATCGTATCTTTTTGTGACATTGAAAAACAAAATTTTTGATGAGATCCGCAAAAAAAATCGGATCAACGAAAATAGTATCGATGATTACGAACCTGTTTCTTCTTATAATGTAGAAATTGATTATATAGAAAAAGAAAAGGAATATAATATAAAAAAGAAAGTCTATTCGCTGCTCGACAACCTGTCAAATCGTCAACGAGAAGCGGTAACCTTATACTTTATAGAAGAAAGAAAATACGAAGATATCTGTCAAATAATGGATATAAATTATCAGTCTTTAAGAAATTTGATTTACAGAAGTTTGACTAAATTAAGGGCTGTAGCCATGTAATCTGAATCATTTTTAAAATCTCATAATCCAGTATATTAAGCGCTGAAAGGTGTTTTATTTAACAAAAAATGAAAAAGTTAAATAAAATGCCTTTTTTCTTTAAAGAAGTCGAGTACAATATATTTCATCTTACGTCTTATTAGAAAACAAAACACAGATTGTGAAAGAAATATCTTATACTCTAAATGATTTGCTGACAAACGACAAATTTCTCA
Source organism: Porphyromonadaceae bacterium (assembly GCA_012523295.1). Classification (GTDB taxonomy): domain Bacteria; phylum Bacteroidota; class Bacteroidia; order Bacteroidales; family Paludibacteraceae; genus UPXZ01. The sequence continues at coordinate 1,378 of JAAYIT010000238.1, read as the reverse complement.
AATACGTAATCAGTGAATCGTCTCAATCGGATGAATTTTGGGAAGAAATTCAACCTGATGAGAATAACGAGATGAATAAGGTCATCCAAACTGCGAAAAATATCATTAATTGTGACAACGAAGACAAAAACCTCTTGGATGAAAATGAAATCAACTTGCTCAAAATAAGGATATTAAACACCTTGACCAACACCAATAAGAAATAACTCCATAGCGGTATTCCATTCTTCTCTTTTCCGCTCTTCTCTTTTGCCAAAAAACATAACTTGTGACCCCAAAAGGCTAAAAATGAACTTTAACCCTTTTTTGTTACGTACATATTGGCTAAAGGACTCAGCTTTGAATGATAAATAATTCATTAATCCACTAAAAAGACCTTTTTTTTATTTCCATAATCCCAATTTATAATTAAATTTGTGCTGTAAGAAAGCAAGACTTTCAATTTTTGTGCAGATAGCTCCAAAGATGATTAAATCTATTCTCGATCAAGCTGTAATACGATATAACAATACTGACTTTATTGAAAATGATCCGATTCAAATTCCGCATCGATTTTCTAAAAAAGAAGATATTGAAATAGCCGGTTTTCTTTCGGCAAGTATCGCCTGGGGGCAACGAAAGACGATAATCAACAATGGGTGGCGACTGATGGAAAGGTTGGATTTTTCACCTTATGAATTTATTATGGAAGAATCCGATTTCAGCCCATTCTCAGATTTTGTTCATCGCACTTTCAATGGATTGGATTGTCAGTTTTTTCTACAATCTTTGAAAAATATTTATCAAAATCATGGAGGCTTAGAACAGGTGTTCACTTCCGGATTTTTAGAAGACAACACTATTTTCAGTGCTCTAAAACAATTCAGAAGTGTGTTTTTCGAAATACCCTACGAAGATAGAACTCGAAAGCACATCCCGGATGTCTCTACAAACTCATCCGCCAAAAGACTGAATATGTTTCTACGCTGGATGGTGAGAAAAGATGAGAACAAAGTCGATTTTGGACTGTGGGAAAAAATTCCGATGTCTGCTTTAATGCTCCCGTTGGACGTGCATACAAGCAATGTGGCTCGAGATATGAAACTCACATCGAGAAAGCAAAACGACTGGAAGGCTGTAGAAGAAATCACCGTTGAGCTCCGGAAGTTTGATCCGGATGACCCGGTTAAGTATGATTTTGCGCTATTTGGAATTGGAGTAAACCATGCCTCTAAATCGCGTCTACAACAGACAGATATCTAAATTTTATATAATATGCGAATCAGGGTTTGAATTAATAAATCAGATTAATGTAAGCAGCCGCAATTCTGCCAAATACGAATGTAAGTAATCCTTTTGTAGAACGCACTTTGCTTGCTTTTTGAATATTTGTTTTTTC
>JAAYIT010000237.1 GCA_012523295.1 Porphyromonadaceae bacterium | reverse complement strand
TTTGTTCGAATGCATATTCCTCTAACGTTTGGAGAACTGGGGTAGCAAATATTCCTGTGCCTAAAATTGCTATATACCAGCGTTTACATCCAAATAGCTAAAAACTTGCGTTTTGAGGAATGTGTAAAAGTGTGTAAATTAAAGAGGTTACAGGGTTCGTTGTAATTTTACTGGAAAATCTCTTAATAATACCAAACCCTCGTTTTTAGAAACCATGGTCCTTAGAGTAAAATAGTGCAGGAATTTATGCTATAATACGATTAAGAACTATAAGATAATTGCAAGAAAGGGGGTAAAAACAATGAACTATATACAAACGGGCTTTTTAAATATTGACAAATCCATAAGTGGCCTAAAACCGGGAAAAGTTTATTTTATCTCTGCTGTTGATGACGGCACAAAAAGTCGTAGAAAAAGTTTGATTTCTGGTTTAAATTTTCGGAGATTTGTAGTAAAATAATAAAAAAAAGAGCCACCCCCACACAAACTCAAATTGAGAAAGGAGCAGCCCTAAGAACATATGCAAATAATAGCAAAATTTGAAAGTGATTGCAATACCCTCTCAACAATAATTTTTTATGGGCCCAACGAAATACCTGCGGACCATGAACTTCATGGTCGAAAACTTAACCGGCACGGTACATACAAGAGGGGGTTAATCCTTGCTAGTGGCATAACTGTAACATTCATCATTTTCAGATTTTGCGAGACAACAGAAACCGGCTACAAAACCTATTCCCTTCTGCCCTCATTTATCAGTCCGTATCAACGGTATATCAACGAAATAATAGACTGTGTGTTGAATCAGTTTCATATTAAAAAGAAGTCTAAAGCAAATATTTCCAATGAACTCCTTATTGAGCCGGAAACAATAGACCGCTGGATAAAAAAATTTACCGAAAAAGTTAACGATTATGATGAAGTTACTGAAAAAATGCTGATAGTAAGAGAACCGAATTATCGTGCAGTAGCTAATTCCCTTGGTAATATGCAAGCTGTTGTAGATAATCTTTTCAAGAAAATAAATCATCTGATGAGTCTGGGATTTACCCCTCTCAGCGAAGGAATAACCAGCTGGCTAAACTTTAACATAAAACCCTTCCTTGGAAGGATAGAAAATATTTATTCATATGCGTAAAACGAGCTAATTTTAGGATAAGTCTGCAATTTTCCGGTGAACTTCCGCCAATTTCACCAACAAATCCCCCAAATTCATCGGTATTGATGTAATTCCGAAAAAATGTCGCATGTTTAAGCTAGAATCTGCCTTGAAAATCTACTGTTTTCCGTCAAGATTTCCGGTTAAGGGAAAATACCAACACAAATCCATATCCCATTGTTTCAAAACCCATGTTAAAGTTTAGAATATCAAATTCGTGGAGGTTAAATTATGGATCAAAAAACAAAAGAGGAAATCGCCCAGTTCAGGTATAGCTTAATCGGCCCCATTGTCAGTCGGGTAAGCCTAAATCACGGTGAAAAGTATGAAATGTTAAGGCGTATATCTGAAGGTGAATATGATATCCCTTACTCATCCCGTAAAACGGTAAGTCTTCGCACATTGGAAAGATATCTTAAGCTTTACGAAGAAGGTAATTTAAAGGCATTAGAGCCGGGGTTCAGGCAGAGAGCGCAGAAGATTCCAACAGAATATATAGAAAAAGCGATAAATCTTCGCCGCGAGAACCGCCACAGAAGTATCGAAGTCATAATAAAAATGCTTGAAAAATCAGGCGAAGTTCCGGTAGGGGTTTTAAAAAACAGCACTGTTTATGACCATTTTGTAAAACATGGCATTGCAAGAAAGCAAATAGCCCCTAAGGAATCCTACCGTAAATTCGGAGCTTCTTACAGAGGAGAAATACTTCAGGGAGATGTTCACCACACGATGTATCTTCCAGACCCGGAAAGAGAAGGATACAAAAGGCAGGTATATTTGTTTGCCTGGCTTGATGATTACACTAGGCTTCTGTATGGGGAATTCTATTTTGCTGAAAACCTGCCGGCTCTTGAGAATACTTTGAAAAAATGGATAATAATGTATGGCTTGGCTGAAAATATTTACGCAGATAATGGTTCCGCCTATTCCTCACACCACCTGAAAAACGTGTGTGGACGGCTGAGTATGAACTTGATTCATACGCGTCCGTATAAACCCCAGGGTCGAGGCAAAATTGAAAAAGCATTTCAACTGGTAGAATCATCTTTTAAATCTGAAGCTCTTTTGCTGGTCAACGAAGGCAAAATAAAAACTTTGGAAGATTTAAACAGCTATTTTAGACCGTGGTTGGATAAGTTTTACAATCAAAGAATCCATTCATCAACAAAACAAAAACCTATGGCGATGTGGGAAAGTGGCACAAATGAACTTAGAAAACCAACCTTAAATGAAATCTACGAAGCTTTTCTCTATGAGGAAGAAAAGTCGGTTTCAAAGACCGGTATAATCAGGGTCGAAACCAATGAATATGAAACCGAAAGCTTTTTGGCAGGCAAAAGAGTACAAGTTAAATACGACCCCTATGACCTTTCCAAAGAAATACAGGTTCACTTTGAAGGAAAAAGGTATGAAAACGCAGTGCCAGCCGTTGTGCGCCGTCATCATAAAAAGAATTTCGTTGCCGCCAACGAGGAAGCGAGTTTAACCACCGGTATAAACCACCTGGAACTATTAAAAAACGAGTCTCTTAAAGAAATCCGGGGAATGAGTTTTGCAGTGGCTATGAATAAGAAAGAGGGGGGAAACAAATACAATGATCGGGAAGAACTCCTTTAAAAGCAGTATCTCCATAGAAAATATTTTCCTGGGCGATCAACATAAAGAAGCCCTTGCAAGAGCGATGTTTGTTCTTGATAACTGTGGAATATTTTTACTATACGGTGAGCCTGGGTCTGGAAAATCAACCCTCATACGGTTATTCATTTCCCAGCTTGACCCTTCCCGTTACTCAGTTTGCTATATAAATAATTCACGGCTCACCCCGAAAGATCTCTATAGTAGTGTGTTGGAATCTTTAGCAGTAAGCCCTTATCACATACTTTCTAAGGTAAAGAAACAGTTTTATGAAGTATTAGGTAATGTTTTTAACAACCACCAGAAACAGCTAGTGGTGCTTATAGATAATGCCCAGTCCCTGCCGATGCAAACTGTAAATGAAATACGGTATATGAGAAGTTTTGAATATGATTCGATTAGTCCCATATCATTGATATTAATAGGACATCAGGATTTGCTGCCTATGTTACGGCTAAGAACCTTCGAGCCCCTATTCTACCGTATAAACAGCCAGTATCATTTTAAAGGCCTGACACGAAATCAGACTTCTGACTACATAGAAAAACAACTTTCTCTTTCAGGTCTTTCTATGCTCTTTCCCGATGAAATTATATCAAAGATATGGGGCCGGTCTAAGGGACTTCCACAGATTATCAATACAATTTGTACTTCCTGTCTAATAGACATGGCGGCAAATTCTCTGAAACTCGTAGATAATGCAGTACTTGAAAGAGTATTGGCAGATCTGCATTATTAATTATCCTGACTTGATGCCCGGCTCTGTGTCGATAAATTGCTCTACAGGCATGTAACAATCTAACTCCACAACCGGGCTGAAGGTTACTTTCATAACCTTCCAGGAGGTAGTATAAAATGCTACATCAGATTCTAAAGGAGAAGCATTTATGTTTAATTTCAGTTCTAATAACCTTGTATGGATTTGGACAAAACAACATGACCGTTACTTTATGCATTTGATGAAAGACACTGATACCAACAGAACATACCCTATTTATGACTTCAACAAAAAAATGCAGTTCGAGAAGAATTTACATTACTGCGTATCAGGTAAAGTGAATTCTGCAGACAAGTTATATCTCGTAGGTGAGAACATAAAAATCAAACCGAATAAGAAAGCTATATAATCAGTAATTTCATTGAAGGTAGCTATACTGAGCATACCCAGAATAATAAACAGAAAGTTTGTATTTTCAGAAGCAATTTACAAGAAACATATGAGAACCTTAAACATGAAATCGATTCAATAATGTTCGATCCCCCCTTTTAAAGGGGTAAAAGACCGGTAATAAAACAGAAAGGGATGAAAACTTTGAGTGAGCCAATGTATGATGACCTGACGTTGGAATTGATTATGGAAGAAGAAAGAAAAGATTTGGTAAGGCAGCTTTGGCAGTATAC
>JAAYIT010000236.1 GCA_012523295.1 Porphyromonadaceae bacterium | reverse complement strand
TTTTAGAAATAAATATATTTACATTAAGTCAATATTAAATCCTTAATGAAACCTTAATTTGACTTAACTTCTTAATGGTAAAAAGTATTTTAATATACACTGGAAATTAATCTAAAATCATTTTTCATAGGAAAACCAGTAATACCTTAAAGATTATATTAGATAGAATGTTATAGTGTTATTTGTCATCGATAATAATAATGTCGATGCTACGCACCTTTTTATAATACGAAACAGCCATTTAAAACTTATCTTTAATGGCTGTTTCATATGCTAATTCTTCAATAAATCTTTTCCGTTTCAACACTAAATTCTTTTTATCCCATATTCATGGTACAAAAATACCCCCAGTTGGTTATTTCCAAACCAGCCGGAAGGGAGTAATTTTGCATTATCAATAAACTAAAAAAACAAATTATGGCAAAAATTGCACAAAAAATCACAGAATTAATTGGAAATACACCGCTGGTTCAACTGAACAGATACGCTGCCAACAAAGGGGCGCAAGCCAATCTAATCGTAAAGCTTGAATCATACAATCCGGCAAGTTCGGTAAAAGATCGTATCGCGCTCTCCATGATCGAAGCAGCGGAAGCAAAGGGAATTTTGAAACCCGGAATGGAAATCATAGAGCCTACCAGCGGAAATACAGGAATCGGTTTAGCGATTGTTTCGGCTACAAAAGGCTATAAATTAACTATCGTAATGCCTGACACGATGAGCGTGGAGCGTAGAAATCTGCTGAAAGCGCTTGGGGCAAATCTTGAATTGACACCCGGAGCAGGTGGAATGAAAGCGGCAATAGCAAGGGCTCAAGAACTGGCAGAAAACAAAAGTGATGTATTCATTCCGCAGCAATTTGAAAATGCGGCAAACCCTGAGGTGCACTATCGTACAACCGGCGAAGAAATCTGGAGAGATACCGATGGAAAAATTGATATCTTAGTTTCAGGAGTAGGAACCGGTGGAACCGTTACAGGTGCCGGAAAAAAACTCAAAGAGTATAATCCGAATATAAAAGTGGTGGCAGTTGAGCCTAAAGACTCAGCCGTGCTTTCAGGCGGAGAACCCGGACCACACAAGATTCAGGGAATCGGGGCAGGATTTATTCCCAAAGTGTACAGTTCATCTGTAGTAGATGAAATTATTACTATTGAGAATGACGAAGCGATTTTAGCCTCTCGGGAAATTGCGAAACAAGAAGGAATTTTGGTCGGAATCTCATCAGGTGCAATTGCTTATGCTGCCTTGCAGTTAGCGTTACGTCCCGAAAACAAAGGAAAAACAATAGTTGCGGTATTGCCTGATACCGGCGAGCGTTACCTTTCAACTGTACTTTATGCATTCGACGAATATCCGTTATAAATCCATTTCATAATCCATAATAAAACAATAAAAAATGTCATCAAACGATATAAAATACGCGATAAACGGCAAAAGCGTTGGCTACACGAAATATCATGGTGTAGTACGCAATTTTGATCTCGTGGTAGATCAGCCGGAAGCGCTCGGCGGAGAAGATTCTGCCCCAAACCCGATTGAATACCTACTGGCTGGCTATGCCGGCTGTCTGAATGTGGTAATAAATCTGGTAGCAAAAGAAATGAATATTTTAGTAAACAAATTAGAAATCAATGTTTCGGGAGACATTAATCCAAAACGATTTCTTGGAGTATCAAGCAGTGAAAGAGCGGGGTTCAAATCGATAAATGTGGATATTCAAATTGAAACTAATACAGATTCTGAAAACGAAAAACGGCTAATTCAAGAAGCAAAAGACAGATGTCCGATTAATGACAATTTAATTAATCCAACTCCAATCAATTATACATTAAGTTAAAATAGAAAAATATTTATGTCAACAAAAGATTTAAACTTTTCAGTAAATGGTAAAAGTGTTGGTTACACAAAATATCATGGTGTAGCGCGTAATTTTGATTTAGTAGTGGATGAACCCGAAGCGCTTGGCGGCGAGGATTCCGCTCCAAATCCGGTAGAGTACTTATTAGCCGGATACGGAGGTTGTTTGAATGTGGTTTTTAATCTCGTTGCAAAAGAATTAGGCATTGAATTAAAAAAATTAGAAATCAACATTTCGGGAGATATTAATCCGGAGCGCTTTATGGGTCTTTCAAGCGAGGATAGAGCAGGCTTTAAGTCTATTAAAGTTGAGATTCAACTCGAAACCGATGCAGATGCAGAAACCGAACAACTGCTAATTCAAAAAGCTAAAGATAGATGTCCGATTAATGACAACTTGTCGAATCCGACACCTATCAGCTATGTATTCAATTAAAAAAAAGTAAAAATATTTATGTCAGAAAAAAAATTAAAACCAGGAACGATATGTGTTCAGGGCGGGTGGAAGCCTAAAAAAGGGGAATCGAGAGTTTTACCGATCATCCAAAGTACAACTTTTAAGTACGATACAATCGAGCAGATGGGTGATTTATTTGACCTGAAAGCTGCCGGATATTTCTATACACGTCTGCAAAATCCGACCAATGATTCGGTTGCTGCTAAAATCACTGAACTCGAAGGGGGAGCAGCGGGCATGTTGACTTCATCGGGTCAGGCTGCCAGCTTTTTTGCTATTTTCAATCTTTGTAGCGCAGGTGATCACTTTGTGAGTGCATCTACTATTTATGGCGGAACTTACAATCTTTTCGCGGTAACAATGAAGAAAATGGGAATCGATGTAACTTTCGTTGATCAGGATGCCGATGAAGATGAGATTGCAAAAGCGATTCAACCTAACACGAAACTTCTATTTGGAGAAACACTGGCAAATCCCGCCTTAGCTGTACTTGATATCGAGAAGTTTGCCCGAATTGCGCATAGTAATGGTATTCCGTTGATTATTGACAACACATTCCCAACTCCCGTAAACTGCCGACCTTTTGAGTGGGGAGCTGATATTGTAATTCATTCTACGACAAAATACATGGATGGTCATGCTACTTCAGTTGGCGGGTGTATCGTGGATAGTGGAAATTTTGACTGGGATAAATACGCCGAAAAATTTCCCGGACTGACTACCCCGGATGACTCCTATCATGGTGTGGTCTATTCCAGTACTTTCGGAAAAGGTGCTTACATTACTAAAGCTACGGTACAGTTAATGAGAGATTTGGGCGCAATCCAAGCTCCACAAAATGCTTTCCTTACGAATATCGGACTTGAAACGCTTGACTTGAGAGTTAAAAAACACAGTTCAAACGGTCAGGCTGTAGCTGAATTTCTGTCCAAACACGATAAAGTGGAATGGATTGTTTATCCGGGATTAAAAGACGATAAATACTACGATTTAGCTCAAAAATACCTTCCAAATGGAAGTAGCGGAGTAATTTCATTCGGAATCAAAGGCGGTGAAGAAAAATGCAAACAATTCATTAATAATCTTGAGTTTGTTGCTGTTGTTACACACGTGGCGGATGCCCGTTCAAGTGTTCTTCACCCGGCTAGTACAACACACAGACAGCTTAATGCCGAGCAGTTGAAAGAGGCCGGGGTAACGCCTGAGTTGGTTCGTCTTTCAGTCGGCATAGAAGATATCGAAGATATACTTGCCGATATTGAACAAGCATTGGAGAAAATCTAAAAGCATTCAAACTTTAACAAGCAAAGTTGCCTAAATGGGGAACTTTTTATAAGTAAAAACTGCCGAAGTTTATAATAACCTCGGCAGTTCTTTATTTTACTTAATTCGTCCCGAGACTCCGGGATAATTTGTGTAATTCATATTCTTAATATTTAACGTGAGCTCGAAATAAGAATTTATTTATTTCATTGGGAAATAAGGTAATAAGGTATATGTCAATATATTTTTCAATACTACTAAGATTTGCATTGAGAAAATAAGGTTTTAAAACCTTATTCAAATAAGGAACCTTAGTGGAAAATGATACAGAATAAATCTCAACCTTATTACCATATTGCAAATCAATCTCATAAATCTAAAAATTGTTTTTTGGTTATATCAAACTCGCGTTAATACTTAAAACTACTTCCTCCCACAAACTCTCTCAACAGCGATGTTGGTGGGATCTCTCTATCCGGAATGGCTATAAAGTAGCGTAAAAATCGGATCAATCTATGAGTTTCGGTATATTCATCGCATGATTTAGGCACCTGCTCTAAAATAGGTAAAACGTGTCTTTTCAAAACCGCAAGTTCAAATATCAACGCCGAGTTAAACATAATATCCGCATTTTCCTGGAACGGGAAAATCCATTTTTCCTCACCTTTCCGTACGCTCCCCCACCTTCCAATCGTATCACGCGCAGAATATCCTCTGTACCTGTAATCACGTATAATACGACGAAGCAAACGTGTATCGGCAGTCGGAATCCAGTTGTGCTCATCAATAGAAATGGTGGTCAGTGCCGAGACATAAATCTTGAAAAGCGCCTCTTCCGGAACGCCTCTCGTCAACTCGGGATTCAACGCGTGAATTCCCTCAATTATCAATAAAGAATCTTTTTTCAGTTTTAATTTTTCTCCCCTATAAAACCGTTCTCCTGTCTCAAAGTTAAAGAATGGCAACTCAACTTCCTCTCCCGCGATCAGCTGTCTCATCTGCTCGTGAAACAAATCAAGATCAAGCGCATACAACGACTCAAAATCCCAGGCGCCATGCTCATCAAGTGGAGTTTCATCTCTGTTGACAAAATAGTTGTCAAGTGAAATAGTTTTGGGTTGTAAGCCACTCACCATTAATTGGACTGAAAGTCGTTTGCTGAAAGTCGTTTTACCGGAAGAAGAAGGACCGGATACCAAAATCACCTTCACAGCCGGTCTTTCATGAATCATATCGGCAATGGATGCTACTTTTTTCTCATGCAGCGCTTCAGCGATTTTAATCAAATTAAACGCCCGATTATCCACACAGGCTTTGTTAAATTCACCCACGGTTTTCAAATTCATAATCTTATTCCAACTTAGAAACTCCTTGAAGATTTCAAACATTTTTGGTTGTAAAACCATTTCTTCCAACCTCACCGGTTTCTCTCTGTCAGGCACTTGCAGCAGCATACCATCGTAATATGGAATCAAGTCAAATATATCAAGGTAGTCGGTTGAAGGGAGTAAGATACTTGTATAATAATCAATAAAATCGCCGATTCGATAATATCTGAGGTAAGGCTCTGCCAAACTGTCAAAAAGCGCATCTTTAGATGTATTGTTTTGCCCGTTTCTGAATAACTCTTTGACTTGCTCAGTCTGTTTTTCTTCCATGATAATGGGGTGCGCTTCATCGATAATCTCTTTCATCCTGTTTTTAATTCTCAACACAATTTGAGGCGTTATCGCTTCTCCGAAATTCTCAATCTGACAATAATACCCCTTCGAAATAGGATGTTCTATGCGGATTACAGACTTTGGAAATAAATCTGCAACTGCCTTGGAGAGCACCATACAGAGCGTACGTACGTACACACGCATCCCTGACGAGCAGCCTGTATCAATGAATTCAATATCTTTCGGCTTATAAACAAGAAAATTTAAATCCTCTACTTTATAGTTTACCCTGGCCGCAACCAACTGGTAATCCAACTTTATATTTAGCTTTTTATATATTTCTAACAATGAAGTTCCTATCGGGAACGAGTGATAATCTTGTGTGTTTTTACAATAAATTACAACTTTTTTATTCATATTTTGCAATAGTTTTATATTTTGGCAGCTTGGGTTTTGAGGTTCAAAAAGAGTTTCACTTTCTACAACTCAGCTCACCAAGCTTTTCATTCCTGCCGGAATTTTTATCTGTTTAGTTGTTTTTGAATCTTATTAATCGCGTTTTCAATCGATTTGTCGGGTTCAATAATGTTGAATTCTCCCCAAAACTCAGGATCCGAGAATCCTGATGCAGCATCCTGAATCACCACAGATTGGTTTATACGGTCTTTGGATCTGAAGTCTTTTTTATCCACATCACTCGACCAGTCGGTTGCCGCCATTTCGATATTTGAGTTATAATACGTATTGAATAGTTTGCGCCTCCAGTTAATTTTCAAATTCAAATCCACTCGGCTGTAGGAATAATACCACAAATCACCAATCGGGCGATAATCGATAACATAATGCGCTTTGGTGGTACTCACTCTTGCATTGAATGGTTTTTTCCTTACAAACAGCCGCGTCGCCTCCTCATTATTTGTCAAATCCATATCAAATTCTGCTTTTACTAACGCATAGCTCTCTGCATCAATAAACAGGTTTCCATAATAAAGCGGCTCGATTAAATGCCGAAGTTGCTTAAATTCAATCACATACACTATCCGTTCGTTGATTTGATCCGTTCTTAAGAATTTAAATTCATAATTTTCAAACATTTTATCAGTAAAAATATACTCCGGATAGCGCATTACGTCTAAATAAATATTGTTATACGGACCGCCCATTAGTTTAAAAACAAGTGTATCCAATCGGCTGTAATCTGTACTTTTTCTTGATTTGTAAAGAGAAGCCATATCGTGTAAGCTACTGTTGTACGAGCGTTTATAGACTTCCGTGATTGCTTCGGAAAGTGAAACATTCGTATTCCTTTTCTTGATGGTTTCCCGATAAAATGCAGTCATTAGGTAATCTTTCTGACTGTAGTTGTGTTTCCGGTTATCCATCATCATTTTCACTATTGTTTTCGGATCTTTTGATATCACCTCTAACGCGGGCAAGACATAAGGCAGGATTTTCAGCCTGATTTTGTTTCCTGTTGGTTGTAAACTTGAAATAGGAACTCTTAGGTTTTCATGCCCCAAAAAAGAGATCAGCAAAACTTTATTCAAGTCTTCACCGGGGATTTTCAGAGAAAATTCGCCTTCAGAATTGGTTACGGTAGAGATATTTGTCTGTTCTACCGAAAGTACGGCGTAAGGCAAAGCATTCGAATTTTCACTCAGCACAGCGCCTGAAAATGAGATGATATCCGAGTCCTGCTCCTGATATTCTGCTCGGACTTCAACGGCAACTGATTGAAATCCAAACACAAAAGCAACCAACAAAACTGTTGGGTATGCGAGTTTTTTCTTTAAAATTAATAGTAATGATTTCATGGTTGCAGCATGTTGTTGAATTTTTAATTCAAAGATTTTAATTAAAACGGTTAAAAAGCTATTCAAATACTTTCTGTAAAATTTCCAGGGATTTAAGCGAATGAAAATCAGCTAAATGGAGTCTAAAGTACTCTAAATACGTATTTATCATTTCAGCTCGTTGTTTCCGATTCATTAAGATTTTATCAAGGCTGCTAAAATCTTGTTCCATAATAGTTTTAAAAACCAATGCCTTTTCTCCTTTCAGAAAATGGATGTGCGCAGGTTTGTTCTTTTTAAACACACCATTCATCAAGTCAAAATATTCATGTCCATTTCCATTCAGAAAATCGGGAGCAAATCCAAGCTCCTTAGCTAATCCGGCCATGAAAACCAAATGAAAATTTCCGATTCCACTGCTACACTTATCTAATTCACAAACAGAATTTTCTATAAAGTTATACAAATCCTCATCATTTTCCGAATGTTTCAGCGTTTTATGTAATATTTCAGTTATAAAAAGCGCCAAACAACCCTTAATCGGATCATACGGGATGCTGTGAAAAGGCACTGCCACCCGCATATCTTTAATGTTTTGAATTTCCCTCTTGGGATTGTGATTCACATCGATTTCCACAATAGAGAGTGGTTGGAGCAACGCGGCTCGACATGCAGATTTCTTTTTGTTCGCGCCGCGCACCATGTATGAAACCCGCCCAAACTCTCTGGTATAAATACTTACAATACTTTGATTGTCCGAGTATTTTACTTGATTAAGTATGACACCTGTGGTTTTTGATTGCATTATCAGTTCATCAATTTTCTAAAGTGAGCGTTAAGATGTGGTTTTTTGTCTTTACAAATTTAATGAATAAAAGCGAATAAAGATGATAATAAAATTCTTTGAAATTTAAATTTCTATAAAATTTTCATTTTCACTATCTTTGCAGACTTATAAATTAAAAATCAGAAAGCAGAAATTAGAAATTCCGATAGCAACAACAACAGTTGTAAAGCTCTGATATTAAATTTAATTTCCTATTAACTACTTACTATAAACTAAAATGGAACTTGCAAGCAAATACAATCCTTCGGATGTAGAAGACAAATGGTATCAATACTGGTTGGACAACGGATTTTTTCACTCCACGCCTGATGAACGTAAACCTTACACCATTGTCATTCCACCACCAAACGTAACCGGAGTACTCCATATGGGGCATATGTTGAATAATACCATTCAAGATGTGCTGGTACGCCGTGCACGGATGCAAGGAAAAAATGCTTGTTGGGTTCCGGGAACCGACCATGCATCCATAGCTACCGAAGCAAAAGTTGTAGCAAGTTTGGCTGAAAAAGGCATCAAGAAATCCGATCTGACACGTGAAGAATTTCTAAAACATGCCTGGGACTGGACACATGAACACGGCGGAATTATTCTCGAACAGTTGAAAAAACTGGGAGCATCCTGCGATTGGGAACGTACCGCTTTCACTATGGACGAAATTCGTTCGGATAGCGTTACTAAGGTTTTTTGTGATTTGTATGAGAAAGGGTTGATATATCGCGGTGTACGGATGGTAAACTGGGATCCGAAAGCGCTGACTGCTATTTCTGATGAAGAAGTGAATCACAAAGAAGTTCATGGGAAACTTTATTATCTCCGCTATCGTATTGAGGGAGAAGATGGATATGCTGTTGTTGCAACCACACGTCCCGAAACGATAATGGGCGATACAGCCATGTGTATTCACCCCGACAACCCAAAAACAGCGCACCTGAAAGGCAAGAAAGTGATTGTACCGTTGATCAACAGATCAATTCCGGTAATTGAGGATGAATATGTGGACATGGAATTTGGAACGGGATGTTTGAAAGTCACCCCTGCTCATGACGTGAACGACTACGTTTTAGGAGAAAAATACAACTTGCCTTCCATCGATATTTTCAACGATGACGGTACTCTGAACGAACACGGCGCAATGTACGAAGGAATGGATCGATTTGATGTTCGAAAAAAAATTGAGAAAGACTTAGAAGAAGCAGGATTGATGGATAAAATGGAACCTTACACCAACAAAGTGGGTTACTCTGAAAGAACTGATATTCCTGTTGAACCGAAACTCTCTATGCAGTGGTTTTTGAAAATGAGCCAAATAGCTAAACCTGCTCTTGAAAACGTAGAAAATGACACGATAAAATTTCATCCCGAAAAATATAAAAACACGTATCGCCACTGGATGGAAAACATCAAAGACTGGAACATCAGCCGTCAACTTTGGTGGGGGCATCGAATTCCGGCCTATTTCCTTCCCAATGGCGGATTTGTAGTAGCGCTTTCTAAGGAAGAAGCTTATGAAAAAGCTCTGAAACAAGTAGATTATCCGATTACTATAGATGATTTACGCCAGGATGAAGATGCGTTAGACACCTGGTTCTCTTCATGGCTGTGGCCTATATCTGTTTTTGATGGAATAAATAATCCGGACAATGAAGAAATTAAATATTATTATCCTACAAGTGATTTGGTGACCGGACCGGATATTATTTTCTTTTGGGTTGCACGAATGATTATGTCAGGCTATGAATATCGTAATCAAGAGTGTTTCAAAAATGTCTATTTCACCGGAATTGTAAGGGATAAAATCGGACGGAAAATGTCTAAGCAACTTGGCAATTCGCCCGACCCATTCGAATTGATAAAGAAATTTGGCGCAGATGGCGTTCGCATGGGAATGCTTTTGACGGCTCCCGCAGGTAATGATTTGCTATACGATGACAGCCTTTGCGAACAAGGAAGGAATTTTAACAATAAAATATGGAACGCGTTTCGATTGGTAAAAGGGTGGGAAGTTGCCGATACCGAACAGTCTGAATCCGGAAAAATCGCTATCGAATGGTTTGATTCACAACTTTCAAAAACACTGCTTGAGGTGGATGATTTGTTTGGTAAATACCGTTTGTCAGAAGCTTTGATGGCAGTTTATAAGCTTTTCTGGGACGAATTTTCCTCCTGGTACTTAGAAATGATAAAGCCTGCTTACCAACAACCAATAGACCGTGAAACTTACAACGCTACGCTCGGATTTTTTGACAGCTTGTTGAAAATGTTGCACCCGTTTATGCCCTTTATAACCGAAGAGCTGTGGCAGGCACTTGAAACGCGTAAGCCAGGCGAAAGCATAATGGTTCAGTTAATGCCGGACCCCAAGACAGTGGATAAAAAATTAATTTCCGAATTTGAAAAAATAAAAGAAATTATTGCCGGTGTTCGTACCGTTCGTTTGCAAAAAAACGTTCCGAACAAAGAGCAATTAACACTACAGGTAGTCGGGAAGCATAAATCTGATTTTGATTCGGTGATCATAAAACTCTGTAACTTAGACAAAATAGAGGAAGTATCGGAGAAATCTCCAAATGCGGCAACCTTTATGGCGGGAACTACCGAATTTTCCGTGCCAATTGAAGGGTTGGTAAATGTAGAGGAAGAGATCAAAAAAATGGAAGACGAAATTGTCTATCTGGAAGGATTTCTTCAATCAGTCTTGAAAAAATTAAGCAACGAAAGATTTGTTCAAAACGCTAAGCCGGAAATCGTAGAAAACGAACGTAAAAAACAAGCAGACGCCGAAAGTAAGATTGCTTCGCTGAAAGAGAGTGTGAATGCGATGCGCTCATAAAGTCCAACGATTTTAGGGTTGTTTGTCGAGTACATTTGCTTTTTACGCAAGGGCAGGAAACGTTTTTTACCATTTTTAGTGATTATTGGCTACGGTTTAATGCCGATTTAGAATTTTTATTATCTACGCAACAAACCCGCTTGATGCGGATGGATGCTGACTAAAATTTATGTCCTTAGAAAAAATCCTCCATTTTCGCCGTTCAGTTCGCTATTTCGATGAGCAGAAAGAGCTTGACACCGAAAAAGTTAAGCGTTGTATCGAATTAGCTACTCTGGCACCAAATAGTTCCAACATGCAATTGTGGGAATTTTACCACATCACCGATTCGGAGATGCTGAAAAAGATATCACACGCCTGCTTGGATCAACGAGCAACATCCACTGCTAAGGAAATTGTGGTTTTTGTGACCCGGCGAGACCTACACAGGAAACGGTCGAAAGCTATTCTGGAGTTTGAAAAAGTGAATATTGCCCGATACAGTCCGACCGAAAGACAGGAAAGTCGTTGGAAAAACCGATATCTTTATTATAATCGTCTGATGCCGTTTATTTACAGCCGATTTTTTGGAGTATTGGGGATTTTCAGAAAAATACTTTCTATGTCCATCAGCTTATTCCGACCAATGACAACCACCATTTCTGAATGCGATATGCGTGTGGTAGTTCATAAAACTTGCGGTTTAGCGGCTCAGACTTTTATGATAGCAATGGCTGAGGCAGGTTATGACACTTGTCCGGTGGAAGGATTTGACAGCAGGCGTGTGAAGAAACTGCTCAAACTACCTTGCAGTGCCGAAATCAACATGGTTATCCCGTGTGGAATCCGTAAAGGTAATCTCGGTATTTGGGGAGATAGATATCGGGTGCCGTTTGAAGAGGTGTATAGAAAATTATAAGCCGCCAGCCCTCTTCGGCTCTTCCGCTCCATAGTGCAAAAATATATAAGAATGATAAAAGGGATTTTTCCACTCATTAGGAAAAACCCCTTTTCTTTTTTATCTTTACGATTTCAAAATTCGACTGTTTGCCATGAAACAGCCATTTAAGAAAAGTCTTAAACCCAAGTGAATGATTAATGGCGTGTTCCATACGTCCTTAATGTAAAGAATTTGACTTTCGCAAGTTTTTACAGTCGGATGAAAAGCTGATTTTGAAAAAGATATGCTGATTATCAGAGGAATTAAGCAAGCTGGGGCTTTGCCCCAAACCCCACTTCATTTTTTGTCTTGACACAAAAAACGAAGCAAAAAAAGTCAAGACTCCGCCCGCCTCACTCAAAAAATTGG
>JAAYIT010000235.1 GCA_012523295.1 Porphyromonadaceae bacterium | reverse complement strand
TAAATGAACTTGCGGGAATGGGGCTGATTTCCAATAATTCGTTATTGGTTTTAAAATTTTCGATACCTACATACATATAAGTTACTTCAAACTCTTTACCGTCAATCTCTTCCTGGTAGGTATTGTCGGTAGCGATGCTGTAAAATTTATAAGTACCGTTAGTCTCCGGTTTAAAACTTAACGAGGTTTCCTGAGTCCCCATCACCAAGTGAGTGATTATTCCCTCTCCATTTTGCACAAATACGGAGTATTCTGAAATACCGGAACCTGTATCTGTACCACTCCAGGTTACCAATAAGCTGTCATCGCTCTGCTTTTCCGCTGATTTAACGCTGCTCACCGGCGGTTCGAAGTCTAAGGTATTGATATATTCATTGGTCAGGATAGGTTGATTGGTATCAAATATAATACTTGCTTTGTTTTTTAATGTTGAACCAGTTGTCAGGTTCTCTTTTATACCTATCGTAAAGTTTACAAAACCTTCACCCTCGCCATTGTTGCCGTTAGGCGGTAAAAATCCGTTTAACGGGTCTTCCTCTTCCGATAATGTTTCGGGGTTTAAGGATATAAATTCAACACGTGCAACACCTGTTTCTTCATCAAATTTCCCGGCTACGCGTACCTTTAAATTTTTATTGGGCCGCAAATCTATATCCTGTGAAAATTCTTTCGCATTTTCCTGTTTTTGATGGAAAATCTTGTCGCCCCATCCAAAATCACCCCAACTGAATTTTGAGTAATCAAAAACATTTCTGTCCAAAGTATCGGTAATAAATACATCATGAGCCGGCGCAGAAGCCGTGCTTATGTTTTCAAACAGAATGGTATAAGGAACTTTTTCCAAAGCTTTTATCCAGCCCGCATCACCAAATCCGCTTGGTCCAATCATCTCGTTGGGGTCAATTGCGTCAACGTGAAGAATTCTTCCTCCGTGAATGCTGCGTGGTTCAGCACAGTTTTTCAAGTCGTACATTGAACTGGCCAGATTGATAGCTGCCATCCCCCATTTTATTGGGAAAGCCAAATCTTTAACAAAGCTTGTACCACTGCTTATTGCTGCTAAACCCACATTCCAGTATGCATTCCATGTTCTTTCCTTTTCTCCTCCTGTTGCTAATTTATAGGCGCCATGCACTGCCTTCATCCCTTCCCATATGCCTCCAACGAAGGGAACTGTATTTGTTGTTGCGTCAATTACACCTCTTCCCAGAACTCCGACAACACATTCAGCAGAAAAACCAACTGATCCCATATCTGCGGTAGCTTGTGTTGAAAACAAAGAACTTTTCGTTTGGGGTAATAAATCTTCATAAGTCAACCAGGGTCGATCCAGATAGGCAACAATGTCAACCACATCACCAAGTTTTGCCGTTTCTGCGGTTACTTTGAAACGAATTGTGAAACTGTTGGTGCTATTGGCCCGAATCACCGGTATTAGTATTGATATAACCCTTGCTTTCATGGGTTTGCCATTGACTTCCTCTGCTGTGAAATAATAGCCCAATTCTTCAATTTTTATTTTGTCGGGGTGATCTTTATAATACTCGGGTACTTCTGTTTCAAAATCTAAAAATGTAGTTTCTAAACCAAGTTCATCGGATATTGCAATCCACAACGGCACAGAATAACTATCCACATTCCCTTTATTTCCGTAAAAAACTTTGAAATTCTGCCATCTGTTTTCTTTGAAAAATCCCAAACCTGAAACCTGGACCCAGTTTTCAGCTTCTTTCACCGTCTCGACATCTAATGCCTGAGCTAAAATGGATTCTGTTTTCCCTTTTTTTACTACAACATCCCATTTACCCACTTCAATACCATTCAGAGAAAATATAGCGGTAAGATTGCCTCTGTCGCTTAATATTACCTGGTTAGCTGTTTGGTCTGATTGACCTTCTCTTCGTAAGATTACCTCTGTTCCATCAGCTGACAATCCGCCTCCGTAAATGTCTAAATAAACTTGTCCTGTATTTCCAATTTTTGCCGGGTGCACTCTTTCCAATCCTTCGATGGATACTTGCTGCATTTCCGCTGCAACGGCATTGTCATTTTTTGCAACCAATGTAATATCATATTCTCCGGCAGCAGGGTATTGATATTTTGGATTATCCAATGTACTCGTTTGCTTATTTCCAAAATCCCAGTGGTAAGATGTAGCGTTGAAAGATTTATTAATTATACTCACTTCATCCAGCTGTTTGTAGAGGTCAAAAGCGGCTTTTGGCGGGTCGAAATTTGATTTTGCATCAGGGATAATCGTAATAGGAAGGGCATCATTTCCGTTCCCCGAAATATCTTTGAACGTGTCGTCAAAGTTGAGGAATAACTTCAAATTGCCTTCATTCGTAAAATCTGTTCGGGTAAGATTTTCGCGAAGCTCTTTATTGCTTAATGCTTTATCCCAGATTCTTACGTTATCAATATTACAGAATGTATTGTGCGACTCACTTTGAAAAAAGGTTGTTAAACCCAAATGCACCATACCTTTGCCAGCCTCTATTTTACCAGTTACAGTCTGTTTGTTCGCCACAACTCCATCAATATAGCTTATGAAATTATCTTTACCTGCATCTTTGTCGTAGGTAATAGCTACGTGATGCCATAGTGTATCTTTTATCTGATAGGGTGAAGCAAACGTAAATCCGCCGTACTCTGTATTAATTCCAGTGTTAATCAAAAACTCACCGTTTTTATTTACTCTATAACCTATCTGATAACCTGTTACGCTATTGTGATAATAAAAAGCAGCTTTGCTACTGCTGAAAATCAGAGGACCATCTGAGGTTGAGTAATTTTCTGGATTTAATTTCACTAATAATTCAACACTTATTTTATCATCAAATTCCAAGGATTCGGAATGAGGAACTATCAACATAGCCGGATAATTACTCCCTGGTAGTTTAGAGGCATCAAATACTTTGTTTGTTTCTCCCGGTTCTGGCTCCCGCCCCTGGTGATGGTAGTAAATGTCCAAATCTGTACCTCCGTTGGGCTTGTATTGCATAAACCAATGTTTCACACCTTGCTTATCAATAGCTACATTTGTCATTAAATCTCTACTTAATGTTGAAACCGGAAAGCCGGTAAATTCACTTAATTTTG
>JAAYIT010000234.1 GCA_012523295.1 Porphyromonadaceae bacterium | reverse complement strand
TTCGATTGTTAGCTAGTGTCCAGGATGATTTAACTCCGTCAATAATGGTACTCTCAACATTATTGGCCACTTCCTTTAGAAGCTCGGTTATCTTCTTTTTGGCCTGAGGATAATCATCAAAAGAAAAAGGACGGTCGGGATTGAAGTTATGGATGCTATGACCAATTCTTGCCGCTTCCTCTGCCGCCTTTTTGTAGATCTCCTCTATCCTGGCAGCATAGCGGTTGATTTCTCTTTGCTGTCGTTTTTCCCATTTATCTTGCATCTCGACTTATTAGTAAGCCGGTTCTACGGCATCGGTTGCTTTTTCTTTTAATATCTGAGTAAGTGTTTCTTCCGCATTGCCACTCCATCCTAAACGTTCAATCCCTTCTTTTTTTGATGCAATGCCTGAACCAACTGCAGTACAGATCATTTCAATTTCTTCCTTTTCATTTTTCGGCAGATAAGGAGTGAAAACAGGCTCAATCTTGATGGTATTGGCGATACTATCCGAGATAAGTCCACCTTCCGTTTTCAATGAGGTGACAATGCCATTACATATCAAATTACATCTACGAGTAAACATCTCTCCGAACAATTCTTCCTTTGTTGCAACTTTCATATGAGCATCGGTAAACATCAGCCGGATAGCCACTCCGGAGGTGTTGTTTGATATATCTTTCATCACATCGAAAGAGATATCCGGAGTCTGAACATATCCAAAGATGATGGCCAAAAGGTTTTGCAGTTCATCTTTCATGGATGTTGGAGAATTGTTCCAGGAAAGCACCCTCATCTCCGTATTTTCATCGCCCTGATATACTCTGCCCTGTTCCCCTTTTTCTGCAAATCCCTTCAGCTTCCCTTTAAAGAAATAGGATGGAGATCCAAAATAATCGTTCGTATCTCCCCAGTTAGAGATAAGCGTTTCGACACGATCTATAGCCGACTGTACATCATACCACTCAGGGGCCTCTTGGGTATAATGAATTACCGGAACTTTTGTGAACCCATGTAAAGCAGGATCGTTATATTTCACCATTACCCCATCTTTGAAGACATATCGATATACATATCGTTTATCATAGACATCGAATCTTCCAATTCTCTTTCCGTCATAATCATTAACATAATACTTCCTGGCAAAACCATCCATTCGCCCGTACTGATCCCGATGAGGAAAGAGTTGATCACCCAAGAGCGGTGAAAGCAGTTTGACTTTCATCTCTTCAGGCTTCCCTTGATCATCCAGGGTAAAATACCATAGCTCGGCTGCTTCACATTCAGAAAAGACCCTTCGGGCCAGCTTACGATCAAAATAATGCATCTTGTTGTCATGCATGATATCTTCCATGACATCAAAGAGATCCTGGAATTTTTTTTGGTCCTTCTTCTTGCTCTTTAATGAATACTCGACTGGTATTCCGAATGTAAAGCCAACTGTTCGCTCAACCAGGATCTTCTGTAAAGGAACAGCAACACGACAAACCTCAATCTTGGTCTCTTTGTAGATTTTTTCACCTGTTATTTCGTCGTTTTTTTTCGTGTCAACCTTTACAGTTTTTTTCTTACGGATCTTAGGATCCATTACATCATGCTTCTCTGGATTGAGTTGTGCTATGATTTTTTCAATGGAAACAATCTGTTCCTTTTTGTTAGCCGTAAGCTTCTTATAGATTAGGCTTGTGTCTTCTAGCTTGATGATATCTTTTATTTCCATGGCAAAGTATTGTTAAAGTAAATCGGCCAATTCTTCAGCACTAAGGCCGCTCTCGCTGTTCAAGTGATAGTCTATAGCATAGTATAAGAGGTCCACGTACTCATCATGTTCTTTGGCTGGGAACCCGCATACTTCTTCGATAAATTCTTCATTCCAGGGACCAACCACCAATATGACACGTCCACATTCAACTTTGGGAGATGCTGCATTTAACCGGGTTTCTTTACTGTCTGTTGGTGCCGGTGTACTGGTAATATTGAGTTTTGTACTTTCTTGTAGTTGATCAACCACAGAGATACCGTTCGCTTTAGGTTCAATCCGGATCGTACTCTGAGCAGTGTAACCATGCTCCTTAACATAGGTCGGTAAAAAGCGGATCAGGTCCGGGAATTTTTTATAGACCTTTTTCGCACATAGTATATACAGATCATTGCGAATCTTACAAGTTCCAATTATTCCAGTTGGGTCATTCTCCTTTTTCTCTGTAAAAGCTGTGTCAACAAAAAATGTTACTGGAATGGACCCTTTTAGCCCCATAAAATCGTTATAGGATATGTACTGGAACCATTCCCTTTTGACAATATTTCCTCCATCTGCGACCGGATTTTGATCGTATTGTCCGGAATATCCCCGGGATCCCAGGTCGATGAGCTGCTCATCCAGGATCTTCCTGGATAACCTGACAGGATCCAAAAGGCCATTGACATAGTTCTTTCTTACTTCTGTTGGAGTTACAAGAGAGGAAAGTTCTGCAGGAAGGCAGATATGCCGTATTTTCTCCGCTTTCTTAGCCAAAAGGTAACCGGTGACATCATTCTCATGCAAACGCTGCATGATGGTTATAATTGGCGTATTTGCCTTGTCAACCTTACGAGAGGCAAGGGTCTTTGTGTGCTCGTTGGCTGTTTTGCGTTCTGCCTCTGATATTGCTTGCGCCGGGTTCAAGGGGTCATCATTGATGATCAAATGACCATGGATTCCGGTAATCATTCCACCGGTAGAAGTTGCATACCGGGCCCCTCCGCTGGTATTCTCATAAGAGGATTTGGCAGCTTTATCCCTTCGTATAAGAATATGAGGAAAAAGATGCCGGTATTTATCCGAGAGAATGATGTCACGGCTCTTAGTCGCATGTTCAATGGCTAGGGCAGCCGAATAAGAGTTTGTTATAACCCGGATTGTTGCATCCTGCGTCCATAGCCATGCAGGGAACATCACGGTGGCTAACGAGCTCTTGGTTGTACCTGGGGGTATATTTATGATCAGATCATAGGGCTTTGCCTCCCGGCGGACGATATACCCGGCCAGTGTCTGCAGTTCATCACACAGGTACTTAATATGCCAGTTCCATACAGGCTTTTCCGGAATAATTACCTCCCAGAAAGTCTGTACAAACTCATAGAATGATTCTGTACACATTTGCCGACCTTTAGCCTCAGCTATCAACCGGCATAACCGAAGATTCAACTCACGAGATCTCTCCATCTTTTAGCTTTTTGTACAGATCATTTAGCACGGTGTCAGGAATCTTGTCCAGTATATCGGTAGGCAGAAGATCCTTCCCGTCCTTTCCCATGTGTTCGAGTTTCTCCGGGGCATCATATCCCAACATCTTACAGATCCGTTCAATGGACCAGCTTTTTCCATGTAGTTTCAATTCAATTCCGTTTCTACCCTTCTTGATGCTCTCTATGGCTTTGACCTGCCTTTGGGTTAACTCACTAAACGGTTTAAACTTGATGCGGGACCCGGTGAAATCCAGGTAATCGGTAATCTGAGCGTCAATGATACATTCCAGTTCAAAAAGGACACGTTCTTTTGTAAGATCGCTTTTGAGCTGCAGACGTGCTTGTAACTCTTTGATCCTTGCCGCAACCTTGCCGTTTTGTAACACTTCTATCGCTTTGCGATTTATCGTCTCGTCTTTCATGTTTGCACACGAATAGGCAAAACGATAAGCCTCGGATGCGTTGCCACATTCGAGATACTTGTTAACGAACTTATTTTGCTTAAGAGTTAGTGTTTGCTGCATAATTCGCCTTTCGGCAAATTTTGCAATCAAATAGAAAAGAATTTTCATTTTGTGCACCTGATGTGCACTAGATATGCACTAGATGTGCACTTCTTCCTGTTTTAAGAATGATAAATGATGTTCTACCATCTTCCGAACCTTCAGAAATAGAATGTCCCCTGTTGCTACCAGGTCATCAGCACGTTCTTTGTTTCTTTGGGCAGCAGTTCTATCCCGATTGATCATCCATCCAATTTCCCGGAAGGTATAGCCATTGCGTCGGAGAACATCAACAATGGCAAGTCTAAGAAATACCAGTTCATTACTCTTCTTTGATGAATAGAGATCGGAAATAGTATATCCCCAACTTTCTGCAATATTCCTGATTGCTGTTTCGATTTGTTGTGTAGTATCTTCCATATCAGTGCATTTACCCGGGTTAACCACAACAAAGTTACAAAATATGTAATATATACGTACATTAAAAATAATTGAATGATTATCAAAAGAATAATAAGGTAAATTTATACATTCAGAGGTGTAACAATTGGAATTTTTACATATTTTTGAAATTAGTTCTTGTATCGTTTCCAATTACGTACCATCTGACGTTCCAAACGACCCAATTTGCTTCCTTAATAGCTCACAGAATATTGTGCCTCTGAAACTCATCTACCTGATGATTTAATTCTTGTTATTATTATGGAGCCCAGAAACCATACTAAAAACGGGGCGTAACCGAAAAGCCTTACGAGTAGGATAATTCAACATCATTTTCTAATGAAAACAACTAAAAAAGAAACAAAAGCCATCAATGAAACACCCGGCAAAAAGCGGGCTCAATGTAATAAATGGCATTCTGATGTTACCAATAGTTGCAGTGGCAGATGCAAAAGGGATGCTGGTCATGAAGGCAAGCATAAATGTGGCTCTTGCGGAGAAGAGTGGTAAGAAACATTTCTTTTCACATGGCGTTATACGTCTTTTCTTTCATAAAGGGCACAAGAAAAAAAATATGTTTATACGGACATCTTAACCTATACGACATTTATTAACAATTTAAATCTTTAGAGACTATGCTACATCATTATTAAATTCAAAAATAATCACAATTAAAATGAAAAAAATAATTCTTATATTATCTATCTGCCTTGTCTCCAATTCTTGTCAATTAAATACTTCAGAAGAAAAAGCTGAATTAATTGAAAGACAACACTTTTTTAACGAATGTATATCCGCTGCCAATAATCATAGTGGCTTAATACGAACTTTTCGTGAGCAAGCATCACCTGATATTTTTAACCCAAATATGCGGGTTACTCGTGATGATATTGTTAAGGAGATTGATCGAATCAGTTTATCTTATTTAGATGCAAATGGCATTGAATATAATGAAAATGAATTCCTTGCTATTGCGCATGAAGTATTATTGTCCGATAGAATTAAAACCAAGAGTGATGAATATGATGAAATCACAAATGAGTTACTTGATGATTTGATGGGTGTTCTTGATTTCGAGAATATAGATCAGTTAGAAAACGATGTGTCTGAAGTTCTTTTTTCAGAAAAATACGTTGACGCGCCAGACGATCTTTTTAATCTATGTGCTATGACTTCTGCCGTTTTTGTTGATTCTGCTCAATATTGGGAAGGGAACATCAATGAATGGATAGATTCGCAAAACGATGATGTCTCAACAAAACTTGATTGGGAGATTATTTGGGCTTACCTTGAAGGTGTGTTGTACGCAGATGCATCAGCCGCGACTATGGCTGCTTATACTATGGCCATTCTCGGACCGGTTTCGTTGCCTGCTATTGGGATAGCTGCTGCTTTTGGTTCAATATGGCATATTATGCAGTCAGTTGTCATAATCTGACATAAAAAAACTATTTATGAAAAAAATTAAATATAACCTTGTTTTTTTTATCTTTTATTCTGGGTTTCTCACATCGTATTTATACTTGTTTGAGAGACCTGTCTGGTTAAATATATTATTTGCCGCCGTAGGTTCACTTCTCATGGTCTTATTATTTTATTTTTTTGATCGTATTAAAGAAAGAAAATTGAGAAATAAACAGGAGTAATATATTCTATTGAGAAATTAGGTCATCTTTTGTTTTATGTCGTATAGGTTATTTAAACGTTTCTGAATCTTAACCACTTCTCCTACTGCAATATACTTTTGAGGCAATTGTGAAACCGACATTTCTTCTTGCTTTAAGATTATTCTTTCATGTATTTCTTCGCTCCATCTGTACTTATCATATAACTGGAGAAATGCTC
>JAAYIT010000023.1 GCA_012523295.1 Porphyromonadaceae bacterium | reverse complement strand
GCCCCAGTACCGAATTGTGGTAAAATCTATATTGACCGTGTCGCCCAGTAGGTCATTCTGTATCCAAACTTTATGCAGCCATCTAAGGAACCCGAGGTTCATCTCTGATGTTACCCTGTGTGAATATGATGTGTACCACGCTGCTTTTGGCAGCACATTTAATCCGGCAAACAAGCCAAGCCCCCTTTCCATGCACCAGCGATCGTCCGAACTGTAACGCCTGACATTGGAAGATTTCAATGCAACAAAGCACAAGATCGAACTTAGTTTATCAATGTCTTTTGTCCCAGGATAACCACTATTGTTGATGGCCTGAGATATGCCAAACTTCTTGATATAAGGCAACAAACACAATGCACCAGCTGATGTACTTTTAAATTTCTCCGGGGCAAAAGACAGTGCTCGGCTTTTATCGGCCGGCATTTTGGGCAATCGTAGTTCTTGTTTTATTAGCTTTGTCCTTCGTGGCAGACGCGAAAAACCCTCTCGTTTTATTATATCGTATATTGTCCTTTCTGAAACATCAAACCCTTTGCCGTCCAAAACAACTTTTATCTCTTCAACCGAATGGTAGCTTTTTCTTAGTTCAACCACAATATCTTGTGCCCCGATAACTATTTCGGTGGTTTTTCGTCCCTTTTGAACGGGCTTAAAAAATAAATCATTTCCATCGTTATTTCTGAGCTTTTTCTTAAAGTCAGTAATAATGGAGGTGAAGCCCCTGTGTGTATAGCCAAACGCTTCTGCTACTTCTTTAGCAGTTTTTCCTTCAACATAAAACATTCTAAGTGCTTCATACTGCTTTTGAGCTATTGACCCCGGTGAAAGAAAAAAATCAATTATATTCATAAAGCGTATATTTAATACCGTGATAAAAGTAATACAAATTTGTTAATCCTAACAAAGATTCATTGAATATTTATCAACAGCTTTATTAACAGCCTCTACGGCTGTTTCATAAGTTCTGATGATAAATTATATCAACAAGCAATAATATGTTATTGCATTATGAATACGTACTATGAAAATAAAATGAAATTTATAGTTCCCGCTATGTATTGATTGTGTGATAGTTATAGCCAAGTGCAAGAGTAGTGGCTAATGAAACTACAC
The DNA here is from genome assembly GCA_012523295.1 of Porphyromonadaceae bacterium. Classification (GTDB taxonomy): domain Bacteria; phylum Bacteroidota; class Bacteroidia; order Bacteroidales; family Paludibacteraceae; genus UPXZ01. The sequence continues at coordinate 4,534 of JAAYIT010000023.1, read as the reverse complement.
ATTAATAGTTCCGTGATTTTCTGTGTTGAATACTTAAAATCGAAGGGTGTTTTAGAACGTATTTGTGGAACACGAGGGTATTGGCAAGTTAACCTGTCGGAATAACCTATCTTTTAAAATGGTTCCTTTATTTTAATTGCAGAACAGCAAACAACAACAAATACTAATTTTCACACAGCATGTTTTACTAAAAACGGTACGAGAGATTGCTGAAATACTATTAGTACACCAAATGAATTTTGTGTAAATGATAAATGCACTCAGCTTGCTATAAAGCCATCTATTTTAAAACCCGCTCATAAAAAACAAAAGGTTCTGAACTGATAATTTTGCATTTTTGGATATCCGGATGGAGCGGATTCAGAATCACATTAAATTCATCGGGAATAATTACTGAGGGAACTCTTGGAGTAAACTATCATCAGGCAGAGAATCCGTATTCAATGGCATTCAGTTCATCCATCACCAACTGGATTCCTGAGATCGTATCGAGATAAGAGCCCGGTTTTTCACCACCCATTGCCTGGTTTTTGGTATTCAGCCAACGGGAAAACTTTTCACGGCTCCCAAATACTTTAATCCCTGAATGAAATAGCCGGGCAATGTATACCGCCCGTTCCGAAGCGCCGGGTGCAATAAGCTGGTCGGATTCCTTTTTCTGGATTGACCGAGTTGAAATCCGCAAAAACGAACTCAAATCTTTCATCGTTAACCCCGATTCGCGGGCAATGGATAACAACCTCGATTTTTGGATGCCTTTCCGGGCGCCCGCCAAAAATTCTTTATCCGAAATTTCCAGTGCACTCATAATAAAGCGAATTTATTCGTTCAAAGGTACGGATTATATCTGTTTTTGATTTTGTGATGCAAAAAAATCAAACTTGATGTGAAAGGAATCACTGGCACAAATCGAACCGAAATAGCCAGTATATTGCCAGGCTGGTTTCTGAAGGATCGGTGAAATAATACTTATTCAGGCATCAGTTATATACTCCACTTCTTATTACGGTTCAGAATCTTTATTTAGTTCATAATCAATAACTTTGCTTCAAACATATTAATTTTCATCATGTTTTAATTTAATTTACTTGCATATCTCTTACTTCTGATACTTCTTAAAATTCTCTGCCTGCTCAAAAATTTCTTTATACACTTCATCTCGGTCAACCGGCGGATAATCATTTTCTGCCAGGAGGACGATTAAATCCGCCTTTAGCTCGGCTTTTATATCAGCGCGTTTGCTCCAGTCGGTATATCGGGCTTTGTCATCCACCACATTTTTGACCTCTTTTGAAAGGTGAATCAGTTTATCTTCGGGGTATTCAAAATCGTACTTGTGAGCCAGCGCCTTTAAGATATCGTAGAAAGCTTTTTCTTCAAAGTCGATACCCAGTTCATTGAACGATTCCTTTTCCTTTTTCAAAGCGTGGTACAAATCAATAATTTCATCGGTAAAATCCTCCAGTACTTCACTTCGCAGAACATCAGCTTCCTTGCGTTGGTTGTAACGTTCCACAAGAGCCTTCATTTTCTCCGAAAAGTCTGTTCCCTTAATTTTATTCACCTTTTTAAAGTCGTCGATTGCTTTTGCAAGGAGTTGCTGTAGTAACTTGATTTTTGTATTTGGAAGCTTGATTTTTTCAATCTTCGCCAGGCAATCATCATCAAAAATGTCGAACTCTTTTTGTTTGTCATCGCCCAGTTTAAAAATCTCTTCCACACCGTCACTTTGCAGTGCATCCTTAATCATTTCCCGCACTTTGGCACTCATTTGGGCAATTTCCGGTGCGTCTCCCTTGGTGAGTTTAAACACGATAGACCGCACTGCCAGGTAGAAATGGATAACATCTCTTTCAGCCTGGTTGATTTCTTCACTTCCCGAACAAATGTCATAAGCAGCTTTTAAACGCTTTACCAGGTGCATAAATCGTTTTTCCAGCTCGTTGGTAACCTGCACAAATTCAGCAGCCATGTTAAGTGTATTCAGTTGTTGAAGCGGGGTTCCCTTAAAGTACGGACCGGAATCGAATTTATGGAAAATTTTGTTGAGTAAATCCAGATGGTCTTTAACCACTACAACCGATTGTTCAATATCTTCAAAATTGTTTTGATCCGTTTTATTATAATGGGCCAGAGCCAGGTTCATCTGCTTTTTGATTCCGATGTAGTCAACCACCAACCCCTTGTTTTTGCCTTCCACTTTCCGATTGACGCGCGAAATGGTTTGAATAAGGTTGTGTCGCTGGACCGGTTTGTCAATGTACATCGTGTCAAGCACCGGAACATCGAAACCGGTTAACCACATATCAACAATAATGGCAATTTTAAAATTCGATTTTTCGTTTTTGAACCGCCGGTCCAGTTCTTTCCGGTATTTTTTGTCGCCAAGCAGATCATATAACTCTTTTTCATCGTCCTTATCGCGGGTCATCACCATTTTTATGCGTTCCATGGGCTTGATTTCCCGTTTTTCTTTATCAGTTAAATCAGCGCCTTCCTCACACACTTTTATTTCAAGCCATTGCGGACGCAGCTCAACTATTTTCTTGTACAACTCCCAAGCAATGGGCCTGCTGCTGCATACAAACATTGCTTTCCCTTTTACTGAAGCACCTTCGCTCACCCGTTTTTCATAGTGCCCCACGAAATCTTCAGCTATGGATTGCAGCCGGTCAGGATCACCAAGAATGGCATTCATATTTGCCATCGCTTTTTTACTTTCTTCAATCTGGTATTCATTGGTTCCCTCCGCAGCGCATTGCTCGTAAAATTTTTCAATCTCCTGCAATTTACTGTTGTTTAAAAGCACTTTAGCGGCACGACCTTCATACACGATCCGGACGGTTATTTCATCTTTAACCGATTCGGTCATGGTATATGAATCAACCACCTCTCCAAAAACATCGAGCGTTGCATCGATGGGCGTACCGGTAAAGCCAACGTAAGTAGCATTGGGCAAAGAATCGTGCAAATATTTCGCAAAACCGAAAGTCTTTTTCACACCGTCTTTGGTTACGCGTACTTTCTGGTCCAGGTTGGTTTGACTGCGGTGTGCTTCATCCGAAATGCAGATGACATTTGTGCGTTCGGTTAACAGCTCTGTATCTTCCGTAAATTTATGAATGGTCGTCAGGAAAACGCCTCCACTGTTTCTTCCCTGGAGAAGTTCCCGGAGATGCTTTCTGCTTTTTACACTGATTACCGTATCATCGCCGATGAACTTTTTGGCATTTACAAAATAATCCTGCGCCAGTTGATCATCCAAATCCGTGCGGTCGGTAATTAAAACAATGGTAGGACTGGAAAAACTGGTGCTTTTCATCAGCAGCCTTGTTAAGAAAAGCATGGTGAAACTTTTGCCCGAACCGGTGGCCCCGAAATAGGTTCCGCCTTTTCCGTCTCCTTCCGGACGCTTATGAAGTTTAATATTTTCATACAACTTCCGGGCTGCATAATACTGCGGATAGCGGCAAACAATTTTTACGTCCTTTTTGGAGCTGTCGGGAAAGTAAATGAAGTTGTGAATAATATCGCGCAGGCGGTCCCGGTTGAACATTCCCTGGATTAATGAATGCAAGGAAGAAATTCCATCCACCTCTTTTTCGTTTCCGGTAATTCGGCGCCAGGCTTAGTAATATTCGTAGGGAGCAAAGAAAGAGCCTGCCTTGTTGTTTACGCCATCGCTGATAATACAAAAGGCGTTGTATTTGAATAATTCAGGAATATCGCGCTTATAACGAACGGTTAACTGAATGTAAGCATTATAAATCGTTGCGTCCTCGCGAATGGCGCTTTTAAACTCAATAACCACAAGCGGCAGCCCATTGATGTATAAAATAACATCAGGTATTCGTTTTTCGAATCCCTGTATTTCGAGCTGATTAACTATCCGGTAGGTATTGTTGTCTTCCTTTGAATAATCGATAAAATAAAGCCTGAAATCTTTTTTGTTCGGGTCTTCGCGTTTGAAGTTGTAGCCATCCGAAATCTTTTTCATGATGGCTTTGTTGCTTTCGTATAAATCGGAAGCCGGGAGTTTCTCCAAATCGCGGATAATGGTGTTTACTTCATCTTCGGTAATTTCCTCATCCTGGTATTGGTTTAAAAGAAATGCTTTTAAGTCGGATTTAATCAATACTTCACTGCTTGCTGAACTGTATGTTCCCTTCGGCTCAACCAATACATTTTCGTTTTCAATCCGGATTTGAGCGCCCGGAGTATAATCGAATGCTTCAATGCCCAAAGATTCAATAAATGCCAGTTCTAACCGTTCTTCAGTGAATTTCATCGTTTTTATTCAAGTTCAATTGTAAACTTCAATTTGTTAATCCGGTCCGTTAATTCTTTGATTCTGCCTAATAGTTTGTCCCACGAAAGTTTATCGCCATATATCATGTTTTCACTTAATTCTGTATAATCCTTTTCCCATTCTTTTAAAAGTTTATCAGGCGGAATGAGATTTATTGTCTGAGGTTGGTGTAAGTTGTAGTCTATCGTACCAACTGAAAACAGCATCTTCCTGTGTTGAACAATC
>JAAYIT010000233.1 GCA_012523295.1 Porphyromonadaceae bacterium | reverse complement strand
TGTGCGGGTTTTGTTGAGAAAAATATACACGTCGCCGTTGGTAGGGCTTAACGACAAATAGCGGATCAGTCCACACAGTCCGTCTAAGCCTTTGCGTAAGTCAACACCACTACGGCAGACTACAAACCGGTTTCCTTCATTGAGATTGAACATAGCTTTTTTAAGGCAAAGTTCGCCCTTTGAAAGAATATTGAAAAGACGGCGAATGTGGGATGCTTACGCTTAAACACCAAGTTCATTCACTACTTCACAAGTTGTTTTCTATTTGTCTGTTCGTCTTTTATTACGTTCACATAGTAGAAGCCGAGAGCTACACCGTTCAAATCTAATTGACATTCTGTTTGGTCAGTCAAGATAGATTATACTAAACCTATGGTTGATTAGAGTTAAATGGAGTATGTGGAAGTTTGAAAATTGGTCATTCTATATGTTTCATTTTCTGGTGTGTTCTCTATTAACCTGAGTTCGTTTAATACTTTTTGATGTTTTATTTGTAAAATAAGGCGAAAAGTTAGTAGCCTTATTATGTTGAAATACATGTGAATAACTAACAAACGACTTGTAATTAATTAAGACAAAATTACAGATATTTTCTGTTTAGTTGATGAATTTCAAAAAGAATTTGATAGTGTAATCCAAAAAATTATCCCTGGAAACAAACCAAAGCGTACTCCAAAGATGTTTTTATCAGAAGTTATCAGAATTGCTTTGTTTTTCCATATATGAGGGTTTCGCTGTTTTTAAACACTTCTATATCTTTTAAGTGCAAAAGCACATGAATGCTGTGTTTCCTCAAGCTGTATCATACAACCGTTTCACTGAACTAATGCAAACCGACCTAATGGCTATGAGCGTATTTGCAAAAACCTGTTGTTTCGGGGCATGTACCGACATTTCGTTTGTTAATTTCACTCCCATTAGAGTGTGTGCAAACAAGCGTATTAAAAGAAACAAAGTATTCTGCGTTTAGGTCAAAAAATATTCTACTTTTTAACCTATACGCTGTGAATGCTAATATCGGTCTTCTAAATGGACTGTGTAAAAAAGATAACGGGAAACGCCTTTTGCTTTTTTCATTTTTCCACGAGCTATAGGGACACGGGTTTACTTCTACGAAGGATTGTGTGTTTTTTTGTGATTTTATTTGTTGTTTATCTTTTTAATTTAATGTCATTTTCTTTAGGGGGTAGGGGTAAAAAGTTTTACTTCAAAAAGTCAGTTTTCTTCTGTTTTAACATTTGATTTGCTAATTTTAATCGAAAAACATGCTGTATAACATGTAAAAATATTTGGCAGCTAAACCGATTTAGCTATATCTTTGTACCGTAATTTAGTTCTATTTCATGTCAAGGGAAGGTAAAGTTTCATTAAAAGATGTTGCAAAGGCCGTAGGCGTATCGCCTGCATTGGTTTCGATGGTGCTAAACGGAAAGGCGAAACAATATAGAATCGGCGATGAGATTGCGAAAAAAGTGCGTAAAATAGCCAAAGAGATGAATTATGCCCCAAACCTATTGGCAAAAAACCTACGGTCGGGCAAAACGCAGTTGATAGGACTTATCGTTACCGATATTTCGAACCCGTTTTATGCCAACATTGCGCGGATAGTAGAAGATAGGGCGAATGAACTGAATTACACCGTGTTGATAAGTAGCACGGATGAAAATTTTGAAAATACCGAGCGGCTCATTGAAGTGATGCAAAACAAAGGCGTGGAGGGACTTATTGTTGTTCCGTGCGACGGTTCAAGGGAGTTGATAAAGGGATTGTACGAAAGTAATTTTCCCGTAGTGCTTTTGGACCGCTATTTTCCGGGAATTGATGTTAGTTCATCGTGTTTGGACAATTTCAGAGCTACCACGTTGGCTACGACACACTTGATAGAACAGGGACATCGTAAAATTTCTTTAATCGCCTATGACACGGAGATGTATCACATTCTCGATCGTATCGCCGGCTATGAAGATACGATGAAAAAAGCCGGTTTTGAGGTGTATATTGATGTTCAGAAAGTAAATATTTTGAACTCTAAGCCCGGAATTTTAGACGCACTTCAAAACATGGTGCATGAGAAACACATTGATGCCGTTATTTTTCTGACCAATATGCTTGCAATCAACGGATTGTATAGTCTAAATGAGATGGGTGTGAAAATCCCCAATGATTTGGCTGTAATCGGTTTCAACCGAAATGTAGCGTTTGATTTGCATTATTCTAAAATAACTTTTATCAAGCAGCCCATCGAAAAAATTGCTGAACAAGCCATCAATACGTTGGTTAGCCGGATTAAGAACAGAAACCATCTGCTGAAGAGCTTTTTGGAACCAGAATTGATTGTACAGGAGTCGTCGTTGAGAGCGAGTTGATGCGGATGTTGGGTGCAGGATGCGGAGTGTTTGATGTAAGCTGTTTAAAGTTGGCAATCTACATTTTATTCAAGAAGTTATTTGATTTGCTTTTTTTTACACATATGCTAAAACGATTAAGCAATTTGAAATAATAATATAGACATGAAAAAATATATTTTAATTGTTTGCTCTCTTTTGTTTCCAGTTTTATCTTTTTCTAAAACTCGTGATGACCTACGTTTGAAATACAATAATTCCGATTTGATTGTTGACCTGGGTGTTGGTTTATGGGGAGTTCCGATTCCGGTTGATTATGATGGTGATGGACTTATGGATATTGTTATGTCATCGCCTGACACACCTTTTAAAGGAGTTTATTTTTTTAGAAATATTGGGACAAAGTCTGAGCCTTTATTTGATATTCCGGTAAAACTTGCTGATAGGACCTACAGGAATGTTCATGCGTCTTATGTAAACGACAAACTGTATGTGTTTCGTCCCGGATTTGTTTATGAAGATTTCGCAGCGAATCTTTTTTCGAAACAATTAAAGATTACTCCAGACGAATTGCCGGGAAAAGACTATGCCAGAGTGAGAAGCAATATGTGGTCTTATGTGGATTATGACAATGATGGCGATTTGGATATTATCGTAGGTGTAGATAATTGGGGTGATTATGGATGGGATAACGCTTATAATGAAAAAGGAGAATGGACTAATGGTCCGCTGAGGGGCTATATCTATTTGTTGGAAAATAAGGATGGAAACTACATAAATAAAGGAAGAATCAAAGCTGGCAAGAAAGATCTTGAAACTTTTGGCGCTCCGAGCTCAATTATGGCGGATTTTGATGGAGATGGGAAGAAAGATATAATCGCTGGAGAATTTTTAGATAAACTTACATGGTTCAGAAATATCGGGACAAAAAAAACACCCAAATTTGCCGAAGGTACCTATCTGAGGGATGAGGATGGTGAAATAATCCGGATGCATGTAGAAATGATTACGCCAACGGCGGTCGATTTTGATGGAGATGGACATATTGATTTGCTGGTAGGCGATGAAGATGGAAGAGTTGCCTTTATTAAGAATACAGGAAAAACTCGCAAACGTGCTCCTGTTTTTAAAAAACCGGTTTATTTAAAACAAAAGGCACATTATGTGAAGTTTGGAGCATTATCTACCCCTTATAGTGTTGATTGGGACGGCGATGGTAATCCTGATATTATTGCCGGAAATTCGGCGGGCAACATATGCTTTATTAAAAATATATATGGCACAAGTAATCCTGAATGGGCTGAGCCGGTGTTGCTTCAGGTTAATGGTAAGGATATCCGGATTATGGCTGGTAAGAATGGGTCGATACAAGGTCCGGCAGAAGAAAAATGGGGATATACTACGCTTTCTGTTGCGGATTGGGATAATGATGGGAAGCTCGATATAATTGTCAATTCAATTTTCGGCGAGATAATTTGGTATAGAAATACCGGAAGTCTTACCCAACTGGAAGGTCCTTACAAAGTGAAAGTTGACTGGGGAAATCAACCCGCGTTAAAACCATCGTGGAACTGGTGGAATCCGGGACAAACGGATTTAGTAACTCAGTGGCGAACAACTCCTATTGCTATTGATTGGAATAAAGATGGTTTAATGGATTTAGTCGTATTAGATCAAGAGGGTTATCTGGCTTACTATGAAAGATTTGAGAAGGATGGAGAATTGTGGCTTAAGCCCGGAAAGAGAATTTTCAAAGCATTGGATATGTCGAAATACGATCATAATAATAACCAGCCTACAGTTTCGGGAGACCCACTGCAATTAAATGTAGGTATAGCCGGACGCTCCGGAAGACGAAAAATATGTTTTGTGGACTGGGATAATGACGGCGATTTAGACCTGATGGTAAATAGCAGCAATGTGACCTGGTTTGAAAATGTGAAGGAGGATGATGGAAATGTTTATTTCATTAACAGAGGTGAAATCTCGGACATAAGGCTTGCAGGGCACGACACAAGTCCTACGCCTGTAGACTGGAACAATGATGGAGTTTTTGACATACTTGTAGGAGCGGAAGACGGACATTTCTACTTGTTAAAAAACAATGTATCAGGTATAGAGTAAGTTGAGAAACACAGTAATGTTAAATAACTGATTTATAAACAGACAAATAAATTTCTAAAAGATAAAAATAATATATATATGAAAAAGACATTAAAGGGCATTGTCCCACCTTTAGTAACCCCACTTCTTAACAACGACACTTTAGATATTCAAGGTTTAGAGCGATTAATTGAGCATGTTGTTGCAGGAGGAGTGCATGGTATTTTCGTTTTAGGAACTACCGGCGAAGCTCAGAGTTTGAGTTTTGATTTGCGTGTTGAAATGATAAAAGAAAGCAGCCGGATACTTAAAGAACGTATCCCGCTTTTAGTAGGGATTTCCGATACATCTGCCACAGATAGTGTTCGTTTGGCAAAAGTTGCTGCAGAGCATGGAGCTGATGCGGTTGTTTCCGCGCCACCTTATTATTATTCAACTTCACAGTCGGAGTTAGCGGAGTTTTATGAAAACTTAATACCCCGACTACCACTTCCCATTTTTTTATACAATATGCCGTCGCATACTAAGGTTTCATTTGCGCCGAGCACTGTGCTTCGACTTGCTGAGAACGAAAAAGTGATAGGTTTTAAAGATAGTTCTGCTAATGGAACCTATTTCCAGGTGTTAACGGACATGTTTGGGAAACGCAAAGATTTCTCACTGTTTGTGGGTCCAGAAGAAATGATGGCGCAAGCGGTATTGCTTGGCGCAAGTGGCGGTGTAAATGGCGGTGCGAATATGTTCCCGGAATTATATGTCGATTTGTTCAATGCCGCTGTAGAGGCTGATATGGACAAAATAAAAGAACTACAGGCTCAGGTAATGAAAATTAGCAATTCCATATATAATGTTGTCAGCTGCGGCTCAAGCTATTTGAGAGGGCTGAAATGCGCGCTTTCTGTGCTTGGAATTTGCGATGATTTCCTTGCTACACCCTATAAAAAATTCGATGAAAAAGAACGTGAGAAGATTAAAATCGCTCTTGACTCATTGCAATTTAGTTATTTTGCTCACGAACAGATGGTTTTGGGTGCAAATCAGAAAAAGTAATGACAAGGATGAAAGAGGTTATAATATTTCAAAATGAGTAATAACCTTATTTCTCAACAAATTAAATAAAAATTTAGTTATGAAGTACTTATTTTCAATTTTACTGTTTTCTTTAATGGCTTTACCTGCAACTTCCCAATTGACAGTACGCGGTATAATTACAGATGAGGTAAATGAGCCGTTAATTGCAGCGAGTGTGCAAATAAAAAACACAACGAGAGGTACGACATCGGATACTAATGGAAGATTCTCATTGAAAGCGGACGCAAATGACATTCTGGTTGTTTCTTACGTTGGATTTACCCCGAAAGAAATAACAGTAAAAGATGAAAGAGAGTTAAAGATAAAACTGGCACCAAAAACAGATTATCTCGAAGAGTTAATTGTAGTTGGCTATGGAGAATTTAAGCGCGAAGATTTGACCGGTTCTGTAGGTGTCACTGATTTACAGGATGTTGCTAAAGCGCCTGTTCCTGATATAATGCAAGCTTTATCCGGACGTATCGCTGGAGTCCAAATTATTTCTAACGACGCCCAACCAGGTACGAAGATGGAGTTTGTAATACGGGGTGCCAATTCAATTACTCAAGAAAATACACCATTGTATGTTGTGGACGGCTTGTCGATGGAGGATTTTGATATATCCACGCTCAATACATCGGATATTGAATCCATCAATATACTGAAAGACGCATCTGCGACGGCAATATACGGTTCGCGGGCGGCAAACGGAGTTGTTATTATTGAAACCAAATCAGGTAAGCTGGGCAAACCGGTAATAGTCTATGAGGGTTCTGTCGGATTTCAACAAGTGTCAAATAGAATGGACATGATGTCTCCGTATGATTTTGTTCGCTATCAAATCGACAGGGATTATGATAGAATGACTCAAATGTATCTTACGGAGCCAAACTTAACGATAGAAGATTATAAAAGATTAGAAGTTATTGATTGGCAAAATGAGCTGTTTAAAACGTCACCTTTGATATCACAAAGTTTATCCATATCGGGTGGTGAAGGAAGGACCCGCTATGCTGCATCCTTATCAAATGTTATTCAAGATGGTATAATTGTTAATACGGGCTATAATAAAACCATCGGTCGACTTCGACTGGATCAAACGGTAAATGATAGATTAAGAGTAAGGTTGAGCGGAAATTACAGCCAAGAAGGAAGTTATGGGCAGTACGCCTCCGAGCAGCAGCAGAGTGCAAATGCCTATACAACTTATTTGATGTATCGTGTTTGGGGGTATCGTCCCGTAAACGTTGGTGTTGGAGATATTTTCGAAGACTTGTATGATGGGGAAGATACTTTTACGGCAATCATGAATCCGGTAATATCAAGCATGAATGAAGTTAGAAAAATTACCCGCAAGGCACTAAATACGAATGCGACGATTGACTATTCTATTCTAAATAATTTAAGATTGAGAATTAATGCGGGAGTAAGAGAAAGATCCATACTCAACGAAAATTTCAACAATTCCAAAACATACAGAGGGTATCCAAGTGCTAATAATCTAAAAGGCGTTAACGGTTCGTATCGTAATCAAACCATTACTCAATGGGCTAATGAAAATACATTGACATACAGGCAGACGCTTAAGAGGTACCATCGTTTAGATTTAATCGGAGGGGCAACTTTTGAAAGCGATAAAAGGTCTATTTACGGCTATGAAGTGATAAATGTACCTCACGAAGAGATGGGATTGGCGGGGATGGATCAGGGAATACCCTATTCCGTAAGGTCATCTCCTCAAAAAAACACATTAGCTTCTTTTTTGGGACGGGTAAATTATAACTACCGCTCGCGCTATATGCTTACGCTCTCATTCCGTGCCGACGGTTCTTCAAAGTTTTCAAAAAATAACCGTTGGGGATATTATCCTTCAGGCGCTTTCGCCTGGAATATGGGCAGAGAACCATTTATGAAAAAAAATGATTTTATCTCCGAATCTAAACTCCGCTTCAGTTACGGGCAAACCGGTAACAACAGAATAAACGAAGATGCAAGGTATAGGACGATAGATATTGGTGATTATTATTCGTTTGATAACGGGACGCCAGAATATGCTTTGGTGTTGCAAGATATAGGAAATAAAGATTTGAAATGGGAAAGAACCGATCAAATAGACTTAGGCTATGACTTGTCGCTATTCGACAACCGGTTGAATTTTGTGATAGACCTATATCAAAAAACCACCAGAGACCTATTGCTCAGAGCCAACGTGCCCTATAGCTCCGGTACAAGGAGGACATTTAAAAATGTGGGGAAAGTAAGTAACCGTGGTTTGGAAATCTCCATTAACTCACAAAATCTTCGCACTCAATCATTCACATGGGAGAGTAATTTTAACATCTCCTTCAATCGCAGCAAGATACTGGGACTTACAGAGGGAGAAGAAGCTCTCCTTTCCATTGTAACGTGGACCGGCGACTGGAATGGTACACCGTTATACATAGGGAAAATTGGACATCCGATGGCTGCTTTTTATGGATATGTCTGGGATGGTGTTTATACGTATGACGATTTTGACGTTCAGCCGGATGGAAGCTACACTTTAAAACTGAATGTCCCCTCCAACGGGGGTACCAGGGAGTCCATACAGCCCGGCGAGATTAAATATGTGGATCAGAATGGAGATGGAATTGTTAATGACAAGGATCGTGTAATTATTGGTAGTCCGCTACCAATTCATACGGGAGGATTTAACAATAACTTTATATATAAAAATTTGAGTTTGAATGTTTTCTTTCAATGGAGTTATGGTAATAAAGCATTTAATGCCAACCGGTTGATGTTTGAAGGGAATTCAACAAATCGAAATATTAATCAATACGCTTCGTATAATGATAGATGGACACCAGAAAACCCCACAAGTACGCTGTTTCGCGTGGGTGGACAGGGACCAAGAGGTGTTTATTCTTCGCGTACCATTGAAGACGCGTCCTATTTGCGCCTTAAAACAGTCCAACTCTCATACGATGTACCATTGAGAAGTTCATTGCGATTTATCAGCAATCTTCAGGTATTTGTTGCTGCTCAAAATCTATATACATGGACAAAATATTCAGGGATGGACCCGGAGGTTTCAACACGCAACACAGCGTTGACACCGGGATTCGACTATTCGGCTTATCCTCGTAACAGAACGCTCACTACAGGAATAACAGTGAGGTTTAGGTAAAAACGTGAAAAAAATATTGTTATGAAAATTTTTCGATATATAATACTATCAATTTCTTTGTTGGCGATGTTCTCGTGTAATTTTTTAGACGTAGAGTCTGAAGATATAATGTTGGCTGACAAGTACTATAACACTAAAGAAGATCTGTATACAGCTTTGCTTGGTGTGTATGCTACCTTAGCAGACGGACCCTTGTACGGAAACAACATATTGGGTCGGTTGGCGCTCGAAGGAGATGAAGGGTATGAATCATACAGTGTCGATGCGCAAACCGTCGGTTATTACGTTGTTTCAGCAGCTGATAATAAAATTCTAACCTACTGGAGGTCGCTGTATGAAGGTATAAATAGGGCGAACTTACTGCTTGAGAATATTGACAAACCAGAAGTGGAATCAACGCTGCGGGATGACATCAAAGGACAAGCTTTATTTTTGAGAGCCTATTATTATTACATGCTTGTAACTAAGTTTGGCGACGTGCCTTTGATTCTAAAATTCGCTGACACATCGAAACCAGAAGATATTCAAATTCCACGCACCCCTATGGATGTGGTTTATAATAAAATAATTGAAGACATGGAGGAGGCTGCCGGTTTGGTCTCTGATGCTTCTGCCTATACCGGCGGAGGGCGTGTAAGTAAATCTGCAGTTTGGGGTGTTTTGGCCAGAGTGTATTTGAAAATGGCTGGTGAACCCCTCAATGACACATCAAAGTACGAAGATGCCGCCAAATGGGCGAAAAAGGTAATCGATACCGGATTTCACACGCTCAACCCTTCGTATGAACAAGTTTTTGTTAATTACATTCAAGATTTATACGATATAAAAGAATCCATTTGGGAGGTAGAATTTTATGGGAACGGAATGGGGTCTATTACCGGAGTATCCGGAATGGTTGGACGAAATAACGGTGTCTTTAATAATAGTACCACCGACGATATAGGATACTCGGCCGGAATGCTGCGGGCCACAAGTGTTTTGATGGATTTATACAAAACTGAGGATTTACGTAAAGATTGGAATATATCACCTTATTATTATCGTAGAAATGCTGATAATATTGAAATAACAGATACCATTTATTGGTCTCCGAATGGAAACAAATTCCAACGCTATTGCGGAAAATACAGAAGAGACCGGGAGATACTACTGCCTAAAAGCACCACCGCTACACCTATTAACTTCCCGTTGCTGAGGTATTCTGACGTATTGCTAATGTACGCGGAAGCTGTGAATAAAAAAGGAAATGCGTCTGCAGAAGAGATTACAATGGCATACGAAGCGGTAAACATGGTAAAAAGACGTGGATATGGGTTCGATGTACAAACGGCGAATGCCGGTGTTGACATTAATCAAACAAACACACCTGTCGGTGAAGATTTTCATCAACATATTATGGACGAACGAGCGAGAGAACTTTGTTTCGAAGCATTACGAAAAGACGATCTCGTGCGTTGGGGCGTGTTTTATAATAGAATGAAAGCTGTTTTGCCTGAAATACCGCCGGGTACATCCTCCTATCTTGTAGCGGCACAGACTATTTACGGTAACGTTACAAAACGAGACGTAATTTGGCCAATACCTACTTACGAACTTGGCGTTAATAGAAATTTAACTCAAAATCATGGCTGGTAATCCATTTAAAAACTCAAATATCATGAAGTCAAATATCATCCTATTTTTCATTGCCGCAAGTCTCTTTTTTGTTGCCTGCAATGAATTAGAATATGTCAAAACCCCTGAATTTAGTGTAACTGCAGACAAACAGATTTTCACTATGGGCGATACAGTTATATTTAATATTAGTGGAAATCCTGACCTAATCTCATTTTATTCCGGAGAATCCGGGAATGATTATGCTTATGCATTTAAAGACCGGATTTTGGAGGCGACAGCCGAACTTTCTTTTCAATCGCAAGTAAGAAGGCAGTCAGGTCCGAATAGTTATTGTCAGGAAGATCAGTTCTATCTGTATGTATCTAACGACTTTAAGTTTTCCGGACAAAGTGCCGCTGACTCTGTCGCCGATGTACAGGCGGCAACGTGGACAGATATAACAGACCTGTTTACACTCTGCGAGTTGGAGTGTGCCAGCACTACTGCATACCAACATTCCGGCGTGGTGGATGTTTCCGATATTTTTGAAGAGGGAAAAGTGACACATTTTGCCTTCCGCTATGTGAATAGACCCTATTCGGACTATGGGAATGGAAACATATGGCGGTTCTCGTCATTTACTCTGGATGCCATTACAGATGCAGGTTCCGTACCTATTACTTCGCAGAACGCCGCTAATTGGATGCCCGTATTTATCGGTGAGGGGTGGGAACAAACCGGCAGGTTTACAAACACCGGAACTATTGTTACGATGCGGGGACCTTCTACAAATGATGTAGAGCAAGAGTTGTGGGCTGTAAGTACGGGGTTAACCTTTGGCGATACAAATTTGGGAGCGGATTTATCGGTGGCTATTAAAACGACCAATGAAGTTCCCCTTACGCAATTTAAGTATGTATATACAGTTCCCGGTACGTACACAGCGACATTTGTAGCTAAAAATGCCAATATCTACGACTCAAAGGAGGTTATAGAGCAAATACAAATAACCGTAACAGAGTAACGTAAATCTCCCCTCTCTTGTGTAGAGGGGGAGAGGTCTAAACATTTGCTATTCATTACATAGTAAAACACCTAAAGTATTTTAAACCCTACGCCATATTGTTAATAGGCGCATTAAATAAAACTAACTACTAATCAAATAAAACCATTTTTATTATGAGACTAAATCATTTTTTTAGAATTTCATTTTTTACATTATTACTACTTGTGGGCAGTGTAGCATCTGCTCAGATATTAGCATGGCAGTTTACCTTTCCGGAGCATTCCGATGGAAAACAAAAAACTGCACCCGCCACTACTGTCGATGAAAACCTGGAGGCATCTACGCTGATACGAGGAGCAGGAGCTCAAAAAGTAGCAGGAAATAAACGGGGATTCAGTGCTAATTTAGTGGCTTGTGATTCGTTTGAAGAAGCGAAAGCCGCTGGAGCCTATTTTCAGTTTGTGGTAAAACCCAAAAAAGGATACACTGTTTCGCTGCGTAACCTTAGTACCATTATGAGAAGACAGGAAGACGCTGCCAATTACTACCGCTGGACGTACAGTGTTAATGGTAAGGACTTTAAGGAGTTAGGACCGGAGGATGTTCTTTTTGAAGATACCGGAAACAGTGGGTCAAGACAGCCGCGAACCAGTCTGAGAGAATATGAAGATTTGCAAAACGTTTCCTATAAAACGACAATCATATTCCGTTTATACGCCTGGGGCGGCAAAACAAATTTAAGCAAAAGAATTAATTTCGGCTTCGGCAAGTCAGGTTCCAAAGGCAACCCTGTTCTGGCTCTTTTCGGAACTGTGGACAAAGAAGAATAATTTTTTAATATAACTCGGAAATCCACCTTCTATGAAGGTGGTTATGTTCTTCTTGGTTTTACCCGTTTTTTTGTACATTTGCAGTATGGCAAAATACAAGAAACAAAGTCATGTTGTGTGGAATTGTCAATACCACATTGTTTGGTGTCCAAAGTATCGTTTTCGTGTTTTGAGCGGTATAGTGAAAGACTTAGTTGATCACGATATTCGTATGCTCTGCGAATCGAAAGGCTGTATAGTTGAAGAACTCAACGTACAGATTGACCACATTCACCTAGTTGTCTCCATTCCGCCAAAAGTTTCTGTTTCAACCTTGCTTGGTACGGTTAAGGGTAAATTAGCCATAAAGCTATTCAAAAGTTATCCTCAGTTGAAACAAAAGCCTTACTGGGGCAATCACTTTTGGTCTCGCGGTTATTTTGTGAATACCGTTGGCATGGATGAAGACCTGATCCGTCGTTATGTTCGTTATCAAGAAGAACAAGATAAAAATGAAGAAGGTCTTTCAGAGAACTTTTCTTTGTTCGATTAACTTTGTTCAAAGAGCTATGAAGGCTTTGCCTGAATTTTTTCGTACCTCTAAATCCACCTTCTAAGAAGGTGGTTGTTTAATGAATAGCAATTCTTCCTAAAGAGAGATTTTTATCGTTCAATCCGTCAGAACCGGGCAAGTTTTACCTGTAGCACTTCAATTATTGCGCTCCTAATTCCCCTTTGTCCCGATGGTATCGGGATGGGTTATGGTAGATTGATTACGATTTCTAAAACTCACTCCTTAAAATACAGGAAGCTTTGCAGATAACCATAATTTTTTATTACAAACTTTAAATATTGAATATTATGAAAAGATTTTATTTTATTTTAACGACACTCCTGATTCTGTCAGGAGCAATTGTAGGGCAGCAGACCCTTTTGGATTGGAACTTCAGAGGTGCACCGGAGGGCGGAAAAGATGTTTCTTATCCCGCAACTCTGAATGATGTAGATTTAGAACTTTCCACATTGACACGGGGTGATGCTGCGGTAGCAAATAGTGGTTATTCACATGGATTCGCAGCAACACTTCCTCCCGAAACCACAGAAGCGAATGCAATTGACGATGGTTTTTATTTTGAGTTTCAAGTGCAGGCAAAAGAGGGAGCTTCTTTTTCACTAAACAGTCTGTTCGCGCAGTTAAGAACACAAAACACCGTTACTTATCGCTGGAAATACAGTGTGGATGGAACTAATTTTATCGATCTGATGGCAGACCCTGTTAGCATGGATGCAGCAGTTGTAGGTAATGTTGGTGTTGATCAGCCTGTAATTGATTTAACGGGAATAGCCGCTTTGCAAAACGTACCTTCTTCCACCGTAGTTACTTTTAGATTGTATGCTTGGGGTGGAACAGCTAATCAAGGGTTTGCTCTTGGCAAATCAGAGAGTGCGTTTTCAAATGGTGTATTAACCTATAAGCCTTCCTTAGTTTTGAAAGGTGAGGTTACACCGTTGATACCAACGATTACCTCTTGGGAGATGTCAACATTGCAAAGTGTCACCACCGGCAATCTTCCGGCGACACAAGTTGTTGACCATGTGGGTGAAACCAAAATTTCGAGAGGCGATGGATTTGGAGAGGAAAGTCTTAATTACGCATATGTTGCTACATTAACGGTTACTGAGGAAGAAATATCAACAAAACAAGACGCGATTGACAATAATCGATACTTTGAAATCAGCACCAAGGCAAACAGCAACTACAAATTATCACTTCAGTCTCTTAATTACAAATATAGAACAAATAGTGCAAGTCCAAAGAGTCATAGTTGGGTTTATAGTTTGGATGGAACAAATTTTACCGAGATAGGCGATGCGGAAATAACAGTTGGAGGTGGTAATACAAATGGAACGTCTTTCACTCTTGATTTATCCGAAACGTCTGCTCTGCAGGATATAACATCTGATAAAACCGTTCTCTTCCGTATGTATGTATGGGGAACTACCGGCGTTAATAAACCTGTGTTTGGATTTGGTAGAGACGTTACTGCGGCGAATCATGGGGTTCCGGGATCTAAAACTGTTTATTTTAAAGGTGTAGTTGATAAAGATACTTCAACATCTGTAAGTACTGTATCTGTTAAAGATTTTAACGTAGCACTTGTTAATAATAACACGCTAAAAATCTTCACGGATAAACCTGTTCAGGAGCCTGTTCAGGTTAGCGTGTTAGACCTGTCGGGCAGAGCGCTGTTTAACCAACTGGTTGTGTTGCAAAACAATGAGAACGCTGTCGTACTACCTTCGGAATTACCGCGTGGAGTATATATCGCGAATATCGGTAGTCAGAGTGTAAAATTCATTAAGTAAAAAAACACAACAGACCGGTTGGAAGGTCTTGCGGTCGGTCTGTTGTTTGTTTTTTGTTTGAAATTACATCGGGTTTTCTATTGGTATATTGTTGGTTTAGTATGCTTACATACGTAAAGTACCACTCTAAGCATCGGCTTTCAACAGTCGGTAAAATGTTGAAAAAGTGCATAGTTTTAACATTACAAAACGCTTGAGGGTTCAAAAAAAACAGATGAAACAATAATTCGATATTATGGTTATCCGCAAAGCTTCCTATTCTCTGAAAAGCTATTTTGAGCGATTAGTATTTATCCCGAAAGTCGGGATTAATGCGTTGGATGTTCTTAGGAACGCATGAGCTTTTACCATTGATGTCGATAAACCGAAATTGCCCCTATAAAAACTTCAGCCTTTATGGAACTCTACAAAAGCCATAGGGAGTTTTGGTATCTTGCTGAAACAGGTTTAAAGATAAACGCAAATACATATCAGATTCATGTTTGTCTCTTAAGCAAGAAAATAATTAAATCCAAAAGAAAAAAAATATGCGATTAATCATCAACGAGGAGACAATAACGTCACCCTTTGCGGCTCGACCTGACGCATCCATTGATTTTGAGACGTTAAAGACACACTATCAAAAACATCCCGAAAGATGGGAGACTGCATTCAAGTTTTTATCTGAGATTGGCAGCTTAGAATTAGAGCAAGGGCGCATGGATTTAAGTGAAGATGTGTTTTATACGTACAGTGAATATGTAACCAAGAATGAAGAAGATGCTTATTATGAATCTCATGAGCAGTATATCGACATTCAATATCTGATTGAGGGCGAGGAGTATATCCAATTGACGCGTGATACTTCTATTCCCATAAAAACATCTTACGATAAATCAAAAGATATTGTCTTTTATGAATCAGAAATGGGGCAACTCTTATTGGCTACTCCGGAGCAGTATTTTATCTTTTTCCCGCAAGACATCCATAAACCTTGTATTAAGAAAAACGAGAGAGGGTTGGTGAAAAAAATCGTAGTCAAAGTAAAGTATATATAATACTCATTTTACATTTTTATGTCCATACCCACACTTAAAATTTAAAAAATCATACAAAAATATAATTAATTAAGAAATGAGCACAGAAAAATACCCAAAAATAGGCATACGTCCTATCATTGACGGACGGAGAAAAGGTATTCGTGAATCCTTAGAGGAAACCACAATGAACATGGCAAAAAACGTTGCTAAGTTATACAGTGAAAACCTTCGTTATCCAGACGGAACACACGTTCAATGCATAATAGCCGATACTTGTATTGGTGGCGTAAAAGAGGCTGCCGATTGCGCGGCAAAGTTCGAAACTGAAAACGTAGGACTTTCGCTATCGGTAACACCTTACTGGGCGTACGGTTCTGAAACAATGGACATGGATCCATTAATTCCTAAAGCTGTTTGGGGCTTCAATGGAACGGAGCGTCCCGGAGCTGTGTATTTAGCAGCAGTACTGGCTGCCCACAATCAAAAAGGATTGCCTGCTTTTGGAATATACGGGCAAGATGTTCAGGATATTAATGACGATGTTATTCCCGAAGATGTACAAGAAAAATTGCTACGTTTCGCGCGGGCAGGCATGGCGGTGGCATTGATGCGTGGTAAGTCTTATTTGTCTATTGGTACAGTTTGTATGGGTATAGCCGGTTCCATGGTCAACCCGGATTTCTTGCAAGAGTACTTAGGTATGCGAACTGAATATGTTGACAGTACTGAAATTGTTCGTAGAATCGAACAAGAAATTTACGATAAGGACGAGTACAAACGTGCCATTGAATGGGTTGAGAAGAACTGCAAACCCAATGAACTGGTAGACCATAATCCTGAAGAAATAAGACGAAGCCGAGAACAAAAAGATGCCGACTGGGAGTATGTAACCAAAATGACCATCATTATGCGCGACTTAATGATTGGAAATGAAAAATTGGACGAGATGGGCTTTGGTGAGGAAGCGATGGGACATAATGCCATTGCCGGAGGATTCCAAGGACAACGTCAATGGACAGACTTTTTACCGAACGGTGACTTTTCTGAAGCAATGCTTAACACGTCTTTCGACTGGGACGGGATTCGCGCTCCTTTTGTTTTTGCCACAGAGAACGACTACCTGAATGCAATTTCAATGCTGTTCGGTAACTTATTGACAAACACCGCTCAAATTTTTGCAGATGTAAGAACCTATTGGAGCCCGGCATCAATAGAGCGTGTAACCGGATGGAAACCGGATGGAATGCTGAAAGATGGAGCGATTCATTTGATTAACTCAGGCGCATGTACATTGGATGCCACCGGCGAACAGACCAAGAATGGCAAACCGGTTATGAAACCTTATTGGGAGATAAAAGAAAACGAGGTGGAAGAGATGCTGAAAGCTACACAGTGGGGGCCGTCGTCACTTGAATACTTCAGAGGAGGCGGTTATTCCTCAAAATTGCTTTCAAAAGCCGGCATGCCGGTTACAATGTGCCGACTGAATCTTATTAAAGGGGGCGGGCCGGTGTTGCAGATTGCAGAAGGATGGACAGCTACTTTCCCGGATGAAGTTTTTGATATTATCGACAAACGTACGGATAAGACTTGGCCTTCTACTTTCTTTGTTCCTCGTATTACAGGCGAAGGTCGTTTCAAAAGTATTTACTCGGTAATGAATAACTGGGGCGCAAATCATGGCGCTATCAGCTACGGACATATCGGTGCTGATTTAATAAGTTTAGCTTCCATGCTGCGAATCCCCGTGTGTATGCACAACGTAGAAGAAGAAATGATTTTCCGACCATCAGCATGGAGTGCCTTCGGAGCCGATGCGGAAGGAAGTGATTACAGGGCTTGCAGTGTATATGGTGCAATCTATAAATAGAAATCCGGTTACGAAGATGTGCTTGCTTCAAAGCACATCATCGTAACCTTTTAAGAAGTGAGTATAATTTACTGTTTTTTTGACAAATCGCACGCATGAAAACGAAAAGAAGAATAACATTTTTATTTCTATTATTTTGTCTCTTGCCAATATCTTTCAACTTATCCGGTGCAAGCGCCGACAAAGATATTTATCCGTTAAAGTCCGGCGCGGAAAATGGTTTGGAAGCTTTGACTTTACCTCATATATCGCACAGACCTATTGCGTCGGTTTTTGTTTATGGTTCAGAGTATCCCGATCTTTTTCTTTTGGGTAGCACGGGCAATAACAGGAATTTGTTTTTATGCAAATGGATAAAAAACACACCTGAAGGGAGTCCCGTGTTTGACAAACCGGTTAAAATTGATACAGATTTTTCTCCTGTAGGAACTATGTTTCAAACTGAAAAAGGTGAAATATATGGTTTCTGGATAGATAAACGAAGTGTTTTGTGTACCGTTTTTGACAAAGAGACATTGACGTTTTCAAAAATAAATAAAATTTCAGAAATAAAAACCCCTGCCAACATAAGGAGTATAGCTGCTTTTCAGCAAGAAAACGGCAGTTATGACTTTATTATGGAACTTAACGGAGTTTTTTTTCCGCCTAAATACAAAGATCAAAGTCCATTGACGGAAGAGTGGCGTCCTTATGATGAGGCCGGAGTATCTACACAAGGGCGTAGATATACATACTTGTACTCCATGCATGTTCCTGACATACGTAAAAATAGAGTGGAGAATATCCGCCAGGTATCGGATACAAATAAAGAGGTTTATTTTGGGATGATGCAGATGTCTCCAATAGTTTTAGATGGTAACAAAGGACTGATCACAGGTTCAAGAAGAGGGTTGTTCCCATATTACGAAGTAGGTAGGACAAAGCTTTCAAAGCAAAAATACATTGCGAGCGAAGACGGTAACATTCTATATCATCCAAGTATATCGCCGGGAGTATGCGCTTATGGGAATAAGAAAAGCAATTTTTCTGATTTTATAGCTGGGGGCGAAGGGGCTATTTACTTTTATAAGTTTACGGGCGAATACACTCAAAATGGTTTCCCCATATTTAAAGAGCCTCAGCTTGTACTACAAAACAATGCAGTTCTTTATGCCGGCTCATTGCCATCCCCTGCGGTTTATGATTGGGACGGCGATGGTGTTGAGGATTTAATCGTTGGAAACTCGGAAGGTTTTGTCTTGTTTTTTAAAAATATTGGAAGCAACGATGAACCCCGTTTTATTCCGCGTGGTCGTATCCAGGCCGGAGGAAAGGATATTCATGTCCAAGCAGGATACTCAGGGAGTGTGCAAGGGACTCAGGAATCGCGCTGGGGATATGTATCTCCCACGGTAATTGATTGGACAGGGAATGGGTTGCCTGATATTATTTTGGGAGATATTACCGGAAATTACACAATCTATATAAACAGAGGAACGAAAACAAATCCGGAACTGGAAATCGCTCATCCGTTGTATTGTGAAGGTCTTGAACTGCACGGTATGTGGCGTTCGCGTGCAGCGGCGGGAGTTCTCAATGATAAACTCGCGTTAATCATTGTTGATGATGAAGACTATTTTCACTTATATTGGAAAATAGATGATTACAATGTGGAGGACGGCGGTAAATTAAAACTGGCGGATGGTAATTTTATTCGTGCAAGCGCGGAGCCTGCCGGAGGAACCGGGCGTTGTAAATTAGACCTTTTTGATTTTGACAGAGATGGTCAATTGGATTTAATCATTGGAACAGGACGTCGTTCTACTATCCCTAATATGAAAACAGGTTATCCATGGGCTGTATTAGGAAGAAGAACGCATGGAACTCCTTTGTTTATGAAAAATGTAGGCAAAAAGGGTGAAATTGTTTTTGACCACCCAAAACCATTCCATCATACGTCGGTAGGCCTTGTCCAGCCGGGTGGAGCACATGAAACAGGCGCGGTCGGAACAAATTTAGGTGGCGGGAAATCATCTAATTTAATAGTGGCTAATGAATCCGGACGCTTGTTCCTGCTAAAGGGAGATAACATGCGATTCATGGAGTTAGAAGAAGCTGCAAAGTACAAAGACAAACGTAACCCGTTTCCTGTTTTGGAATAATGTTAATGTATATTTACATCCGGTTGTTAGCTCCAAAAGTAATACTGAGTTAGGGTTGTTTTAGAAAAAACATTTTCAATAAACAAGTTGAGCTCAAACTTATTATGTCCCGAAATAAAACTGAAATATCTATGCTTTTAGTATTGAAAAAGAGGTTATATAATCGTGTTTTCTATCTATTATTCTTTCTCATGCCTTTTGTTTTTATTCAGGCAGCTGATGAGATGAGTATAGTAGTGAGAGGCAAAATATACGAAAAAGAGATATTCCAAAATGGGAGCCGCCTTTTTACCAACAGAAACTATGTTGTTGAGAATTTGGCTTCAGGTTCTGGATTTGGAGGATTTGAATTTTTGGCAAGTGCCGGCGGAAGAGACATCATAGATGATGGAGTAATAATTCCCTTGTCGGACGGTATTATATATATATTAGCTAAAAGTACTGCCACTATACCGGGTTGGACTAAAATTGAGAACTCCATTTGCACATACGACAATGGCAAATCAACAATGGCTCTGTTTCAGAAAAGCGTAAATGCAAATGATGAGATAGAGATTCCTCAGACCGATGATTTCCAAGGCGCAACTCCTTTAGCAAAAAACATAACTTATATTAATCCAGACTTAATCAGTGAGACGGGGATTACGGTTTATGATAAGGATAACTCTTTCTCTGTCAGGGATTTTTGGAATGGTTCTATGCTGTTCACAGCCAATCCCATTTATCGTCTAAGCAATATACCTGATGATTTTTCCGGATTTCAGTTTTTAGCGAGTACCGGTAATGAGGACAATAGTGGAGTAATCGTTGCTCAAGATTATGGGAAAATATATGTAATTGCCCGTAAGGATGCTCTGAGAAACGAATGGAGTCCCGTAGAGAATACATCGTTTTATAGTGATTACACGTGTGATGAGATGCTGATTTATGAAAGGTTTGTTTCTAAGGGAGATTCTGTTCCGATTCCAAAAACATACGATTTGGAAGGTGCTTCTCCTTTGGCAAAGCATATAACTCATATTTCAAATCCGGCATTACCCACTGTAATGTCTGTCGAGATTAAAGCAGAAGAAAATCGATTCGAAATTCGTAATTTTCAAAATGGCGCTATCTTATTTAGAAACCGCACATACTACATCGATGATGTCCCTTCCATGTTCGATGGGTTTGAGTTTTTGGCAAGTAACGGTGGTGAGCAGGATGAGAAAGATGTCTTAATGATCCCGTCCGAAGATGGTTATGTTTATATTGCCGCACGTAGAAATATAGCTCTTCCCAATGATTGGATTGTAATTCCCAATACTGAATTTTATTACAATGATAATGCAAATTCAAAATTATCAATCTATAGAAAAGAAGTACAAGCCGGCGATACTATAACCATGCCTGACGTGGGTACTGATTTTAGAGGGATAATCCCCATCGCTAAAAGGTTGTTTTATGGAACAACTGTAGATATAAAGGGAGAACTTTTAGATATTTCGACAGTAAGTGTGGGGAGCCTTATTTTTCCGCAGAACAATTATGCTTTTGGAAGCGATGTCCCTGATTATCTTTTAGATAAGAAGTATGCTGTTAGTTTAATCGAAAACGACGGAGTGTTGCAGTTCAAATCTGAACAGGCGGATGAGATTTACATTGCGATTCATTACAACACGCTTAACTCTGATGACTGGGAATATACCGGAGATTCATTTTCTGTCGGCTCGAACAGACGATATTACATATACAAGTGTCTTTATAACCCGATCTTAGAGTGGGTTGATATACCTAAACCACAATCGGAAAACAGGATGTCATCCATTATTTTTGGAAATAATATTCATTGGGTTAACCACCAACCTTTACCCGAAAGTGTCGTAATTGCACGCTCTTTGAATCCTAAAAGCGTTTTTATTACCAATCCAAGTATTACCATCATGCCCGATGGAGATTATATAGCATCATGTACCGGCGCTTACCGTGTGTCGGGAAAATCGGGTGTCTCTGTTTTTTTGTCATCAGATAGAGGCCTTACATGGCAAACGCAAACCAAAAACAATGTGGTAATTAATTACGGAAACCTTTTTGTGCATGGCGGCGACTTGTATTTAATGGGCACTTCGGGAATAAATGGTGATGTGATAATAAGAAAATCGGAAGATAAGGGCATTACCTGGACTGAACCAACCGATTCGCAAACAGGAGTTTTAATTGAAGGTGAATTTCATTCGGCGCCGGTTCCGGTAGTTGTGCATGATGGGCGTATATGGCGTGCAATGGAAACGAACCCTAAAGAAAGTGGGTTGAAGGAAGCTTTTGTCATGTCGGCTTCGGTTACATCCGATTTGTTGAAAGCCTCAAACTGGACAAGCACAAACCGATTGGCATACGACACTAATTGGATATCTGGGCAAGGGAAATCGTTTAAGCAATGCTTGGAAGGAAACGTAGTTGTCGATCCATCCGGGAATATAGTAAATGTATTACGTGTTGATGAACAGGAGTACGGGGGAGTTGCCGCTATTGCAAAAGTTTCAAGTCTGCAGGAAATATCTTTTAACCCGGCAACCGGTATTATAGATTTCCCCGGCGGGGGTAAAAAGTTTACAATCAGATATGATGCCAAAACGGGTAAATATTGGACCTTGTCAAATGCTGTGTTTGATGAAGACAGAGATAAAAGTCATTTGGGGATTTACGCATCCGGAATTCATTGCGGATTGCTTCGTAACCGGCTTGTGTTAATGAATTCGGAAGATTTAACGACTTGGGAAATTCAAGATACTTTAATCAATTATGATAATCCCTTTTTCTACGGATTTCAATACATCGATTGGCAGTTTGACGGCGACGATATCGTAGCAGTATCCCGCACAGCATTTGAAGATGAACGAGGACTTCCTATACGCCAGCACGATGCTAATTACTTCTTGTTTCACCGTTTTGAAAATTATAACAAGGGGCATGACACATCTGTTACTTCAATTTCCAAGTCCGAGGTGCTAGAAATCTATTATTACAATCGGAATATATACATTCGTTTAACAGGAAGCGAACCTTTTGCTGTCATGGTTTATGATTTACTCGGAAAGCTGGTTACCAAAAAAAAAAATGTTAATGTCGTTAACGTTGCAGCCTGGGCGGCTGGTGTTTATGTCGTTCAAGTAAATCAAAACGGGAAACTTTACTCTAAAAAAATTATTATAAGTTGACAAAATATTTATTATGAATTAGCTTATTTAAATGAATTATCCTATGAAATACAAATTTTGTCTTTTATCTTTTGTTCTGTTTGTTTCATTAACTGTTTTTTCACAAGGAACAGAAGTAGGAGTGCCAATAAGAGCATTGGCTCAGAATCATATTGTAGTAGCCGAGTCAGCAAATCCGGCAAAGATACGGTTTTATTCGCCAGCCATTATAACTTTATCCACTGGGCGGTTAGTAGCATCTTACAC
>JAAYIT010000232.1 GCA_012523295.1 Porphyromonadaceae bacterium | reverse complement strand
TTGAAACCTATTTACAGGCTCAAACAAGGACGATTCTTAACGCCGTTCTCTCTGATTTTTTGGCTCGCCGGACGAGGTCACTCGTTAGCAAGCCTTTTGAGACTATCAGGTTAAGCTTGCGAAAGTTAAGTAAGATAATTTGACTTTATTTTTCGGCTTCTCCGAAGGTTGGATAGGCTAAATTCGCGAAAGTCCCCTTGCGGAGAAATTAGGGTGCTATTCCATGTCTTCTCAGCAATGCATTCACTTCCGGTTCTTTTCCGCGGAAGCGTTTGTAAAGTACCATTGGGTGTTCGCTACCGCCTTTTTCAAGAATATTTACACGGAAGCTGTCAGCAGTTTTTTTATCAAAAATTCCATTTTTCTGGAAAACGGAATAAGCATCAGCATCGAGTACTTCCGCCCATTTGTAGCTGTAATAACCGGCCGCGTATCCGCCTGAGAAAATGTGACTGAACGTAGGGCTCATGCCCGTGTTCGGCACAACGGGTAAAACTTTGGTTGACTCCATCGCCGCTTTTTCAAAAGCAATTACATCGCCTTCAAAAGGCGTTTCTTGCGTGTGCCAAGCCATGTCTAAAAATCCGAAACTCAACTGACGAAGCGTAAAATAAGCGGTATTGAAATTTTCTGCATCTTTGATTTTTTGCACCAATTCGGCAGGGATTTTTTCACCCGTTTCATAATGCACGGCAAATTGGTCCAAAAATTCTTTCTCCACGCCCCAATTTTCCATGATTTGCGAAGGCAATTCCACAAAATCACGATATACGCTCGTGCCTGAAAGTGATGAATAGGTGGTGTTTGCTAACATGCCGTGAAGCCCATGACCAAATTCATGGAGCATGGTAGTAACCTCACTGAATGTAAGCAATGCCGGTTTGGTAGAAGTAGGACGGGTGAAATTCATCGTGTTAGTAATGTGCGGTCGGCTGTCTTTTTTGCCGTCTTTCCACTGTCCTTTGGTTGCGCTCATCCATGCGCCCGCACGTTTTCCATCGCGCGGATGGTAATCTGCATAAAACACGGCTACAAACTTTCCTTTACTGTCGGTGACATCGTATGCCGTAACTTCCGGATGATACACTTGAATATTTGGATTTTCCTTGAAATTCAGCCCGTAAAGTTTGTTGGCAAGCCAAAAAATGCCTTGTTTCACACGCTCTAATTCAAAGTAAGGTTTCAGCATTTCATCGTTCAAATTGAACTTTTCCGCTTTCAGTTTTTCGGAATAATAGGACCAATCCCATGGTTGAACTTGGAAATAAGCGCCATTTTTATCCGCAAAAGCTTGCACTTCAGCGTATTCTTTTTCGGCGGTTGTTTTGTATGCGTTCAAAAGCTTATTCAACAAGTCATACACATTTTCCGAATTTTCAGCCATTCTCCGTTGCAGTACTTGTTCGGCATAATTCTTTTTTCCAAGTAAATTGGCAATTTCAAGCCGCAAATTAGCGATTTTCTTGATGTTTTCCCGATTATCAAACTCACCCCCGACCATGCATTTGGTGGAATTCGCCATGTAGAGTTCGCGCCGTAAATCCCGATTATCGGCATACTTCAACACGGGAATGGTGCTCGTTGCTTTTAAATCAATGAGCCAACCTTCTTTTCCTGCTTTCTTCGCGTTGGCGGCAAGCATATCCAAAACGTCATCGGGCAATCCAGCCAACAAATCCTTATTGGAAATAACCATTTGATACTTATTGGTCTCTTTCAGCACGTTTTGTCCAAAATTAAGCGTGGTCAAACTCAGCTCTTTCGTCAGTTCACGATACTTCGCTTTGTCAGCCGCGGAAAGATTGGCTCCGTTGTTGGCAAAACCATCGTAGGTTTCTTCTAACAGAGTTCTTTGCTCCGGTGTCAGTTTCAGTTTGGCTTTTTGATCGTAAACAGCTTTAATACGTGCAAATAATTTCTCATTCAGACGGATGGAATTGGCATGTTCGCTCATTTTCGGCGAAAGTTCTTGCGCTATTTGTTGTAATTCATCATTCGTTTCTGCACCCAGAAGCGTGTAAAATGGGGCGGAAACTTTTGACATCAGTCTACCGGAATTTTCCAGCGCAACGATTGTATTCTGAAAAGTCGGCGCTTTCGGATTGTTTATAATTGCATCTACTTCAGCTGTATGTACTTTCATCGCTTCTTCAAAAGCGGGCATAAAGTGTTCAATTTTTAGCTCGTTAAAAGGAACCGTTTTATGCGGAGTTTTATACGTGCGCAGTAACGGATTAGCTGCAAAAACGCCTGCAGTAAGGGCAGTTACGGTCATAAGTGTAATAATTTTTTTTCGTATCATTTTATGTTGACTATTTTTGAATTAAGACTAATAGAGCCGGCAAAAAGTGCTGAGGCAATAAGAGTCAAGAGTTTGTTGAGAATTTTTATGCTTTGTAAAAAGTTACAATAAGTGTAAACTCCAGAAAAGCATATTTGTTGTGTTTTTATACAGCATATTTAAATATATATCTGCAGAATTATGTTTATTTTGAAATCATTTACCAAAAAAATCAGACTTGCGTAAAAAAGCTAAAATTAGTTTTCTCCTTCCCTCATTAATTTTTGAGTTTTCACTCCATCCGAAGTTATTACCTGAAGAATATAGACACCCGGTTTGAAATTTCCCAGATCGATTGCACCACTCCTTTTGCTTTTTTCATTGGTTAGCAATGTTTTTCCGTTCAAATCCCTGACAACCCATTTGTTTATTTCGTAATTTTCACTTGTATAGTAGAAGATTCCTTTTGACGGATTTGGGTAAACTTTTATAGAATTCTTTTTTTCAATACCGGAGAAATCAGATTTTCCCGTATCGTAAACCGGAATATAGCTAATGTTTATTTTACTTCCGCTGTTTATAACCAATTCATTATTAAACTGATAAGGTATAAAAGTGTCAATCGAATCACCTGCTTCGCCACCCCAAAACTCATACTTCGCTTCAATGGTATTCGCGCGGTTAAACTCGAAATTTGAATAAATTATGGAAGAAATAGGACGATAATCGTTATAAATCGGAAGATATGTTGTTTTTTTCAATAAAAACCCATTCGTATCATAGTGGTAGGTGTAAAACAAGTCAGTTTTCCAAAAAGCAGTTTTCCAAAACCGATAATCTTCCTCAATCAACTTATTGGATGCATTGTACTTGTAATCAATTATTTGTAAATTATTCCACGTGTCGTAAATCGAATCCCATTCTTTTGAAATTTCGGCTGTTTTTAAACCTAATCCCGGAGAATAGTAGTATATCTGTAAAGTTGAGTTTACCCATTCGTCATTCGTTTTTTTCTGAGTCAAGATAGAATCCACATCCAGCGCTGTATTGTAAGAATAGTTTATTTTTTCTTCCTCAGACAATAGTCCGCTTATGTAATATTTTAAATTTATCACATTTATTTGTGAGTTTGGAAGATACGAATAGTTGATTTTTGAGTCTAATCGCCATATATCATTTTCAAAAGTAAAGGAGTTTTTCTCGGCTAATTTTCCATGATTATAAATGTATTCTGTTTTCCGGCTTGGTGTTTCTACAAAGTCTTTTACACTGCAGTGAGTTTCGTTGACAATTAATCCGTCTTGGTATTCAAACTTAATCAGATGATTCAAGTTCCAACTGTTATTTTTCCAGGTTCTGACTTGCTGTTCAGTACAGTTATTTTGCGAATAATACCATTCGGTCTGTTCTCTGAGAAACCAACTTTTCCCAATTTTGACGTATTTAGTCGCAAGGGTTTTGGCATTTTCTTCATTATAAATATATTGGTTCTTATAGATACTATCGCCCTTGGTTATTTGTATTTCCGTTACAAGCGGTTCTTCGGTTTGGCTCAGAAGTGAGAGCCGGGGAACGAAAGAAAAAGCGAGCAGAAAGAGTATATATTTGAAGTAAAAACCCATAAATACAGCTTGTAATTAAATCTTTAGATAAAAATGTCCAAAGATAAAACAAATATTTTAGATAACAATATTTGGTTAAATTCAAGATTTTTCGTCACTTGGGAGGGAAGCTTACAAAGAAAAAAGCGGCTATTTTTGGAAGTTTTCACAGAAAATCTGAATGAAAATGATGCATCTCAACTCGAAAAAAGCTATCCGGATACATTCTTGTAAATAGCTGCAAATGTGCCGATGAAAGCAAAAAACACATATCGTCAGCCGGTAGCCGATAGGAACTGAAAAGCCGGACTTTCACCGACTCGTATATTTCGGCAAAATGGAGTTTGCTTAACAAAACCGCTTCACTAATGGATTTTCGGATAACTAAACTTCGATGTAAATGAAGGTTGACAGCTATGAGTGTTTGCAAAAAAGGGATGAAAGCCAAATAGAAGCATGATAATTTTCAATTCGACAGATTCTTCCGATTTGTTTTTTATTTCAAATTCACATCAGCTCATGTGATGTAATTTAATGTCACTAAGTTACTTCAGCTTCAACTTCTTCGACATTAATTTTGCTTTGCCCATCATCGTAGTAGTCCACTATTTTGTCTAAAAAAGCCAATATGACATATGGAGCCACCATTTTGGCCATGTTGGTAATGGCATTGGTCGATTTTGATGATTTGGAGCTTCTATTCTTTGTAGAATAAAAATAAAGTCCGCCTCCGATTGCCGCACCGACAATAAAACCGATTGGGAGTTTTGATGCTTTACTTTTTAATACCCGAATAACTTCTTTGCGCTGATTATCATGTTTTTTCATACGGTTAGAATTTTTTTAAATTAAGGACTTATGGAGCACGCCATTCATCATTCTCTTGGGTTCGAGATTTGTCTTAAATGGCTGTTTCATCTGATTGTATTTTAAGCTATATGATATTTTAGCTGTAAAGTTACCAAATTTGAAACAAATATTTCAATAATTTAGTTTAATATTCTTGAAAATCTAATGTCTTAATGCTTGTTTGTGTGCTGCTCTAATGATGAACAGTAAAAATTAGGACAATTTAACCAAAAACAATTGCCAAGCTAAGTATCAAAAGCATTGTTCTCCTATAAAAATTTCACTGTCTAATGTAACATGCTGTTATTTAGATTAATAATTGGGTTTAGCTTCGTCAGCTGACGGACTTGCGTTTAGATGGGATTATAGTGCTACAAATATTTAGCCACACTGTGGCTAAATATTATATTTTATGATTATCCGCAATCATTCCTATTTGTTGCAATTTTAAATTGTTGTACCGCAGCCATCCCAATATTCGGGATTATTGCATATTTAAGTCGCTAAACAACGGGTCTAACCGCTCCAAGCGGTTAGTCCCGTTGTCAATAAAAATGCATCAAATGTCTTGAACCCGTTAGATGCTATGTTTGTCATTGTCTCAAATTTACTAAGACGGAATTTTGATAAGCAAGATGTAATTTCTCGAAAAACAGCTTTATAGATAGCTGTAACAACTTGCGAAAGTCGAACAGTTACAAAAAGAAGGTTGTTGAGCCCAAGTACAATCTTTTTAATCTTCCCTCCTTGAATTTCTTGGAAAGATTTTTTTATTTTCTGATTTTTATAGACTCGAAATATTTTCTTAATTTTGTTTCTTTATATCAAATTCACAAATGGAACTCTACGATATATTTAAATCCCATCCCGTTATCTCCACAGACAGTCGTAATTGTCCTTCCGGCTCGCTGTTTTTCGCCCTAAAAGGGGAAAATCATGATGCGAATGCGTTTGCACTTTCGGCATTGGAGGTCGGAGCGGCTTTTGCGGTTGTGGATAATCCGGTATATGCGAAAGACGAACGCTTTATTTTGGTAGAGAATACGCTCGAAACGCTGCAAGACTTAGCTCGTTTTCACCGCCGCCAGCTTGGGGCTAAAATTATCGGGATTACCGGTACCAACGGCAAAACGACCACTAAAGAGTTAATTGCCGCGGTACTGAGTCGGAAATACAATACCCTTTTCACAAAAGGAAATTTGAATAATCATATCGGAGTGCCGCTTACACTTTTACAGTTGAGGCCCGAGCACGAAATTGGCGTGATAGAAATGGGAGCCAATCATGCAGGTGAAATAAAAATGCTTGCTGAAATAGTAATTCCGGATTTAGGAATTATCACCAATGTCGGAGAGGCGCATTTGGAAGGTTTTGGTTCATTTGAAGGGGTAAAAAAAACCAAATCGGAGCTCTACGATTTTATCCAGGAGAATTTAGGAAAGATTTTTCTGAATACAGGGAATAAAGATTTAGTGGAAATGGCCGAAAGTGCAGGATTCAACAATTATCTTGGCGTGTTGCCGTACCAGATGTACACAGATATTGAGAATAAGTTAGCCACCGGAAGCATAACCGGAAATTCCCCTTTTTTAGAGATGCGATGCTTCACTTCCGAAGGCGGTTTCGATCTGAAAACGAATCTGATCGGCGCGTACAATGCTGAAAATGTACTTGCTGCAGTTGCTATAGGTAACTATTTCGATGTTGATAACACAAAAATCAAAGAGGCGATAGAAAGCTACCAACCTCAAAATAACCGCTCTCAATTTACTGAAACTCCACAAAACAAACTGATAATTGATGCTTACAATGCCAATCCGACAAGTATGCGGGCTGCGATTTTAAATTTTTCAGAAATGGAGGTTGAAAACAAATCGCTAATTCTTGGTGATATGTTTGAGCTTGGTGAAAATTCCGATGAAGAACACCGGAAAATTATAGAATTGGTAAAAGAAAATAGCTTTTCAGACGTTTATTTGGTCGGGAAATCTTTTCAGGCAGTGAAAAGTAATTTTATTAACTTTGCAACCGCAGAAGAATTAAATGCATTTTTTGAAAAAAATCCGTTAAAAAATCGGTTTATTTTGATTAAAGGCTCAAGAGGAATGAGATTGGAAAAAGTGAAGTATCTTTAGCGTTTTTTAACGGATAACTGAACCATTGCTATTTATTGAAAAAATATGAACAAAAAACAACTTACCATATTAGTCACCACTTTAGGAATTGTAATCGCTGTCCTGATTATCGGGTTGATTGTGTTTATGAGTAAATCTTCCAAGCAAAGTCAGCAAATTGCGGAGACCGAACAATTTATGGAAGAAGAAAAACAGCAAATGGTTACAGAAATGGATCAGATAGCCGGTGAAATGGACGGATTCACGCTTTATGTACACAATGATTCGTTGTTGAGGGAGTTTGATTTGCAAAAACAGAAGATAAAAGAGCTGCAGGATGAGCTTCGTCGCACCAAAGCCACCGATGCCAAACGAATAGCGGAATTAAAAGCCGAAATAGCCACGTTGAGAAAATTGCTGGCACACTATATTGAGCAGATTGACTCGTTAAATTCACTTAATCAGCGGCTTACAACCGAAAATATAGAAGTTAAACAACGCATTCAAAGCGTTTCGGCTACAGCAGAGCAGTTGGCAAAGGAGCGAGAAACGCTTAGCGAAACCGTAAGCCGGGCAGCAATTTTAGAAGCATACAATATCGGTGTAACTCCGCTCGATGAAAGAGAACGAAGAACCGAACGCGCAAGTCGGATGAGAACGTTGAAA
This sequence comes from Porphyromonadaceae bacterium, assembly GCA_012523295.1. GTDB lineage: Bacteria > Bacteroidota > Bacteroidia > Bacteroidales > Paludibacteraceae > UPXZ01. Next base: position 6,488 of record JAAYIT010000232.1, on the reverse strand, counting down.
TTCAGCTACACAATCGGTAAGAATATCACTGCTGAACCGGGATATAAAACCGTGTATCTACGTCTTACTCGTCCGGACGAAGAACTGATGACCAAAGGTGGCGGCACTTTTCAGTACGAGGACAGGCAAATTGCCTATTCATTGAAAAAAGATATTGAATATTCCGGCGAAGCATACAGCGATGTGATGTATTGGCGTGTGGATGAAATTCTTCAGCTCGGCACCTACCGGATAGCTATTTTTGCAGATGGAAACCGGATTGGAAGTCACACGTTTCGGATAGAGAGAAATTAATAAAATACCCTGATTTCAATCCTTTAATTAGGAAAATCAGAGGTAAAGCAATATTTGATGCGATGAAATGAAGTTTTATAATTGAAAACTATGTAAATTTGCACAAAATAATTTATTTAAGAATATTACTAATAACCCATCCCGTTTAATTCCCAAACTATAAGGTGTACACATTATGAAACAGCCATTAAAGATAACTCTTAAACCTAAGAAAATGGTTAATGGCGTGTTCCATACGCCCTTAATGTAAAAAATAAATTTTAACCGTATGAAAAAAACTCTTTTCTTTTTCGCCATACTTTTACTACCGTTTATCACATTTATATCTTGTGAAAAATCCGATAAATACATAGATTGGAAAGTGATAAATGACGAATGGTACGAAGCTAATAAAAACTCACTCGATGTGCTCACAGAATCCGGATTGGCATATCGGAGAATCGGACCTGAGGCAAATCCAGCCGAGCGAAAACCGAATCCGAATGATGTAGTTTGGTTAAATATAACAGGTTCTTATATTGATGGTATTGAGTTTCAGAAAGAGACTAATGAAATGAAATACATTCCAAATCTGAATAAAGGCCTTCAAGAAGGAATTCTTAAAATGGTCGAAGGTGAGGTGTATACTTTTTACATTCCTTATAAAATAGGTTACGGTACTAAAACCGGAGATTTTAATGTTCCACCCTATTCCACATTAAAATACACAGTAAAACTAATTCGTTCTCAGGCATATTAAAAAATGAAAAAAAGTTGGATTATACTGTTGATTTGCTTTACGTTTCTCACAGCGTGGAGTCAATCTTACACAGTCCGGTCCACTCCGAACCCGCAAACCGCCGATGCTCGCAATTTTGTAAGCAATCCCGATGGTATTCTATCCGCTCAAACTGTTTCCGAACTCAACACCAAAATAGACTCTCTCCGGCAATCTACAGGAACAGAAATAGCCGTTGTTGCGCTAAACTCAATCGGTGAACAAAGCATTGAAAATTTCTCGCTCGAACTGGCGCAGTTTTGGGGAGTCGGCAGCAAAGAAAACAACAACGGTCTGCTGATTCTCTTTGTGATGGATCAACGCAAACTCAGATTCGAAACCGGTTACGGTTTGGAAGGAGTACTCCCTGATGCAGTAGCTTTTGACATCAGGGAGCAACTGATAATTCCCGAATTTAAGAAAGGAGATTATGATGCCGGAATTCTTGCCGGAGTGGAAGCGGTCATTCAGACCGTAAAAGGCGAACCTTTCAGTCCGAAAGGAAAAGAACCAATCAATTGGAGCGAAGTTATCCCTTACGCCGCCGCTATTTACATTATTTTCATGCTTTTCACCTGGTTCTGGATTACAAGTTTCGTGAAAAAAGTACACCAAAACAAAGTCCTTTCCACAAATCTTGCACGCTACAAAGCCATTAACGACCAAAATAAAGCGACTTACGCTATTTCTGCCATTACAATACCACTGATCGCGTTTTTCGGCATTATTTTACTATCCAATATTGCTTACATACTCTTACTTTTCCCGGCGCCTATAGCCGCTTTGCCGTCCTATTTTTATGGAAAAAAAATGGCTAAGAAAGCTCGCAGTCAACCGATTCCGTGTAATTTCTGCAGTTCAAAAATGCATATGCTTTCGGAGCGGGAAGAAGATACCCGACTGAAGTTATCACAGCAATTTGAGGAAAAGCTAAACAGTGTAGATTACGATGTTTTTGTTTGCGATTCATGTAAGAATGAAGCTGTGTTCTCCCTCGACAAGTTGAATGTTTACACTCGATGCCCGCGTTGTCACACAAAAGCATATTTGCTTCATTCCAAACGGACTGTGATGATGCCGACCTATTTGAATTCAGGCACACAACGCTCCACTTACAAATGTAAATTCTGCGGATTTGAAGACCACAGCGATACAAAAATACCAAGATTGAGACGTACGTCCGCATTTACGGGCGGAGCTGTAGGAGGTGGGGTTTATAGCGGCAGAGGCGGCTTCGGAGGCGGTGGCAGCTTTGGTGGGGGCCGATTTGGCGGCGGAGGAGGCACAAGTGGATGGTAGATTTGGTTAATTAGCTGAATAGTTAAATAGTATATTGGTGTAATAATATATTTGTGATTGAAAAATATGCAATTTTACAAATTTTCTCGAATGAGTCCAACTGGCTCTTAGCATAATCATTTGGCGACGACATACGAAATTAAGAAAAAATCAAATTAAATATTCATTCTTATTAATTAAAAAATTATGAAAAAATCAGGAATTATCATTCTACTTGCTGTTTTGGCTGTTCTTTTCTTTTGGGGAATGGGAGCTTATAATGGTTTTGTGAAAAAAGACGAAGCTGTAAAAACGAAATGGGGTAACGTTCAGAACGAATATCAAAGACGATTCGACCTGATCGACAATTTGGTGGAAACCGTGAAAGGCTATGCCGAACATGAGAGCAGTACGCTTGAAGCAGTTGTAAATGCTCGCTCCAAAGCAACTCAAATGAGTGTAAATGCTGAAAACTTAACTCCTGAATCACTTCAGGAATTTCAAGCTACTCAGGGCGAATTAACAAATGCGCTTGGCAGGCTATTGTTGCTTCGTGAAGCTTATCCCGATTTGAAAGCCAATCAGAATTTCTTGAAACTTCAAGATCAATTGGAAGGGACAGAAAACAGAATCAAAGAAGCGCGTCGTCAGTTCAACGAAACAGCACAGGAATACAACAGCTCGGTACGTCAGGCACCCGGGAATATCATTGCCGGACTATTTGGTTTCAAACAAAAACCATACTTTGAGTCCGAGCAGGGAGCCGAAAAAGCACCTGAAGTGAAGTTCTAAAAAGCAAAGCCGCTAAATCTTCATCAGCTTTCGCAGGACTTTTATCTCTTGAAACCTGCTAATGAGATTATGTGAAAATTCAATTTGCTTTAAAAACAAAATTCTATCTATCTCAACAAATACCCTCATGCTCCCACTTAAGGGGCTGGGGTTTATTAATTTTATGAAATACACTCCTTCTCCCAACCGATACACCGATACCGTAGGATATAATTATTGCGGGAAAAGCGGTTTGCAACTACCGAGGATTTCACTCGGGCTATGGCACAATTTTGGCGATGTAAACGACCAAAATGAAGCAAGAGATATGCTTCGTACAGCTTTTGATAATGGTATAACCCATTTTGATTTGGCAAACAATTATGGGACGCCTTTTGGAAGCGCAGAAAAGAATTTTGGGAAATTCATGAAAGAAGACTTCGTCGCATTTCGAGATGAGTTGATTATCAGCACAAAAGCCGGACACCTGATGTGGGAAGGTCCGTACGGTGATTGGGGCTCGAGGAAATACCTGATTGCAAGTCTGGATCAAAGCCTGAAACGGATGGGCTTGGATTATGTAGATATTTTCTACTCGCACCGCTACGACCCAAATACACCGATTGAAGAGACGATGGGGGCGCTTTCTGATATGGTAAAACAAGGAAAAGCTCTCTATGTGGGTATTTCGAAATATCCGCCTGCAAAAGCCCGTGAAGCTTTTCGTATACTTCGGGAAAACGGAACGCCCTGCTTGATTTATCAAGACCGATACAGCCTGCTGCAACGGGGAGTAGAGCTAGACTTATTTCCGCTTGTAGAAGAAAAGGGGCTTGGTTTTATTGGATTCTCGCCACTGTCTCAAGGGTTATTGAGTGACAAATACCTGAAAGGAATTCCTGAAAATTCTCGTGCGGGACAGGATTTCGGTTTTTTAATGAAAGATCAGGTTACCCCTGAGATAATTTCAAAAGTAACTAAGCTGAATGATTTTGCTAAAAAACGGAAGCAAACACTTGCTCAAATGGCGTTGGCTTGGTGCTTGAATGATAAAAGGGTGACTTCGGTTATAGTGGGAACAAGCTCAGTTAAACAGCTGAAAGACAACATTAAAGCGTTGGAAAACACAAGTTTTACAGACGAAGAGCTGTGGTTAATCGGAGAAGCAGCGGGAAGTATGTAGTAGGAATAAGCGGTAAGTAAGTTGACATTGCCGATAATCATATTATTTTAATAAAAAATGACAAAACAACGTGCCGGAAGGAATCAGACACTAACTCTCAATGACAAAGAACGCGAGGAATTAGCGTTAAATTTATTTATTCCCGATAAGAGAAAGAGTCTTTCTATCGGTGATATTTTGAACAAAACAATTCTATCAGACCTTTTTGAAGTGATTGATTCGCTGCCGGATACGTTTGCAGACTTGATTGTGATTGACCCTCCGTACAATCTGAGCAGAGATTTTCACGGATTTAAGTTTAAAGCGAAAAACGAGGCTGATTATTTGGAATATTTGCGTACTTGGTTTCCGAAAGTAGTTTCTAAATTGAAGCCAAACGGTTCGCTCTATCTCTGTGGCGATTGGAAAAACACTTCTGCTTTGCAGCAGGTGATGAATGAGCACTTGACTGTATTAAACCGGATTACATGGCAGCGAGAGAAAGGGCGTGGAGCAAAAGCGAATTGGAAAAATGCGATGGAAGATATTTGGTTTGGTGTGAAAAATCCGAATGACTACTATTTTGACGTGGAATCGGTGAAAATGAAGCGACAAGTCATAGCTCCGTACAAAAAAGACGGGAAACCGAAAGATTGGGAAAAGACGAATGAAGGAAATTTCCGAATTACTTATCCTTCCAATTTTTGGGACGATATAAGCATTCCGTTTTGGTCGATGCCGGAAAATACCGATCACCCGACTCAAAAACCTGAAAAATTAATCGCAAAATTGGTCCTTGCAAGTTGCCCGGAAGGCGGAATTGTTTTCGATCCGTTTCTTGGTTCAGGCACCACTTCAGTCGTGGCAAAAAAACTGAAAAGAAGTTTTGTCGGCATTGAAATGAACAAAGAATATGCACTTTGGACAGAAAAAAGACTGCAAATGAGTGAACAAAATCCGCAAATACAGGGTTATTATCAGGCCGTTTTTTGGGAGAGGAATACGTTGGTAAGAAAACAATCTTTGAAACAGCGTTAACGAATTGAATGTCATCTGATTATATTTAGGCGAATAGTTTTTTTTATGTATTTAGATATATCATTTATAGTATTAGGATTTGTTCTGTTGATAAAAGGAGCCGATTGGTCAGTTGGCGGAGCGTCAGGTTTAGCTAAAAAGCACAATGTCCCCGATTTGGTTATCGGATTAACAATTGTCGCATTCGGGACTTCAGCTCCTGAGTTAGTCGTAAATTCAGTTGCCTCCCTTGACAAAAGCTCTGATATTGTATTTGGGAATATTATTGGCAGCAATATCTTCAACTTGTTCGTTATTCTCGGGATCGTTGCCATGGTTTTCCCCGTTTCGGTTCAAAAAAGCATGATTCGTAAGGAAATTCCCTTTTCATTGGGAATTACGGTGCTTATTATAGTGCTTTCCAACGCTGTATTGGGACAAAAAGAGAGTACAATCTCTCGATTTGACGCGGCAATTCTCTTCCTGCTTTTCATTGCATTCCTCGTTTACACATTCAGACAAGCTGCTGCCAATCCGGGCATAACCGAATTGGAGGCGAAACCAATGACTAACCTGAAAATATGGTCGTTGATTATCATTGGATTGGCTATTTTGATTGTAGGTGGAAGATTGGTGGTAACCGGAGCTGTGAACGTAGCTCAGAATTTAGGAGTTTCCCAGAAAATCATCGGCCTTACTATTGTTGCCGCAGGAACATCTTTACCGGAATTAGTCACCTCCATAGTTGCTGCAGCAAAGAAAAAAAGCGATATAGCCATAGGAAATGTGATTGGTTCCAATATTTTCAATTTCCTCTTAATCTTAAGCATTAGTGGATTTATCAATCCCATAACTTATGTCACCACTTTCAATCGGGAAATGTTAATGCTGACCGGCGGAACTGTTTTACTCGTTTTGTTTATGTTTGTAGGAAGAAAACACCGAGTGGATCGTTGGGAAGGAGCGCTATTGTTCGGAATCTTTATCGCTTACACGGCTTATTTAATCCAGAGCGAATTGTAATTCTGATTTTTAAGTAGATAAGGTCTGCATAAAACGAACGAATTTTTACTTTGTATTTTCTCCTGACTTGTCCCCTTTGAAATTAGTGCGGTCATAAGTTGTTGTAAATCAATGCTTATTTGTTTTATTTTGCTAATTTTACCGCACTAATGATGTTTTTAGCATGAAAATTAGAATTGTAAAAAC
>JAAYIT010000231.1 GCA_012523295.1 Porphyromonadaceae bacterium | reverse complement strand
GTGTTGGTTTTTAGCGCGTGTAATAAAAGATTGACTTCATTGGATGCAAGTCATTTCAAAACTACGCCTAATCCTTTGGAAGTGAAAGGTGGCATTGTAGATGCGACTGTAACAGGAACTTTTCCGACAAAATATTTTTCAAAAAATGCGGAAGTTACGGTAACACCGGTGTTGAAGTATATTGGGAAAGAGACTGAAAGCGACTCAAAAACTTTTCAGGGCGAAAAAGTACTTGGGAATAACCAAGCCATCAACTACAAAATGGGTGGAACTTATACCATCAATCCTCACTTTACCTACAACCCTGAAATGGCAAAATCAGAGCTATTTCTGAATTTTGATGTGGTGCAAGGAAAAAAAAGATACTCCATACCTCCGGTAAAAATAGCAGATGGAGTGATTGCTACTTCACAATTAGTTTCGATTTCACCGGATGAGATCAAGTCAGCAATTGCGCCTGATAACTTTCAGAGGATTACTCAAGAAACTCAGAATGCCGATATTCTTTTCTTGATTCAGCAAGCTCAACTACGCAACACTGAGCTGAATAAGTCTGACATTCAGGAGTTCAACAGAAAAGTAAAAGAAGCTCGTGAAGCTCAGAACAAAGAAATTGCTAATCTCGAAGTCCTTGGTTATGCATCGCCGGATGGACCGCTTGAATTGAACACAAACTTAGCAGAACAACGTCAGCGCGTGACTACCAATTACCTAAACAACGAGTTGAAAAAATTAAGAGCAGATGTTACGATTGACAGTAAATTTACAGCTGAGGACTGGGATGGTTTCCAAAAACTAATGGAAGCTTCTGATATTCAGGACAAAGAGTTAATTTTAAGAGTGCTGTCAATGTACGAGGATCCGGAACAAAGAGAGCGTGAAATCAAAAATCTCTCAATCACCTTTCTGGATGTTGCAAATGAAATTCTTCCTCAGCTACGTCGTTCGAGACTAAATCTGACGGTAGATGTGACGGGTAAATCGGATGTTGAAATCCTTAACTTAGCGAACAACAACCCTAAAGTTCTTAATGACAAAGAGTTGCTTTACGCCGCGACCTTGGTTGACTCATACAGAGAAAAAGCCGTCATTTATGAAAAATTCATAGATCAATATCCGGAAGATGCGCGAGGTTACAACAATATCGGTGTGATACGCTACGAGCAAGATACAGCAAATGAGGCTGAAATCCTGTTTAAGAAAGCACTTGGATTTGATCCGAATTCGCCCGATGCGAACTATAATTTAGGACTTATCAGTTTGGCAAAAGGAAACCCGACTGATGCTCAAGCCTATTTTGGTAAAGCTGCCGGAACGACTGGAAATTTAGATGCGGCACTCGGTGCTAGCTATATCCTACAAGGTGATTATGCTAAAGCTCAAAACGCTTTGAGCCAAACCAGTTCAAACAATGCTGCTCTCTCACAAATTCTAAACAACGATTATAACGGAGCACGCCGTACTTTGGCGGCAGTTGCGAACCCGAACGGAATGACAGCATATCTTGCTGCTATTATCGCTGCTCGTACTAATGATAGAGACGCTGTTTATAGCAACTTGCGCACTGCAGTGTCAAGAAACAAAACATTGGCTTACAAAGCAGCTTCGGATCTTGAATTTGCAAAATACTTCGCAGATCAAACATTCTTGTCGATAGTAAAATAAGAATTCCGAAGTAACAGGTGACCGCTGTTTAAATAAATATTACGAAAACTACTTTTCCGGAAGTTACCTTTGCTAAAACAATGGTCATATTTTTTCTTATTTGAATTTACATGAAGTCCAATTCTAATACAGTATTGGACTTCATTTATTATTAAAAAAACACAAATGTTATCGATTTTTTCTTTTATCTTTGTAGAATTGTTAGATAAACATTACTCAAAATCCCCTTGAAAAGGAAACTATTTTCACGGTATTTACTCATATTTAATCAAATCATTCCCCAATTAATCGTCCCCTTTCTAGAACGAAGGAAATTGTATGTTCGCTGACGTAATAGGACAACAAAATATAAAAAACCGCTTTATACGCTCTGTTAAAGACAAGCGGATACCGCATGCACAGCTGCTTCACGGACAACCGGGTGTGGGAAAACTTGCATTAGCGATAGCATACGCGCAATTTATATCTTGTAAGAACCGCACAGAATCAGATGCATGTGGCGTTTGTCCTTCATGTGTGAAATACAAACAATTGGCACATCCCGATTTACATTTTGTTTTTCCGGTCATAAAACCACCAAAAGCAACTACTGTAATTTCAGATGATTTTCTTAATGAATTTAGAGAAATATTTATCAAAAATCCATATTTTGGACTGAATGACTGGTATGAGAAAATCGGAGATGGAGCTAAACAAGGGATGATTTACTCGAATGAAAGCTCTGAGATTCTGCGGAAATTAAGTCTGAAAACCTACGAGAGCGAATACAAAGTGATGATTATTTGGCTGCCGGAATTGATGCACGAAGCATGCGCAAACAAAGTGTTGAAAATCCTTGAAGAGCCACCGGAATTTACCGTTTTTCTGTTGGTCTCAAATAATCCGGATCGAATTATCACCACGATTCTTTCAAGAACGCAGCAAATCAAGATTCCACGATTAGAAGAAATTGAAATTGCAGATGCGTTGGAAAAGAAATTTCCTGAAAAATCTTCAACAGAAATTAAAAATGCTGCCAGGATTTCCGATGGAAGTTTGCTGAAAGCATTCAACTTATTGAATGACAGCGTAGCCCAAAGATTAAATTTCGACCGCTTTGTGGAAATTATGCGTTTGGCTTGGATGGTAGGCAACCGAAAAGATCATGCTTCGCTAAAAACTTTGAAGAAATGGTCGGAAGATATCGCGTCAGCAGACATCGGGAGAGAAAGACAAAAACAGTTTTTGATTTACGCGCAGGGAATGGTTCGGGAGAATTTTATTAATAACCTGAAACATCCGCAGCTGAACTACATGACCGATTATGAAAGTGAATTTTCGAAAAATTTTTCACCTTTCATAAATGAACGAAATGTGGAGGATTTAGTCAAAGAATTAGCGTTAGCCGAACGCCATATTGAGCAAAACGTAAACGCGAAGATGATTTTCTTTGATTTAGTGCTGAAAATAATTATGCTTTTGAAAAAATAATCCTGTGCTGAATGTTTGCTTAGGAATACATGAATGAGCTTACTATGGTTTGTGTACGCGTTTTCGATAAAAAAACAAAAAAACAGAAAATCAATATATATTCAAGTCTGACAACAGGCTTGCCCCTGCTCCCAAAGCAGGCACTTAAAATACAACATAATGGATTACGGATATTATATAGGTGGTGGTGGAATTAGCTGTGGCGGCTGCACCGGTACATCAAATAAAAAACTAAGTGTGTATGATTGGCTCAGCGATCTGCCTGAGACTGTAAAATCAAGCGATTACGTGGAAGTTCAATTCAAAAGTACACGAAAAGGATTTTATCAAAATGTAAATAACCTTGACCTTCGGAAAGGTGACATGGTGGCGGTGGAGTCATCTCCCGGACACGATATTGGAGAAGTCACGCTTGTAGGAAAGTTGGTATTGCTTCAGATGAAGAAGTACAATATCGATCTGAACAAATACGAAATTAAGAAAATTTACCGTCGAGTTCGTGATGCGGACATGGAGAAATACCATGAAGCAAAAGCGAAAGAACAGGACACGATGATAAAATCACGACAGATTGCCGCGAATATGAATTTGAGCATGAAAATCAGTGATGTGGAGTATCAAGGCGACGGAAATAAAGCCATTTTCTATTACATTGCCGATGAGCGTGTCGATTTTCGTCAACTGATAAAAGTTTTTGCCGAGACTTTTCACGTAAGAATAGAAATGAAACAGATCGGAGCAAGGCAAGAAGCGGGACGAGTGGGCGGAATAGGACCTTGCGGGCGTGAACTATGCTGTTCATCTTGGCTTACAAACTTCCAAACAGTATCTACGAGCGCCGCTCGTTATCAGGATCTTTCACTCAATCCACAGAAACTTGCCGGGCTTTGCGGGAAACTGAAGTGCTGTCTAAACTACGAGTTGGATATGTATATAGAGGCTCAAAAAGATTTACCTTCTAAAGAAATCGAATTAGAAACGACTACAAACACCTACTACCACTTCAAAACCGATATTTTCAAAGCTTTAATAACATATTCTACAGACAAAAACATCCCGGCAAACTTAGTAACAATACATGCAGACCGAGCAAAAGCTGTGATTTGGATGAATAAAAAAGGTCATAAACCTGAGCACTTAGAAGAGCTGAAAGATGTGAAAGAAAAGAAAGTCGATTATCAAAATGCTGTGGGACAAGACAGTGTAAACCGATTTGATGACCAAAAAAGGAAATACTCCGGCAGAAGCAGAAAGAGTAAAAACAAAAAAGACGAAAGTAAAACTACTGAAAGCAGAAGCGGGAATAATAGGAGAAGAAACAAAAGAAACAATCGTAACAATTCAAATCAGAATGAAACAACCATTTGAGATAAGTCTCAAACCCAAGAGAATGATTAATGGCGTGTTCCATACGTCCTTAATTTAAAAATAAAATTGATTATCCGCATTTCGTCCTAATAAATTTGCGATAATAACAAACATAGCATCTAACGGCTTCAAGACGTTTGATGCATTTTTTATCCACAATGGGTCAAACCGCCTGGAGCGGTTAGACCCTATGTCAGATTTGAGCCTTTGGATTGATTTTAGGATACTTTGCGGATAGATATAAAAATAGTAAACATATGAAACAGCCATTTAAGATAAATCTCAAACCCAAGAGATTGGTTAATGGCGTGTTCCATACGTCCTTAGAGTTAAAAAACAAACTATAATCGTATGAAAATTAGCAAATTAGTTATCGGCTTGTTTTTGATAGTCGCATTCACCGCGTGCAATCAGAACGAAGTCTATTTCAGATACAATCCGATTCCGACAAGCGGTTGGGATAAAGATAGTTTGCTCGTTTTTGATTATAATATTGAAGATACAATTTCCAAATACGACATATTCATTCACGTTCGTCATTTCGGGAATTATCCCTATCAGAATTTCTGGTTATTCTTAGAAAATACCAATCCGGACAGTGTTGTCACAAAAGACACCATCGAATGCTATCTTGCCGACCAGTACGGCAAATGGCTCGGTTCGGGCAATGCTATAAAAGAGATGCCTATATTTTACAAACAACAAATTCTCATTCCTGACACCGGAAATTATCAACTGAAAATCGGACACGGGATGCGCGACAGCGTATTGACAGGCATTAAAGAAATAGGGGTGAGAGTTGAATTAGTAAGACAGTAAGGAGTTAGCAGAGTTTTTAGTTTTTCCTTATTCAACATTGATAGATGGCAAAAAATAAATTAGCGAAATTCGCTGAGTTAGAAACCTTTCCACATGTTTTCCAAGTTCCTTCAAGAACTTTACTTACCGGAAGCGAATTTGACATGAAGGGAAAATGGAACGAAACCTTTTTCAAAAATTCAAATCCGATTGTTTTGGAGTTGGGTTGTGGAAAAGGAGAATACACGGTAGAATTAGCGAAGAAATTTCCAGAAAACAACTACATCGGAGTCGATATCAAAGGTGCCCGGATCTGGACAGGAGCAAAGCAAGCGCTTCAGCAAGAGCTTAAAAATGTGGCGTTTATACGAACAGATATTGAGATGATTCACCATTTTTTCAGTAAAAACGAAGTGAATGAAATCTGGCTTACCTTCCCCGACCCTCAGATGAAAAAGGTCAACAAAAGACTAACTTCAACAAATTTCATGAAAATTTATCTGAACTTTTTGAAGCCCGATGGAGTTATTCATTTGAAAACCGACAGCAATTTTATGTTCACCTACACAAGAGCCATGATTGCTGAAAATCAATTCCCGGTAGAAAAATTAATTGAAGATATTTACTCAGAATCTGACGTAAATCCCATTCTCGGCATTAAAACCTACTACGAAAAACAATGGCTTGAACGTGGAATTACAATCAAATACCTTCGCTTTATTCCGCAACAAAAAGCGGAGTTTATCGAACCTGAAATCGAAATTGAGAAAGATTCGTATCGGAGTTTTAAGAGAGAAAGAAGAGGTTAGTTAAGTTGTTAATCTGTAATTTGAATTAGAATACCTGAAGCTGTTGCTTCTTTTTCAATCGTAAATTGTAAATTGTTAAATCGAAAATAGAATGACATTATACCCCAATTTAATACTCGAAGCACTGAAAAATGTGCGTTATCCCGGTTCAGGAAAAGACATTGTGGAGATGAATATGGTGCAGGACGATATACGAATCGATGGAAATAAAGTCAGTTTTTCAATCAAATTTGAGAAACAAAACGACCCGTTTGCAAAGTCTGTGGTAAAAGCGGCAGAAGCAGCCATTCTCACTTATATAAGTGAAGATATTGATATCAAAGGAAATATCACGGCAATAGAAAAACCGAAACCAAAGCCAAAACCGGTTTCTATTTTGCCAAATGTAAAGAATATTATCGCGGTTTTCTCGGGTAAAGGCGGAGTCGGTAAATCGACCGTTGCGTCCAATCTGGCAATTGCTTTAGGTGCACTTGGCTATGAAGTAGGATTGCTCGATGCCGATATTCACGGACCTTCGTTACCAAAAATGTTTGGTGTAGAGCGAGAAGAAATTTATGTGGAAGAAACAGACGGAAAACAAATAATTCTTCCTCTTGAAAAATACGGTGTAAAAATGCTCTCGATCGGGTTTCTCGTGAATCCGGATGAAGCGCTCGTTTGGCGAGGTCCAATGGCGAGTAATGCCCTGAAACAGCTGATATCCGATGCTAAGTGGGGCGAACTCGACTATTTCATCATGGATCTTCCGCCCGGAACAGGCGATATTCACCTAACACTCGTACAAACCATGGGAATTACCGGTGCAATTGCCGTAACTACGCCTCAGGACGTGGCTCTCGCAGATGCCCGTAAAGGTATCAGCATGTTTTCTGCAGACAAAGTGGATGTGCCGGTACTTGGAATTATTGAAAATATGGCTTGGTTTACACCTGCCGAACTTCCTGAAAACAAATACTATATCTTTGGGAAAGACGGTGGAAAAAATCTTGCTGAAGAGATGAACGTTCCGCTTTTAGGTCAAATTCCGCTTGTTCAATCCATCCGCGAAGGCGGAGACGCCGGTACACCGGTAGCTTTCAATGAAAACACGGTGGTATCCAATGCCTTCCGTGATATTGCGGAAAAAGTAGTTAACCAGGTGAAACTCCGAAATGAAACCCGTGAAGCAACGAAGATTGTGCAGATAACGCGGCAGTAAACAAAACGTCAAAAAACAAGTTGAAGAGAGAGTTTTTAAGTAGCAGTTACTTCAGAAGTAGCTGCTACTTTTTGGTTAAAACCGCTATCACAATTCAATCGGATATTCTTTCAGATGGAGATATTCTTTTTGCTTTATTGCTACTAATTTATCATTCTTGAACTTACATTCATAGATTACAAGTGTCCATCTTCCTGACCAAACTTCTATTTGATAAAAAATACTTTCCTTTAATTCTCAGTCATCATTTTGATCAAAGGATAATTTATATGGATCGCCCATAATGCCTCTCACGTCGGCTTGGCTCATCGAGGGTTTAAGTTTTTCTACATTTTTGAAAAAGACTTCCTGCTTCGAAAGCCTTTTAGCTGCTTTTTTTGGCTGAGCATAAACGGTTGCAGTTGAAATGCCAATCAGTAAAGCTAATAAAGCGAGAAATCGGAGATAATAGGTTGTTTTCATAGTTATAACGTTTTGAAGTTTTACGATGCGTAAAGTTACTATTTATTTCAGAATGTAGAAATAAGTAGCAGTTACTACTTTCTCAATTTTTACAAAAGTCCGTAACTATTTGTAAGGTTGGTGTTTTTGTATTTCAGCTTTTCAAGTGGTTGACAACTCTTGAAATAGTTGTTGACTTTTTGGCATTTATAAAAACATTCCATTATCTGTATCGCTGTTTTTGTTTCTAAATCATTAAGAAATGGTTATGGAGTTAAGGGAATTTAGTGCTTTATCTTAATGGAATTCTTAATGATTTCCTTATTCCTTCATGTTTTGCTTTCTTGAAAAATTTGATATTTTATTTTTCAAATATTACTATTCGAATTTTACTAAAGAAACAAATACTCTTCTACTAATAAATCATCATCTATTAAATTGCTAACGTTAATGGTCTTCTCATTGATTTCGACATTCTGCATTAGAGTAAAACACTAATTAACAGCCAATTAACAAATTAATTTAATTAAAATATCAAATATTTAAAAAATTAATTGAAATAATTAAAAAATTAACTTATCTTTGACAAGAATAGTCTAATAAAGCAAATTGGTAAGATATTTTCACAAGAGACTTAATACTCTGTAACAATAATGCCAAAACGTTAAAATAAAAAGCTATGAAACCAAAAATTATTACAACCTTATCCTTCATTTTCCTATGTGTAAACTTATTTACAGCTCAAAACTCAGTGTATGATTTTTCGGCTATGAGTGGCGAAAATCGTGTCTATTACAAAATAACTCATAATGTGGCTAAACTTGTGGAAGTAAGTAGTGAAATTGAATACTATGATGGTTCAGAGGTTTATTCCAGCGACAATAACAAGCCTAAAGGGCATCTTGTTATACCGCCATCCGTTACTTACCAAAACCAAACCTACACTGTAGTCGGAATCGGGGAAAGAGCTCTATTTAAATGTGCCGCATTGACTTCTGTAGATTTGCCGGAATCTCTTACAGAAATCGGTTTAGCTGCGTTTAATGGTACCGGATTAGTTGAAGTTGAAGTCCCTGAAGGGGTTAAAAGAATTCAGGCAATAGCTTTTGCTTCATGTCCCGGATTAACTACAATAACTCTCCCATCTACCATAGAATTTTTAGGGAAAAGGATGTTTCAAAAAACGAATAGTTTAAGTACAATTTACTGTAAAGCTCCTGATCCTTCTAAAATCGAAATGGATGAAGAACGCTATGATGGTTTTGATCCTATAATCATTGGGGTGTTTTATAATTTTGATAACATAAAAAACTGCACGCTCCACGTTCCCTTAAACTCCGTAGAGTTTTATAAAAAAGCGAACCAGTGGAAAGCATTCTCTAAGTTCGAAGAAGAAGGTTTCCCTTATCCGCTTTGGGTAGCGGGTGTCCGTGTTACAACTTCAAATTATGATTTAATCGGAGGCACCGACTCCGGTATTTCTGGTACAATATCATTTAACGAAAACACCAATACACTAACGCTTGATGGAGCAACCATCAATAATCCTGAAGTGAATTACGGTATTTCAAGCAAAATAAATGGTTTGAAAATTAATTTAAAAAACGAAAACAAAATAATTAGTGGAATGACCGGGGTTAATTTTGAGTACTCGGGTTCAATCAAAGGCTATACAGATGCTGATATTTTAAAAATTGAAGCAGAGTATGATGCTATTTACTGTAACGGCTCTGAACTGCGTATTGAAGGAGGATGCACTTTAATAGGCGATGGAGAAGTGGGAATCGCAGGCAATAAGAGCACCGCTTTATATATTGATAGGAGTGTGGTTAAAATGACGGGAAAATCAGATGGTTCAATAATCGATATCGCCTCATTGACGATAACAGGCAATGATTATGGAATAACATCTCCCGTGGGGGCAGCTTACGACTCATCGCTGAAAGGCGTAGCGATCAATGGAGCGCTGGTAAAAAACGAAGTAGTAATAGACAAACTCGTAATAGACAAACTCTATGAAGTTAAATTAGAGAATGCAGGTAATAATAAGCTGGATGTCATTCGAGTGGTGAGAGACTTTCTTGGTATAACGTTAGGAGATGCCAGAAACTTGGTAGATGCCGCACCCGTAGTATTGGCAAAGGGTCTTACTAAAGAAAAAGCGGAAGAATTCAAAACCTTACTGGAAGCAAAGGGTGCTACAGTATTAATTGGACTTGAGACTCCTCCTGAAGAACCGACTACACTTTCAGTAGTATTAGAGAATGCAGGTAATAATAAGCTGGAAGTCATTTACGTGGTGAGAGACTTTCTTGGTATAGGGTTAAAAGAAGCCAAAAACTTGGTAGATGCCGCACCCGTAGTATTGGCAAAAGATCTTCCCAAAGAAAGAGCGGAAGAATTCAAAGCCTTATTAGAAGCAAAGGGTGCTACAGTAAAATTGACTGGAAACACCGGGCTTGTTTCTCTCACCGAACAAGGCATAACGTTGTGGAGTAGTAAGGGAGTAATACATATATTATCTTCTTCTAAGACAACCGCACAAACATTGAAAGCACAAGTATATAGCTTGCAAGGTTCGCTTATACGCGATGTAAATATTGATACAACTCATTTTCAAATCGGCGAATTGGAGCCCAATATTTATGTTGTACGCATCGGAAACGGTGTGCAAAAAGTAGTGGTGAAGTAAGTTCCTACCCCTTCGGAAATCCATCTTTAATGAGAAGATTTGGGTTATCATGTTACTGATTAGTCCTAAAAAAATTGTAACGGTTTTTTAGGACGAGACAGGTGCTTTTTTGACAGTCTGAGAAAAATGATAAAATTAATTTGATTATATTTTGAGATTTCATTTCTTGTAATTTACGTTTGTATTTTTTGTGATTTTTATCGAGGGTGTCGCTCGGAGCGACACCCTCGGTTTGGCTAATAAAGTCCCCCTAAATTCTTCCCCTTGTGGGGAAAGTCCCGAAAGGAAAGGGGGCTTGGATTTAGGGGGCTTTTATCACCACCCTTTTCCCCACAATTTCATACTCAAACGGATACGAAAGCCGTAGCGCTTCGAGCATTTCCGAGAGGCTTTCATCCGAGATAGTTCCTGTAAAGCGTTGCGATTTAAGTGTTTCACTTACAATGGTAATCTGCACACCGTATCTGTTTTCCATCAGACGAGCGAGGTTACTCAGTTTTTCACGATTGAAATTCAACTGCTTGTTTGTCCATTTCACATCATTCGGAATAGTGTCCGCGCTTTGGGCTAACTGCGGTCGGATTATTGTGTCTAACCCCGTTTTTTCACCGTTCCGCATCGTCAGGCGCTGGTTGGGTTTCAGCAGGATTTCCTTGTTTTTAAGTTTCTTAGAGCTTACCGCCACGGAGCCGCGCAGCAGCGCCACTTCTACTTTGCCGTTTTCGGTGGCATTCACGTTGAAAGCCGTCCCTTTTACCCTTACATCCACGTTCTGAGCATGCACTTGGAATGGAACTTCGGCATTGTGGGCTACGTCAAAAAATGCTTCTCCTGTGAGTTTGAGTTCTCTTTTTTCCGCTCCAAAATCATCGTTGTACTCAATGGATGAATTTTCATTGAGCCACACCTGTGTGCCGTCGTCAAGCGTAACAAAGAGCTTCTCCGTGTCCGCTGAAATGCGTTGCGAGTAAAGCCGGGCATCACTTCGGAAATTATTTATCAGAAAAAATCCGGTTCCAATCACTAACAACACCACCGACGCCACCCGTATCCACATCGGCACGGTGCGTTTGGGCATCACGCGGATTTCCGGCGCGGGCATTTCCTGTGCAATTTTTTCCCAAATTTCTTCTAATTTCGCTTCTATATCTGTTTCAAAAGGCGTTTTTTGCGCCATGTAGTAGCTAAATTCTTGGTAAATGCTTCGAAAATAGGCGTTTTCAGCCATCGCGCTCTCCAAGCGTAGATTTTCTTTTTCGGTTATCGTTCCCGCCGACATCTTTGCCAGCAAGGAAAGGAATGTGGATTTATTCATTTTTGAGTTGGTTAAGCCCCCTAAATCCCCCAAAAGGGGGACTTACTACGGAGTGCGTTCGATTAGAAAAATGAAACAATAAGATGAAAGCTCGAAATACAGAGTATTTTTTCTCGTAAGAGTTTATAGTTGATTGAATATCATTAGCACTTCGTGCTTGAAACTTCACTCTTCAAGCATTCATATATATGGACACGGGATTTTAGGAAAGTACTTACTTGGGTTGGATTTTTTTGAGAAAAAATGTTTTTGGGAAAAACATTCGATATAATGTTGCATGATATTGCAACTTTATATTATATTTGCAGAATGAAAAGGAAGATAATCGCATTTGGAAATTATTACCATGAATTTGTCCGAACCTTAGGGGATAAGAACGGGATAAATTGAAGTACCTTCTCTCTCTCTCTTAGAAACCCAAGACAGAGTTCCCTCAAAGTTCATAAAACATCTTATTGATGGATTGTATGAATTGAGATTAGAATACGAAAGCAAGATTTACCGAGTGTTTTTCATTTTTGATGCAGGGAGAATAGTGGTTTTATTCAATGGCTTTCAAAAGAAAACACAAAAGACTCCTAAAAAAGAAATAGAAAAAGCTCTAAAGATAAAAAATGAATATTATGAAAGCAAAAAACAATAAAATTACAGATTACAGCGCTATTCTTGCCAAAGAATACGGCGAACACGGTACTCCCGAACGTGCAAAGTTTGATGAGCAGGCATATGCTTTTTACACCGGACAAGTGATTTTGGACGCGCGTAAAAGTGAGAAAATGACCCAACAAGAATTAGCGGAAAAATTAGGAGTAAACAAATCCTATATCTCAAAAATTGAGAACGGATTGATAAATCCCAGTGTCGGTTTTTTTTACCGGGTTATGAACGCACTCGGACTGCATATTGAGATTACAAAAACGGTGGGTTAATGATTTTTAACTCTTTTTGTGGAACGTATTCCACAATATGCCTGACTTTTGAAGAATATAATCCATGATATATGTTAAAATTACAACTCTTTAAGTGGTTGAAAACCCTTGAAGTAGTTGAAAACATTAATGATATCTGGAGTGGTTGAAAACCCTTGAAGTAGTTGTAAAAACTTAGAATTTCTACCACAACAACCCCATCAACTCATTTCTTAACTTCGTATTCCTTATTTTTCGGGGTGAATAGCCGAGATAAGCCGTTATTTCCTTTTCGAGCGTTTTTATGGCTTTGTAAATTTGGCTTTCTACTGTTCGAACTGATAAATTAAGAATTTCAGCGGTTTGTTTGGCAGTAAGCCCGTCTTCTTTTATCATTTTGAAAATCAATCGCCGTTGCTCAGGAAGGGCTTCCACCAACGCATCCAACTTCGCGAAAAGTTCTTCTTTTTCAAGATTTTGCTGCGGATTTTCGGTAGTGGATTCTATATCGGTTTGCTCTTCGATATCCACGCTGAACGGAACTATTTTTCGGTGATAATTGTAACAACGATTTTTCACAGCCACAAAAAGATAAGTTTCTGCTTTTTTTACAGTATCAAGTGACTTTCTACCTTGCCAAAGGGCAACAAACACATCAGAAACAACCTCTTCTACATCGCCCCGACTGTCTAAATAATGCATGGCAAAGCGACAGAGCCGTTCGTACCACGCCCGGAAAAGCGTATTGAACGCCTCTTTGTCATCCTCTGCTATCTGCCAAAATAGTTTTTCTGTCGTCATTTTGTGCCGTTTACAGTAAAGGACAACAAAGTTAGGAAAAATACTTACCGGGAGAAAAAATAATTATACTACCTTTGCAAAAAACAAATCGCCTGAATAATGCCGGAAACGCTTATCATTACACCTAATCAGCCAAAAAACGCTGTATATGAGGAAATCTATCCGCAAATCAAAGCCCTTGTCGAGAATGAAACGGACTTAATCGCCAATATGGCTAACATAGCCTCGGCGCTAAAAGAAGTTTTCGGTTGGTGGTGGGTGGGATTTTACTTGGTAAAAGGGAATGAACTGGTTCTCGGACCTTTTCAAGGCCCGATTGCTTGCACTCGAATCAGGTTTGGGAAAGGGGTTTGCGGAACGAGTTGGAAAGAAAAACGCTCGATTTTCGTTCCCAATGTGAATAAGTTCCCCGGACACATCGCTTGCAGCAGTGCGTCAGTTTCAGAGATAGTTGTTCCGGTTTTTGATGAGAATAACGATGTTTTTGCCGTGTTGGATGTGGATAGCGAACGCTTTGATGTCCTTGATAAGACAGATATGGAGTGGTTGGAGCAGATAGCCAAACTGATAAAACAGCAAAAATAAAACGGTTTTAAGAATCACTCTTCAAACCGTTATATTAATTCATTTCACTTCAAACGCTTTCCAAAATGCCCGCCATTTTTCTACACCTCCGGCTTCCTGAATTTTATCGTGATTGATGGCAAGTGAGGACTTTACACCGCCGGGCTTGGTTTGGATATTGACGCTGATTTTGGATTTATCTTCCAATCCACAGCGCCAGTAACGCCATTTTTCAGTTTGGCTTATGGCGGGTTCGCGGGTGATTTTCACTCCGTCAAATTCAGTTATTCCTTCCACTTTTTTTACCCATTTTTCCAAAGCTTCATCCATGTTCCCAAGGATGGTTTTGCTTACCGTAACCTGAAAATCACCATCACAAGTTTGCCCCGGAATGCGTCGTCCAATGTGTTGTTCGTAAGCCACAGTCACTCCTTGACTCCACCATTCGTTGGCGCCGTGCGCATGCACTTTTCGAGCGATTTCATCATGCGGAAGTTCCTTGGCATTGATACTCTCCAGAAATTCCAACCAATATTCCCAACTCTTGCCGGTTCCGGTTTCGAGTGATTTTATGTTTGATGGTTTTGTTGCCATGCCTGATTTTAAAGAAGAAAGAACATGAACTGAAATTGTACGCTCTATTAGCAAAGCATACATCCTTCGTGTCTTGTCAATTCACCGCGTAATCTCTTCTCTATCAATATCTTCATCCGATCTTTCAATGCGCTGATATTGATATGTTCAAGCACATCGGCTGCGAATGCATACATAAGCAATGTTTTAGCTTCTTTTTCAGAAATTCCACGTTGACGAAGGTAGAATAGTGCATTTTCATCTAATTGACCGATAGTTGCGCCATGCGAACACTTCACATCGTCAGCATAAATCTCCAATTGCGGTTTGGTACGCATTTTAGCAGTACGCTTCATTAAGATATTCTTGTTTGTCTGGTAAGCGAGTGATTTTTGAGCATCTTTCGCTACGTATAATCTTCCGGTAAAACCACCTTTTGATTCTTCGTCTAAGATATACTTGAAAAGCGCTGTACTGTGGCTATTCGGTTGATTGTGAATAATAGAAGTGTGATTGTCCGTTGCCTGATTTTGATCGGAAAGCACGATTCCACAGAGATAAGTTTCACAGTTCTCGCCATCCAAATCTATTTCTACGTTATTTCGTGTAATTCCGTTGTGGAGAGTCAATAAATTGCCAAGCACATTCGAGTTTTGCTCCTGATCTATTAATAGTGATGTTACATCGGTGGTTTTTGTACTTACATTCTCCATTTTGTAATGCTCGTATGTAGCATTTTCTTTGACAAAAACTTCAGTCACTCGATTAGAAAAAAAACGAACATCATCCCTTGTATGATCACACACTAACACCTGCGCTTTCGCTCCTTCTTCTATGATGACTAAATTATGGCTGTTTAGCATAAAATCAACATCAGCACGCAACACATTAATGATTTGAATCGGCCCGTCAATCTGAACATTTTTTGGAACATAAATGAAAAATCCATCCTGAGCAAAAGCATGATTGAAATAAACCATCTCATCTTTTTGATTTTCAGACAATTTACCAATGTATTTTTCTACCAATTCCGGATGTTTTTCTGATGCTTCAGACAAGCTTGTAATAATTACGCCTTCAGGAAGCGGTTTGTTTCTCTTGTTGTCAGCTGCCAACAGCGTATCATTCACCACAAAATATAAGTGTGTCGAAACTCCGGGAACATCACATTTGAATACTTCACTTGTGTTAATAGGAAAATTCAAACGTTTAAAATTCAGCCCATAATCAACTTTTAGAGGTTCGCGAATATCTGTATATTTGTAACTTTCCAACTTGGGTGTCGGGAATCCAAATTCTTTAAAATTCTCAAATCCTTTTTCACGAATGAGATTGAGCGCTTTAGCCGAATTTTTCTTAATTAATTCGTAATTTTGTTCGTAAAGCTCAATATAATCTTGTTCAGTTACCTTAGCTCCATTCACGTCTGTTGCGATAGATTGCTCTTTCAAAGGGGCTGTGTTACTTATATTTGTCATAGTTTTATTAATTCAAATTTATTCTTTCAAAACGATAGATAATGTCGCCTTACCAAATTAGATTTTCTTATTTACACTGTTTTAGCGAAATTGCCGTATAAGCGTTGTTATATGTTAACTTTTAATAAGCTGGCAATCAGCATATTATATGATATTCCATCTAATCTATCTGCCTTCTCTCTAAGTCTATCGTCTTCGTTCTCTTTTAGCCTTTCAGCCAGTCGTATCCTTTTTCTTCCAGCTCAAGCGCAAGCTCTTTATCTCCTGTTTTAACAATTTTCCCATCACTTAAAACGTGTACAAAGTCCGGAATAATATAGTCAAGCAGACGTTGATAGTGTGTAATAAGAATACTTGCATTGTCCGGAGTTTTCAACTTATTTACCCCATTTGCAACTACACGAATAGCGTCAATGTCCAATCCACTGTCAGTTTCATCTAAAATTGCTAATTTAGGATCGAGCATAGCCATTTGAAAAATTTCATTTTTTTTCTTCTCTCCTCCTGAAAAACCTTCATTAACAGAGCGGTTTGTCAATTGGCTGTCCATTTCAATCAATTCTTTTTTCTTACGCATTAACTTCAAAAATTCGGAAGCTGATATTGGCTCTTCACCTCTCGATTTTCTCAAATCATTAATTGATGCTCGCATAAAATTCACCATACTCACTCCCGGAATTTCAATCGGATATTGAAAACTTAAAAATATCCCTTCAGCGGCACGCTCTTCAGGAGCTAAGTCGTTTATCGATTTTCCTTCAAACAGGATTTCACCTTTTGTGATTTCGAATGCCGGATTTCCGGTAATGACAGACGCTAAAGTCGATTTCCCGGATCCGTTCGGACCCATTATGGCATGAACTTCTCCTTTATTTACGGTCAAATTCACACCTTTCAATATCTCTTTGCCATTTACTGAGGCATGTAAGTTTTTTATTTGTAACATAGATCTGCCCCCTAACCCCCTAAAGGAGGAATTTCCAAAAATATAGGGGGTTTTTGGAAATTTATAAAATTGTTTTTTAATGATTTGTAATATCTGAAAATATCAATTGCCTTTATATCGTTTAATAAGTGTGACACTTTCGCTTACCACTCTTACCCTCTACCGTCAGCTGACGGAAAGAGATGATGAGGTGACTTACCCCACACTTCCTTCAAGCGTAATAGCCAATAATTTTTGTGCTTCTACGGCAAATTCCATTGGAAGTTTTTTAAGCACTTCTTTCGCATAACCATTCACAATCAAACCAACCGCTTTTTCAGTATCAATTCCACGCTGGTTGCAATAGAAAATCTGGTCTTCACTAATTTTTGAAGTAGTTGCTTCATGCTCCACAATGGCTGAATCATTGCTCACTTCCATATACGGGAATGTATGCGCACCACATTTATCTCCAAGTAACAAACTATCACATTGCGAGAAATTTCGCGCGTTTTCAGCTTTCGGATTTACACGTACAAGTCCGCGGTAACTGTTATTGCTCACTCCGGCAGAAATACCTTTGGAAAGGATGTGGCTAGTGGTGTTTTTTCCGATATGAATCATTTTTGTGCCGGTATCGGCTTGCTGATGATGATTCGTTACCGCTACAGAATAAAACTCAGCCGATGAGTTATCACCCATTAGAATACAAGAGGGATATTTCCATGTAATAGCGGAACCGGTTTCAACCTGAGTCCAAGAAATTCTCGATCCTTCTCCCTTGCAAAGTCCGCGCTTGGTCACAAAGTTGTAAACACCTCCATTTCCATCTTTATCGCCCGGATACCAGTTCTGAACAGTAGAGTATTTTACTTCAGCATCTTTCATGGCTACAATTTCCACAATCGCCGCGTGGAGCTGATTCTCATCACGCTGAGGCGCGGTACAGCCTTCAAGATAGGAAACATAGCTACCTTCCTCTGCAACTATCAACGTCCTTTCAAACTGCCCTGAGTTTGCCGCGTTGATACGGAAATAGGTAGAAAGCTCCATCGGACAACGAACCCCTTTAGGGATATAGGCAAACGAACCATCGCTGAAAACAGCTGAATTGAGCGCTGAAAAAAAGTTGTCGCCAATAGGAACGACGGTTGACATGTATTTCTGCACCAAATCAGGATGTTTTTGGACTGCTTCACTGAATGAGCAGAAAATAATTCCCATCTCAGCCAGCGTATCCTGGAAAGTTGTTTTAATCGAAACACTATCCATTACAGCATCAACAGCCATTCCGGAAAGCGCTTTTTGTTCTTCAAGAGGAATTCCTAATTTCTCAAAAGTCCTCAACAACTCAGGATCAACTTCATCCAAGCTTTTCGGTGCATTTTTCTTTGGCGCCGCAAAGTAGGATATCGCCTGATAATCAAATTCCGGAATATTCAGATACGCCCAATTTGGCATTTCCATTTTCAACCAAGTTCTATATGCTTTCAGCCGATACTCAAGCATCCAATCCGGCTCATTTTTCTTTTTTGAAATAAGCCGAATAACATCCTCATTAAGCCCAGGCGGGATAATATCGGTTTCAATATCAGTAGTAAATCCGTATTTATACTCACTCGAAGTTACTTCATATAATATTTCGTCAGACATGATTAATTTAGAAATTAAATAATTAAAAAAATGATTTTAGAACGATTCGTTTCAGAAAATTTTATTAACGAATATATAAATTCTGTTCATTTTTATCAAGCTACTATAAGACTCATTGTCTTCTTATTTTCCACTGTTATAACATCGAATCAACATAGATTGTTTTTCAAAATAAAAAAAAGAAAGGCTTTAAGCCGTCTTTTAATATATTTAAAGTTAATGAAAATCAACAGTAAACGCAACTTTCCAAAGTGTAATGATAGTATATAAAAACCTACTTGAAACAAGAAAAAAGGAAAATCTTTCGATCTCCCTTTTCCTTCTATTTTAATAAATATACTTTCTTAGAAATTTAAATTTTTCCTGATTTAAAATCTAAATTTACTTTATATTCGGATTCAATTTATTCCAGTCTTCATAAGCCGGGAGAATTCCAAATCCTATCACTTCATCTACCAATGCTCGAAGATGTTTGTAGCTTGAGCGCAGGTCGTTCATTTCTTCTTCTGTTCCTTTCAGTTCGCCGTAAGAGACACCGTTTTTGTCAAGTGTAGTCTCCATTGCCATCATGATATGGTCAAACTCACCATTGCTCACGTAGCATCCTGAAGGCCAGCGGAATGCATCACCACCCATAGCTGCGCGTATCATTTCGATTGAAACGTATGATGGACTTTGGAAAGACGAGCGTCCACGAAGCTTGATAATATTCGCACCACCTTTTGTAACTCGGGTTTTCATGGCTGCCCACTCTTCATTGGTCAGTTTATCTGTTCCGATAAGATCAAGAAGAGGCGTTCCTTTCACTTTCGCGGTTGATGCAAAAACAGCCATTGTTTCACCATGACCACCATAAGTGCGTGTATTCGTCACTTCGCTCTGAAGCACTCCGAAATGTTTTGCCAGTTCGCTTTGAAGGCGCGTGCTGTCCAATCCGGCAAGTGTAGTTACTTGATTTGGTTTCAAACCACTGTGCATCAAAGTTACCAAGCCTGTAATATCAGCCGGGTTGAAGATAATAACCACATGCTTTACGTCGGGACAATATGCTTTGATGTCTTTTCCTAATTGCTCGGCAATTTCGCAGTTTCCTTTTAATAAGTCTTCACGAGTCATACCATCTTTCCTCGGCGCTCCACCGGAAGAAACAATGTATTTGGCATCGGTCAATGCTTCTTTGATATCGTCTGTAAAAGTCACATTCAGACCATCGAATCCACAATGGCGAATTTCTTCATTTACACCTTCCAACCCTGTAGGGAATGGATCATAAAGACAGATATTAGGAGTCAGACGCATCATAGCGGCGGTTTGCGCCATATTGGAACCAATCATTCCGGCAGCTCCCAAAATAACTAATTTGTCGTTTGTTAAAAAGCTCATAATGTTTATGTTATAATAGTTTAAGAATTTTATTTTCGAGAGTACAAAAGTACTCATTATTATTGAATTTTGAAAGGAAAAAGAAATTAATTAATGAAATATTTCTTTAATTAAACAGAATTGAAATACAAGTGTTTTATTTTATGAAGATTCGAATTCGAATCAGCAAAAAATGGAAATAAAAAAAAGTTAAGTTTCCATATTTCTCTTCCTGTTCGTATCTTTGTTGACATTAAGTAATTCTATCATCTATCAATCTATAAACTAAAAGTCAAAATATGAAACAGCCATTTAAGAATAGTCTTAAACCTAAGGAAATGATTAATGGCGTGTTCCATACG
>JAAYIT010000230.1 GCA_012523295.1 Porphyromonadaceae bacterium | reverse complement strand
TAGTCGATGGACAACTACTCAATAAAATTACAAACAAGATAGCAATCGTAAAAGCTGAACCGACAACAAAAATGAGAGAAATATTGCAGAAATTATTTCCACCGCACTAAAAGGGACAAGTCAGGAATAATTTTCCAAGGATTTCTAAAACCCATGCAATATAAATCAAAGACTTTCTCATCCCGATAAATGGCCGGAATTTCCCGTAGCCAGCTGCGATTTTCTGCAATATATCTTTGTGGCATTTATTCTCTCCGACTAAAATAAATCGATCGTTTCGAACACTGCTTTTCATCAGCAAAATCATTGCTTCAGCCACATCTTGCACATTCACATAACCGGTAATTCCATTCGTATAAAACGGCATGCCGGATTTTACTCGCTTGAAAAGTTCTCCGCTTCCGGTCCTATTTTTTGAATAGCCGATTATTACGCCGGGATTGACAATTACAGCATCAAGTCCTTGTGCAATGCCCTCATTTACAGCTTTTTCTCCCATTTGTTTGCTCTCTCCATAAAGTGAAATTGTTTCATTCTCCCCAAACGGTGTCAATTCATCAATGACATCTAACTTATTTCCTGCCGGTAAAGCTGCAATTGAACTGACAAAGCAAAGCTTTTTGACTTTTCGTTGCAAAGCCGCTTGAACTACATTTTTAGTTCCGCCCGCGTTCACATTCATCAATCTTTGACTGCTTTTACCTAAATCTACTATCGCAGCGCAATGATACACATAATCTACTCCTTCCATTGCGGAAAGTAAGCTACTGAAATTTTCCACATCACCTTCCCGCCAGATAATTTTTTGAAAATATTCTTCCGGATTACTTCCATAACACTGAAAAATCATTTTTATACTTTCAACATCCGAATTAGCCCTTTTCAAAGCAGTAACCTGCTCGTTTTCTTGCAGCAAATGCCAAATTAAATGTCCGCCAACCAAGCCTGTGGCTCCTGTGATAAGTATCATTTGGTTATTTTAAGACTATTTTTTGAGTTTTTTCATCATACCTAAAATTCACAATTGAACCATTAATAATCATATTAATTGCTTCATCAACAATTTCTAATGGCACAATAAACCACTCCCTTGGTGTAATACGTTGATTCTGTTTATTAAAGACATCAACATTCAAACAGACATTTCCAAAAAAACGATGCAACAAGTTTTCAAAGTTATGCGTATTCACATTAAAACATCGATAAGTTGAGACAACTTCCACCCCGGCATATAAAAAAGTAGCTTCTTGTTCGGCATTCTTAATTCTATCTTCCACTTTATTTACAGAAAATCCTATTTTGAACAGATTTGGAATATCTTTAAGCTTTTTTTGCTTTGAGCGTAACACATAAATCCAACCGCTTTCTACATCAGGTTCAGAAACAATTCCCATATTCGATAACAATTCATTTCCTGCACTTGTATAGGGGTTAGTTACCATTTTTCCGTTTTTGAGAATGGCTTTTCCCAACGAGCGAAATAGCATATTAGACTTCGTCCCGTTTTCAAATATAGTTACTGTTCGTCCTTCTAATCTTACTCTATCACCCGATTTGTTTTGTTTTAAAATTTTCTCAGCGTTTGAACTTTCCAAATAACATAAAAGTCCATCGACAAGATAAAAATTTCCTTCGATTAGATTTTTCTCCGCATCCTTAAATGCTATCAAACGCCTTTTGCCATCTTTCAATTCTCTGTGAACTTGCTGAAAAAGAATTTCATATTTTTCAAATTCTTTGTCGCTCAACGGCTTTCGTTGTGCTATAAAATCAGCTTCTTCACGCTTATCAGTCTGTCTTGGAGTGTGCTTGAAGTTGTATAGTGAGGCATCGCTTTCACTATTTAGCAAGCCAAGAGTATCTTCTCTTAAAATATCGTCAATGGATTTTATTTCAATTTTTACTTCGCCTAACAAATTATGTTTATCAAAAGGTTTGAGCAGAATTTTATGTTTCTCGTTTTCACGTATGCTTTTTAATTTCGACAAAAGTCCATACTCTGCCATGGAAGAATTATTCGGTTCTCTTCCATTTTTTTCAACAAAAGCGGTGATTTCCAAGAACGTATCAATCAGTCGATCTTCATCGGTTTTAATCGGATTAACTTTTGCCTTTACTTCAAGCAAACCTAAATCATCACTGTCAAATATTTCGTCTAAAGTTTTAGCCATTTTGCATTCTCTTTCTTTTTTCTTCCCTAATATACAGTAAACCTTCGGCAAGGCGCCTTTCGCGTGCGTCAAACGACTGTATATTTGGCTCTTCTCCGGTTTCTTTCACCCATTCATTAATCTTGGGCCAAAGCAATATTGCTTCGGCTTCTGTCATTTCTATTTTTGTCAAATTAATTACATTTTGTATTGTTTTCAATACAGAAGTCGTAACGTTTTTAGACAAAATTTCAAATGCTTTTTGGAAAGGGTTTATGGTGTCAATCAAATCGATATGTACATCGTCAATATTAACAAAACTACCTGCCATACGGATAAACTTTTTTCCGCCTTGTTCAACAATTGAGCCATTTTTTATTACAGAATCTACTACAACGTGCTGTCTAACAGCTTCTACATCTTCATCATTCAAATCGGGATATACCTCGCGAATGATTTTTGGGATAAGCACGGTATTGATTACCTCCGGTTCAAGGTTTCCGGGCATGGCACGCAGCATAGTATCATCTTGCAAAATACGTGCTTTTAAATCATTCAAATCGGCCTCTATAATATCTTTGGCGCGTTGGGACGTAGGAAGCTTAAAGCCATTTATATAAATAGTAGCGTCGTCATTATCAAGCTTTATATCATCTTCATCTCTCAACGACAAAGGTTTGAAATTAAAGTTTGGTGCGAGAACCTGCTCCATCAGCAATGAGGCGGTAATGGCTTTCAGCATATTATTTACAGCCAACTTAACATCATCATCCACCGCATCGGGTTGAGCGATAAGGTTTGTAAACTGCGCGTGCGTTTTATTTTCGCTATCCCGTGTGGCGCGCCCTATGATTTGAATAATTTCTGTTAAAGAACCCCGATAACCAATGGTCAACGCATGTTCGCAAAAGGGCCAATCAAATCCTTCTTTTGCCATTCCCAGAGCGATAATAATATCAATATCGTCAGGCTTACTTACTCCTCGTAAATAGGCCACCACTTTATCGCGCGATAGCGGATTGTCATTTACCAAATCGGCAACCTTCAGCATTTTTCCCGTTCGCCGGCTTTTTACATACATTATTTTCGTTTCCTCATCCTGATATTCTACTTCGCCAAGACAATCAATGATATGACTTACCTCTTCGAGTTTTTGCTTGGAAGATTCAGCTGAATTGACACTGGGAATATGCACAATGGTCTTTTTTGTTTCATCCAAAATTTCTTCCAACGCGGAAATTCCCGTGTCGGGCTGTTGTTTATAATACCTGCCTTGATAAAAATGATACCCTATCCCCAGCGATTTAAGGAACTCGTAACCATTTAGTTGTTCATAATAGTTATAGGTTACTTTTGTAAATTTAGCTTCATCTTCGGGCAACAGTACCGGTACGCTGTCGCCACGGAAGTATGAGCCGGTCATGGCTACAAGGTGGGCGTTGGAGTTTTGCATAATACTTTTTACCACTTCTCCCAGCTTGTTGTCGCCTTCAGCCGAAACGTGGTGAAACTCATCTATCGCCACCAACGTGTCGTTTAAGTCGACTGGTTGAATTCCCTCATAAGCAAATCGTAAAGTGGCGTGTGTACAAATAAGAATTCGTTCATCGCTTTCCAGAAACCTGACGAAAGCTTTTACCTTGCTTTTTTCACTGCCGGGCGTACATAAATTGTATTTAGGATTGATTTCCCAATCGGCAAAAAAACCATGTTTAATAAGTTCGGTAGGACTGAACGAACTACCAATAGACCGCTCGGGTACTGCTACAACGACTTTTTTTATTCCTTGATTTACCAATTTATCCAAGGCAATAAACATCAAGGCGCGAGATTTTCCCGAAGCCGGTGGCGCTTTGATAAGCAAATACTTGGCGGAACGCGCAGCGTAAGCTTTTTGTTGCATTTCACGCATTCCCATTTTGTCTGTTTTCTTACTACGTCCGGTTTGGGCGTAGGCTACTTCTACCAAGTTAATCGGTTTCAGGTATTCCGGGTGCCGGACTTCCACTTTTTCCCGCTCTTTCTTATCTTTGTGCCGGGTGGGAACAAGCACGGAAAATTTTACGCTATCGTAAGCTATTCCGCCCAGCAAAAGATTGATACAGTCATCATAGACGATATGATTTCCTTGTACTAAATTATTCGGATAACTGTTCCCATCAATAACCCAGCCTTTTAACTCGATTAACATCCGGGGACTGTTTAGCGAATAACCGCCTTGAAGAAGCAGGTATTTTATCGGTTTTGGTTCTGTATAATTGCCGGATTTGTCTTTTTTGAATAACTTTTGGAGATAATGTTCGGTCAAATCGCGATATTCTACATTCTTTTCGCCATTTCGCATTTCGTGCAGAAACACGTTGGCAATAGTCATATAAAGGATATTCTCTTTTTTCAGACCGAGTTCGTCTATCTTTGCTTGTAATTCGGGAGAATAGGTCATATTTATTTTAGATTTGGGATTTTAGATTTTAGATTGGTGTTGCCAAAAATGAATGTCGTAATTCCTTATGTTTTTGTCGCTTAGCGAGGTTCGTTTGTCGCTTATTTAATAATTCGAGCTGATAATCAGCCATATACGAACCTATCATAATGTCGCTTAATGAGGT
Organism: Porphyromonadaceae bacterium; assembly: GCA_012523295.1. GTDB lineage: Bacteria > Bacteroidota > Bacteroidia > Bacteroidales > Paludibacteraceae > UPXZ01. The sequence goes on along the minus strand of JAAYIT010000230.1, from coordinate 2,426 downwards.
GCGTTTGTCGCTTAGCTGGATTGTCTTGTCACATAATCTATGCATTCAGTTGATAATAAGCGTATTACGCGAATTTTTTCTTGTCGCTTAATTTAGCTGTTTGTCGCTTAACGAACATCAAATGTCGCTTAACGCGTATTTTGAATTGATAATAAGCATATTATCGCCTTACACTTGTGTCACTTAGTCAGTAGCTGTTGTCGCTTATAAAGTCGTATCACATAAGCATAAATACTCATTCTTTAATTTGTTGATTGATCTTAAAACTCCTTTTTGAACACGTACAAAGCATTTACATCCCTTATCTTTTTACTCTTTCTCTCCACTATTTCGTTGTCAATAAAATCATTCAAATACCGTCTTATTGTTCTTTCATTGACCTTTACAGCTTCCACCAAATTAGCTATCGTAGCTTTATTATTTATAAATAAGTACAACAATATTTTATGCTGTGTTTCATTGTATTCAAACCAATTGTTCTCGATTTTTTCAAAAATAAAATGAGGAATAGTTTTCATATGTCCACTAATCTTGTTTCGTAAGGTCAGATAGACATTTGTGTTTGCTTCTTTATATTCAGGCTTTGAAAGCATCGATTTTTCCATTGATTCGTAAATGCGTGCCACGCCTTCATTGAGCTGTCTCACATAACCAAAATCTTCCAACACGCGGGCCACTCTCGGATTTCGAGCAAATCTTTCCGTTTTAATATTTTCAACGGTTACCTGTGCAGGCAACGGACCGCTGTTGCTGATTTCAATACGATCGTCGAAATGCTTAATATAGATAGAATTTCCCTGAACATTATAAGAGCGGTGACAGAGTGCGTTTACAATCCCCTCCAACCACGCATCTTCAGGATACTCCGGAACTTTCTTAAATTTTCCTGTTTCAATGTCTAAGAAATAATAATCTTTAAGCGAAGTGCGCAAAAATAATTTTACAATATCAATTAAACGAGGAATATTGTTTTCAAATCGTTCATCTTTTACAACGTTATGACTTACTCCGGTAAGCGCCTCTGTACCATTATATCGGATATAACGAACAGAAGCAGAGGGTATGTATTTTTCCGGGTCTTTTGCAAATAGAAGTATGGTAGCTTTTTTATAAAATTGCACTCCATTTATTTTCCTCGTTAAATGCCTTGCAGAAAGAAGTTCATAAACAGTTCCTTGATAATTCAGCTTCTTTTTGTACTCATCCAGTAGTTCATAATCAAAATCCTCTAAGTCAAAGTCTTTTACTACTTCCTCCTCAAATCTTCGTATTCCTTTGTCATATTCTAGCTTTTTAATTTGCTCCCGATTTAGCTCTCGGTTTGTATCCCACACTCTTAAAAACACTTTTTCATTGTCTTTTCGGGAAAAAACACGCTCTACATCTTGCTCTACGTGATAAAGAAAAATTCTTTTACCTTCAAATACAACGTCTTCAAGTTCTATGTCGCATGTCGGTTGAATAAAATCATAAACCAACGTTCTGTATTTATCCAAACTTTCGCCTAACTCATATAGGTTTTGTATTGTCCCATTATTCGAAACACCAAAAGCAAGTACGCCACCATCAGCATTCAGCATTCCTATCAGCTCATTGGCTATTTTGGCGGGGTTTATATCTTTTTCACCCAACCCTTTACGCTCGAAATACTGGTTTTCGACCTGATTTTTCAGATAATCTACCGTAATTTGCGAATTGATTGTAGAAAGTACTTTGTTCATCTTATTTTAAGTTGTTTATTTGTGTTATTCAAAGTAGAATTTATCTCTTTGAGATAGTGAGAAATTTGTCCTAAGTACGTTTCTGGAGGATTTGAGTACGTCTGTCCAAAAACTTGATTAAAAGGAAGTTTGAATAATGATTGAAAACTTCGATTTTGTAAATTTTGATATCTAATCTCTAATTCTACATAATCATCTTTACAAGTTTGAAAAACATCTTCAATAAATCCAACGTCAAATTTAAGTTGGTATTGAGGTGGAAAAAAATTCATTCCATGTTGAGCTATTCCGATTTTGGAAAAATGGTATCCTTCTTTATTAAACCGATTAAAATCTTTTGTAAAAAAAATTGAAACATTTTTAGCAACCCCATCGCCATAATTTTGAATGTATAAACTTAAAACAGTATGATCTTCGGAGGTTTTTAAAAACGCAATAATGTTTGGAGCTTCTTTTAAAAGTCGACTTTTCCTACTTTCATTTAATTGAAAAACAGTAACAACAGTATAAATAACGGTAGCGGAAGCGATTATAGTAGGTAGTAAATCCATAATATTTTTGTCAAATTTTAATGTACTATTTCATACGTAAATTGTTAGAATGCGCTATAAGGTTGATAGTCATTCGATTATACAGCAAAATTGCTTTGTTTTATTTCAATTCAGACAAAATAAAAGACAGCACTCATCTTTAGGACAAATGCAC
>JAAYIT010000022.1 GCA_012523295.1 Porphyromonadaceae bacterium | reverse complement strand
GAGTTGAGATACAATTTATTCAAAGTAGTACCGCCACGAAGTGCCAAATGTTCCGCCAAATATTCGTCTTTATATAATTCACACAAAGAACGACAAATTATGAGGTCTTGCTCAATGTATTCTTTTGATCTCCAAGGCGTAAATTCCGCCCATTCTTGTATGTGTTTCTCCGGTATCATACTTCATCCATTTCAATTTCTTCGTTAATAACGATTTTCCATTTTTTGTTTATTTCGCAATTTTCGACTGATTTGTTACTTTTTAATAGAAGTCTCTGGAATTTACAATTGTGTGCTTCTGCTTTTGAAAATAAGATATTGGCTTGCTCCGCCTGTCCCAATTCATTCTCAAGCAAATATCCCAATCGTTGTATGGTAGAAGTTGGAACATAATCAAAAAAACAGTTGTCTAATTTACCGAATTTGACGCTTTCCATTAGTTCATAAATAACTGTACAGGCACGATTTAGTCCACCAATTTCTTTCTGAAACGTAATTAAATCAGCAGCTGTAAGTTCAGGTTCCGAAATCAAAAAATCGCCGTTTTCGCCCCGAATAGATTTTATCCATTTCTGCGGAATTTCTTTGCGAGTAGCAATAAAATTAATTTTAATGTTTCGTTTTGAAGTTTCTCTTAACGTTGGTAAAGAGGCGATTACAGAAAATACTTGCGATTTTTGATGAGCAGCCCCGTAGTGTGAGGCAGCATTTAACAAACAGACATAATACCGACGATTAAGATATTTCATCAAATCATCAATGTAAAATTCGGGGGGCACAATCCCAATTAAGGAGTATGTAATTGGGATTACAGAATAAAATCCTTTGAATACAGGGAATATCTGTCCTTTTTTCACCAGAAGATTTAAGTTGTTTTTAATTGTCTGTTCCGATAAATGAGAAAAATCAGCAACGAGTTCCTGGCGGGAGAATGTTACTTTTCCTCTTTTGTAACGGTAAAGTACCCAATCTTCAATGGTTCTTACTTCGGAATCTTTCATATTGAAATAATTTGTCTGCAATGGTACTAATAATTATTGTATTATCGCAAACAATATAATCCATTCTTACAAAATTGAATTATTCTCTTGAAACTTCTGTACTCTAAAGTTTCGGCCAGTTTCGTAGTAGTCTGATTTCGGGCAACTGTTTTTATAAAGAACATTTTCTTGTTATATATTCTTGAACGCTTTGCAGACAAGCCGAATGTGGGTGAAACTGTTCTTTACAAATTGAGCAAATGAGCGATTGGTCTGCTGCTGCAATCAGCTCTTATTCTCACAAAGATATGCCCTGGCTTGCCACAAAAGAAGGAAAAGAAATCAATTACGAACTGGTTTTTTACAGAGAGGCTCCTTTCTCTGTAAGAAATTACGGAGATGAAATGGAAGAGCAATGAGCTTTGATGAATTAGCCGATTTTAAATAGTAAAGGGGTAAATTCAGGATTAAGACTGGTTTATGCACATTTTCCTGACCAACAAAAAATTACTTTCGTTGAATTGTATTATTAGAGAGACAAGGAAAATGAAGATCTTTTAGAAAGGAACTTTCAAAATATTTTTCACATCCGGTTTTCTTGAATTTATATACCGGCCTTTCCCGGGTGGGAAGTGCAAGCATCATTACAGCGATACCAAATTCTGTTTCTTTTTATTTCGCCTGTTGTTCACAAGCCCCTTTTGCTCCCTCCAGTCGCTTATTTGGGCTTTTTCCTCCAGGCTAAGCTCAATGGAATGACCGGCACTGAACTAAGGGACTAAAACCAGGCGGAAGCCCAAAATGCCGCTGCGAAAGTCGGCCCGCTCGTAGCTGCGATAAGACACGCGACAGTACAGGGCGCCGCTGAGCCAGCTACCGCCGCGATTCACACGGTTGGAGCCCAATGAAGGACCCTGGGGATTGGTTTGAGGGCTGTTGTTGTAATAATCGGAAGCATACCAGTCGTTACACCATTCCCAGACATTCCCACTCATATCGTAAATACCCAACTCGTTGGGATTTTTTGTACCCACGGGATGAGTTTTACTATTGTCGTTATCGTAGTACCATGCCACATTGCTCAGGGTATCGCTGCCGCTATACTTGTAGCCTTTGCTTTCTGCTCCTCCTCTGGCAGCATACTCCCATTCGGCTTCGGTGGGCAGACGATAGCTTTTGCCTGTCAGTTGATTCAATTTGGTTATATATTCCTGAACGTCGTTCCAGCTTACCCCTTCAACAGGATAATCGGGATCACCTGTAAAATAACTGGGATTATTGCCCATCACAGCCTCCCATTGCGCCTGTGTAACTTCGTATTTACCGATATAGTAGTCAGATAATGTAACACTATGTGTTGGTTTTTCACTAGAAAAGGCTTCGCTGCCCTGCTCGGAAGTGG
>JAAYIT010000229.1 GCA_012523295.1 Porphyromonadaceae bacterium | reverse complement strand
TCAAATTAAGGTTTCATTAAGGATTTAATATTGACTTAATGTAAATATATTTATTTCTAAAAGTCCCTTAACTTCTAAATGAAATCTTAATGTTTTATTTTTGTCACACGAAATCCAGTAGAACCATTTTCTGTTACTTAAAAGTGTTTTTTGGTTTAAGACCTCATGCATTATGACTAAAACAAGAAAGCTGGATCGTTCCGGCTTTCTTGTTTTAAATATACTCACAAAGCTCAGCTGTTTCGTTAAACAAATAAATCAAAGTCTAACAAACAACAGACAACTAATCAACGCTTTACAACAACTTTTTGAATCAATGTTTCCTTTGAATTATTCAATCTTAAGAAATAAACCCCTTCAGGTAATTCGGAGACATTAATCTCAGTAAATTCTTGATTGATTGTCCTGTTGAGAACTGTTTTGCCTGAAATATCCGACAATGATAAATTTGTTTTCAGCGTGTTATTAGCTGACGAATTTCTGATTTTCAGAACTTCACTAACGGGATTTGGATAAACAGACAGATACCTTTCACTATCCGATTTAATAGTATTTGTTCCTGAAGAAAGGTTTGAAATCAGGGCTATTTCAGTATCTGAAAGCGCGTAATTATAAATTCTAAAGTCATCTACATATCCATTAAACAGCGGGTCGGTAAATTGGCTTCTGCCAATATAGTTTAATACCGGCTTAAAGTCTAACGGTCTGATTGTCACCGAGGTTGACTCAGTATCCAAGACACCGTCAATGTAAAGTTTGGCAGAAGTTGGACTTAGAGTTACCGCTACATGTACCCATTTGTTATTTGCCAATGGAGCTGCAGAGTTCAATTGTTGTTCAGCTCCTCCATTTTTGATAGCAAATCTCATTTGTCCTGAACCTGATTTTGGAGTAAGGAACATATATTCGTTTTCACCGTTTCCAAAATCAAAGATTCGTTGCCAGTTTGAGAGTCCACGCCAGTAAACCCATGTGGAAACTGTTATTTCTTGCTGATTTACAACGTTATAGGGAAGTTGAAGAAATGCATTAAACCCATTAAGAACTACTGCTTTGTTGTTTTCAACCCGATTTACATAAGAAATAGTGCCGATTGAAGAAGCGTTGTTCAGGTTTATGGTAGTGTCATTCAAATTATCTTCAAATCTCAGATTCATCACCAAGTCATTGGCGCCGGTTGTTACAGCTGACAATAAAGCTGAATATTCCGATTGATTCAGCGATTTATCTACAGCTTTTATCTTATAATAATACTCACCGCTTATTGTTGTCGAATTATCCACAAATGAAGTAGATTTTACATTTCGAGCAATTGTATTATATGGTCCATCCGCGCTTTCAGCTCTAAAGATATGATATCCATTTAAGTCACTTTCAGTATTTGGTGTCCAATTAAGCCGCACAGATTCGGCATTACCGACAGCTTCTAAGCCGACTGGCGCTATTGGAGCCTGAAATTCTACGGCTGCATCAACAGGAATAAACCGCCACTGCTGATTATGATCTCCGTCTTTTTCCCATTGTAAAATATTGGCTCCATCAGATAAACTCGCGTTCGAAACCTCAATACATTTCGCGCTATGACGACTACGGATATAAAACCATCCATCTTCCGCATACTCTAAGTACCACTGCTGATTGCCTCCTTTGGTGTCATCCCACATCATTATGTTTCCGCCATTATTAAGTGACCAGTTGTGGATGTCTAAGGATTTTCCGTTGAGTTCAGAGATAATGGAAAAGTAGCTGAAATCACCGCCAACACGAGAATCAACAGGAGTTACATTCCAATGCTTATAGGGCACATTTGAATATGAGTTTTGCCTTACGTTAGCACCGGAATTTGTATTTCCTAAATATATTTCCATGACTTTACCACTTTTCCTGTTCACAATTATATATTGCCCATCTATAACCGGTTGAATATCTTCTCCCGTAGAAATATTCACAACTCTTTCAGCGTTGGTTTGTCCTGATTGATATCCGTTTCCACCCGGAAGCGTCATGGTATATTCTCTTTGCGGGCCATAGCCATCAAAATATAGATCTTTATCTTTTGATACAAAACGGTATGTGGTTGTAGCTGCCTGGCGCTCAGAAGTTCCACCAAACAGTTGAATTTTATTATCCAAATTTCTGTAAACCGAAGCAGCAGTCCAGTTCGGGCGATGTTCAGCATAAGCCAACCTTACCCCGTCACTCGCTTTCACAAATTCTCCTCGCGCATATTCGGCAGTTCCCCACCAAATGCCTGTTTGCATACCGTATTCAACACCCACCATAGCTTCCATTACGTTATGAAGCTCATCGTTTGTACCGTGATCGCCATTCGCGGTTACCGTTTGGAAAAAATTAGCATAATTATCAAAACTTCCTGCAAGTTGATGTGTATTTCCTTCATCCAATCTGTCTTTCAAGTAGTTGTACCAGGGTAAAGCCTGATCGGTATTCAGCGTATTCCCACCTGAAATTCGAATATTGTCAAACCTTGGATTGTTTCTAAGTTCACCCGCGATATTAAAGAAATCACTCTTTCCGTTGTTACCGGTGTATTGTCCCCAACCAAAATCCGGCTCATTAAACGGAGCAACCGTGATAACAGTTCTTCCACGCTCTTGAACACGCTTAGTTGTTGCATCAATAAGCGCAGCCCAGTTTGCGGCATTACCTACATACCAGGGATCAACTGATGGATGATCGCAGTTTAAGGCTACCAATGTTGTTGGTCCTGTGAGGTCTATTAAGTTAAGACGACGGTTTAAGTCATTAATTTGCGCAGTTTGTAAGTCTCCGTTCACCAAAGGATGCGTAGGTTGGAATGAGGCACGAACCACATCTAC
>JAAYIT010000228.1 GCA_012523295.1 Porphyromonadaceae bacterium | reverse complement strand
TTAGTATTCTTTTTACAAAATTAGTTTTTGAGTTAATATTACAAATATAAAGCCTAAAATCAATTATAAGCTATGATAATCAGAAATTTATGTGATATTTTAGTTCAAACGTTTGCGGAAAATGGGTCTGTTCCATCGGAACTTTAGTCCCCGACGGGGTTTAGTATTATGCAGCCAATATTCTTTAAAATCTAATTTCACATTTCTAATTAAAAAAAGTATCTTTGCAGATAATAAAAATTCAAGTAAGTTTCCTTGAGGCTTCGACTTCCTTTCCGCTGTGCGCAAAGGTAAGCCGATCTGCTTTAGGTTAAAAGACACTATGATTGAAAAAACATGGTACACGAAGATGATCAATTGGCGTGAAAGGAATATTTCACAGCGAAATTTCGTATTGTTTCTCAGCTTATTGGTCGGTATTTTCGCATCGATAGCCGCGTATGTACTGAAATCGCTGATTCACTTGATTCAAAATATGTTGATTTCAAGGTTTCGTCCCGATGAGGTGAGTTTTTGGTATCTACTTTTCCCGTTTGTAGGCATTTCCATTACTTATCTGTTTGTCAGATATATAGTTAAGGACGATATCAGCCATGGGATTACGCGGATTTACTACGCTATTTCGCAGCGGAAATCGATTATCAAACTGCATAATACGTGGACTTCCATCGTGGGGAGCGCCGTTACGATCGGATTTGGCGGGTCGGTCGGAGCGGAAGCGCCTATCGTGCTTACCGGTTCGGCAATCGGTTCCAACTTGGGGAAATTCTTTAAGATGGATCAAAAAACGCTGATGCTTATGGTCGGGTGTGGTGCTGCGGGTGCGGTAGCCGGGATTTTCAAAGCGCCGATAGCCGGATTTGTCTTTACGCTCGAGGTGCTGATGTTAGATATGACCATGACTTCGATTGTTCCGTTGCTGATTTCAGCGGTTACGGCTACTACGTTGACTTACATCTTTGCCGGAAGCGGATTTTATTTTCATTTCACTGTGTATGAGCCGTTTATCGTAGAGCGGATTCCTTGGCTGATTCTGTTGGGGATTATTTGCGGATTTGTTTCGCTTTACTTTACGCGGGGGATGAATTTCCTGGAAAAATTCTTTAAAAAAATCAAATCGCCTATTCAAAAACTGCTTTTAGGCGGCGTAGTGCTGAGTATTTTGATATTTATTTTTCCACCGCTCTATGGCGAAGGATACGATAAAGTGGAGCTTCTTCTGAATGGAAATTCGGCGTCATGGTTAGACAGGTCGTTTTTTATAAATATCGGACAAAACGTGTGGATGTTAGTTGCTTATATGCTGCTGATCATGTTATTTAAGATTTTAGCCGCTACTGCCACAACAAGTCCGGGCGGTGTGGGCGGCATATTTGCTCCTACGCTTTTTATGGGCAGTATTGTCGGTTTTGTAGTTGCCACGGTATTGAATGAGATAGGAATCGTTGTACCGGTTACGAATTTTACTTTGGCAGGCATGTCAGGGTTGATGTCGGGCGTGATGCATGCTCCGTTGACCGGGATTTTCCTTATTGCTGAGCTGACGGGTGGCTACAATCTGTTTTTGATGCTGATGATTGTTTCGGTGGTTTCGTATCTGACCATTATCATTTTCGAACGGCACAGTTTGTACGCCATGCGATTGGCGCAAAGCGGTGAATTAATTACGCACAACAAGGATAGGGCAGTGCTTACGTTGTTGAAATTGGATAATGTGATTGAAACAGACTTGACAGAGTTGAGTCCGGAAATGAATTTAGGAGAATTGGTGAAGATTATTTCTCAATCAAAGCGAAATATTTTTCCGGTAGTGGAGAAAAAAACCAAAAGATTTATGGGTATCGTGCTTTTGGATGAGGTAAGGAATATTATGTTCCGTCAGGAGCTTTATAATCGATTCAATGTGAATCAATTGATGATTTCTCCACCCGCGATTCTGAAAGATGATATGCCTATGGAGAAAGTGATGGAGATTTTTGAAGATAGCTCAGCCTGGAATTTACCGGTTGTTGACAGCCAGAATAAGTATATCGGTTTCGTCTCCAAGTCAAAAATATTTAACTCGTACAGGCATTTGTTGGTGCATTTTTATGAGGATTAAGTGAGCCCACAGCGGATGACCCTTTCTTGGGTTATTTGCCCTCCTGCCAAACATTATTTAGTTTTACATCATGGCAAAATCAAAACAAACTTACACTCAATCAATTAACGAGTTGGAAAAAATTCTAACAGAACTGGAAACCAATCAAGATGTTAATATGGAGGTGATCTCTGAGAAAGTAAAACGTGCTGCTGTTTTGTTAGAGGGTTGTAAAAAACAGCTTCATGAAATTGATGAAGATTTAGAAAAAATCTTAGAGAAATTAGAGTAATATTTTTATTTCAAGTATTTTGACCAATTATTCCGACCAACTATTCCAAGAGTCTGCGACTACTTGGAAAGTTGGTTTTATTACTTCTATCCAACAGCTCTCAGAGTCTGCGACTACTTGGAAAGTTGGTTTTATTATTTCTATCTAACAGCTCTCAGAGTCTGCGACTACTTGGAAAGTTGGTTTTATTACTTCTATCTAACAGCTCTCAGAGTCTGCGACTACTTGGAAAGTTGGTTTTATTACTTCTATCTAACAACTCTCAGAGTCTGCGACTATTTGGAAAGTTGGTTTTATTACTTCTATCTAACAGTTCTCAGAGTCTGCGACTACTTGGAAAGTTGGTTTTATTACTTTTATCTAACAGCTCTCAGAGTCTGCGACTACTTAGAAAGTTGGTTTTATTGCAGTCAACAATGTCGTAAAAGTGTCAGCCTCCTCCTGACTTGTCCCTTTTAGTGCGGTGGAAATAATTTCTGCAATATTTCTCTCATTTTTGTTGTCGGTTCAGCTTTTACGATTGCTATCTTGTTTGTAATTTTATTGAGTAGTTGTCCATCGACTA
>JAAYIT010000227.1 GCA_012523295.1 Porphyromonadaceae bacterium | reverse complement strand
GTAGTGCATTATGGCAATTATCAAGACCCAAGCGGAGAAACTTTTGTGGATTTTATGATTAGAAAAACGAAAGAATAATAAATCCGGCCGTTAACATTGAGACGAATATTTTCTCTACATCAACCAATAACTTTTCCGAAAGCACCACTAAAAGCAAAAAGAAATCGTGATATCAATTAGATATTGAGAAAGTCGCTAAAGCAGAGGAAATAAATCATTGCCAAAAATCCCGCTCCATTTTGAATTTTAGGCGAATGAAACAGCTGTCAATTGAAATGACTAGCAACTCTTTATTTGTACTACAAATTTGAACAAATCACAATATATCGTTGTTTTTTTCTACAATATTTCTTTCCATTTACAAACAGCTGATCAATTCCATTATTTTTTGATGAAACAACCATTTAAAACAAGTTTTAAACATAAGGAAATGATTAATGGCGTGTTCCATAGGTCCATAATGCAAAAAAAATCTAATCGTATGAAACAGCCATTTAAGAAGAGTCTTAAACCCAAGAGAATGGTTAATGGCGTGTTCCATACGACCTTAATTTAAAAATAGAATTTAACCGTATGAAAAAGTCACTTCCTATCGAACAAGTAGAAATTCTCTTCAAAATTTTACAAACCCACTTTGAGAAAAACAAAAATCGCCATCCCAATTTGAACTGGGAGAAAGTGAAAGAAAAGCTGCAAAACAATCCTGATAAACTTTGGTCAATAAATGAAATGGAGGGATCAGGTGGTGAGCCCGATGTGTTGGAATTTGACAAAAACTTGGAAAGCTATGTTTTTGTGGATTGCTCGCCTGAAAGTCCAAAAGGGAGACGAAGCCTCTGCTATGACCAACAAGCGTTACTATCAAGGAAAGAGCATAAGCCAAAAAACAGCGCAATAAGCATGGCGGAAGAAATGGGAATTGATATATTGGATGAAGCGCAGTATCGATTTTTACAACAATTCGGCTCGTTCGACTTGAAAACTTCAAGTTGGCTACTAACACCCGAAAAAATCAGGAATCTTGGCGGCGCTATTTTTGGAGACAGACGCTACGATACCGTTTTCACCTACCACAACGGTGCTGAATCGTATTATGCGGCACGCGGTTTTCGTGGAATGTTAGAAGTGTGAAAGTTAAGCCTGAATTTTTGACTTTTCTTTTTCCGAAAGAACAAATAAATCAAAATGTAGTTTTGACAGTTCGGCTGACAATTATGCATAAAACAAAAACATCTGTCAAAAGCGGATGTTTTCGGTTTAACCCGTTTCATGATTTTTAAACATTGACCTTTCTCACCGTTAATTCACGTTAAGTCAAATTTTAACATTGTTAAAATTGACCAAATTTGATACAATTAATACACATGAGGCACAGCATTTGCTTATTTTTGTGTCATTAATCAATTTTGAAATTTATAAAATTTACCAATATGACAGAAAGAAAATCAAGAACCTCACTCTTTATGGTTCTTTTAATTATCGCCGTTAGTGCTGCCACAAGCTGGGCAACAACATTCATTCAGAATAAAAACTATGGGGTCGAGTTTATTGAAACAACGAATCAGTCAAATCAGCAAGAAATAAAAGCTCGATTTGCAAATGCTCAAAGAGCTTTTGAAACAGACTTTACAGTAGCTGCTGAGCTGAGCGTACACGCGGTTGTTCACGTAAAAACTAAAGCTGTTCGTCAACAGCGGCAAAATGACTTTTTCAGCGATCCGTTTTTTGAATTTTTCTTCGGGCCTCAACAACGAGGACAACGAAATCCACAGCAGCAACAGAATCCGGGTGAAGCTGTTCCGCTTGGTGCCGGATCGGGTGTAATTATCAGCAATGATGGCTATGTGGTAACCAATAATCATGTGATTGACGGAGCTTCAGAAATCGAAATTACACTAAATGACAAGCGTTCATTTAAAGCTAAATTAATTGGTACAGACCCTTCTACTGACATTGCGCTGCTGAAAGTTGATGGTAAAGATTTGCCGTATATCAGCTTTGGCGATTCAGACAATATCAAAGTTGGCGAGTGGGTATTAGCAGTTGGAAATCCGTTTAACCTGACTTCCACCGTAACCGCGGGTATTGTGAGTGCAAAAGCGAGAAATCTTGGAATTATCGGAACCGATCGTTACGGCAGACGCACCGAGAAACTTTCTATTGAGTCATTTATCCAGACAGACGCTGCCATTAATCCGGGAAACAGCGGTGGTGCGCTTGTAAACACAAAAGGCGAATTAGTTGGAATTAATACTGCCATTGCCTCACAAACAGGATCTTATGCCGGATATGGCTTTGCCGTCCCAACCAGTATTGTGAAAAAAGTTGTAACCGACCTTCGCGAGCACGGTGTTGTACAGCGTGCATTGCTTGGAGTCAGTATCGGTGATATTACAACTGAAGTTGCCAAAGAAAAAAACATCAAAGTATTAAACGGAGCGTTAGTAGCCGATGTAGTTAGTGGCGGAGCTGCAGAAAAAGCAGGAATTAAAGCCGATGACGTAATCAATGAGGTAAACGGTGTGAAAGTTAACTCTACCGCCGAACTTCAGGAACAAGTGAGCCGATATAGACCCGGTGATAAAATTACTCTCGGATTTGTTCGTAACAACAAACAAATGAAAGTAAATGTTACATTAATGAATGCTGAAGGTACAATGGATGTGGTTTCCACAAATAAATTCCAGCAAGATCTGGGAGTTCAACTGAAACCAATTTCAGATACCGTAAAAGAAGCATTGGGAATTGACACCGGACTCGAAGTGGTGACAAGCTCAGGAAAATTCAGAGAGCAGGGAATTCAGCAAGGTTATATTATTCTGAAAATAAACAACAGAAATATGGCTTCCGTGAAAGACTTTGAGAATGTATATAATGATGCACAGAAATCAAATAAAACGCTGAATATCGCGGGCGTATATCCTACTACAGGTAAAATTACATATTATAAAATTGAATTAGGTAAATAGTTTTAATAAGGTATGTTTTTCAATATGAGCGACTTAAACTACAATGAGTCGCTCATATTTATTCATATCCAATCAAAAATTCCACTATGAAACAGCCATTTAAGACAAATCTCAATCCCAAGAGAATGGTTAATGGCGTGTTCCATACGTCCTTAATGTAAAATATAAATTATAACCGTATGAAAAAGTCTCTTTTAATAATTTCTACATTCCTATTTTCTTTTTCTTCGTTTATTTCGGCGGCTAAAGTTGACACAGTTGTAACTTTCAGTCCGAGTATGAATAAAAACATAAAAGCAGTTGTAATTATTCCCGATACGTATGAAAAAGCAAACTCATTTCCCGTTTTTTATCTTTTACACGGTTTCAGCGGAAACTATGGCAGTTGGGTAAATGACATGCCGGCAACAAAATCATTGGCAGATACGCATCAAATGATTATCGTCTGTCCGGATGGCGGATTTTCGAGTTGGTATTTTGACAGTCCTACAGACAGCACATACAAATACGAGACCTATGTAACAAAAGAACTGATCCAATGGATTGACAAGAATTTCAAAACAATTCCAAAACGTGAAGCGAGAGCGATTTCAGGATTAAGTATGGGAGGTCACGGCGGTTTGTATCTCGGATTCAGAAATCAGGAAATTTTCGGTGCATGTGGCAGCATGAGTGGTGGTGTGGATATTCGTCCTTTCCCGAATAACTGGGATTTAAGAAAACGATTAGGCACGCAAAGTCAACATCCCGAAAATTGGGAAAAACACACGGTGATGAATTTACTCCATCGGCTTACTCCCAAAAGTCAAAAAATAATAATTGATTGCGGTACAGAAGATTTCTTTTACAATGTCAATCTCCGCTTACACAAAGAATTGAAATACAGAAATATACCACACGACTTTATATCCCGTCCGGGTGGTCACAACGGTGAATACTGGAATAACGCGGTAAAATATCAGGCGCTATATTTCTCGGAGTATTTTCAGAATATGGGAAATAAGAAATAAATTTGTATATTAATGGGGAGTTTTGAGATGTGAAAAACTGCATGCTGCAATTTATTTTTGCATATTTACAAAACAAAACAGCCATTATTAACGTTACATATCTAATGCATCGCAATGAGAAACGCTGAAAACGCGTTTTTTTCATTCTATATAAGATGTTTTAACCTAAATAATTTTAATATAATCTAAAAAAGCCGTACCTTTGCAGGCTAAATTTTCCATCCGTATATGAGACAACTAAAGATTACAAAATCAATCACCAATCGTGAGAGCGCTTCGCTTGATAAGTATTTACAAGAAATTGGACGTGAAGACCTTATCACGGTAGAAGAAGAAGTTGAGCTGGCTCAACGAATCAAAAGCGGTGACCGTCTGGCTTTGGAAAAATTGACCCGCGCTAATTTAAGATTCGTAGTTTCGGTAGCAAAACAGTATCAAAATCAAGGATTAAGCCTTCCCGACTTGATAAATGAAGGCAACTTAGGGCTGATAAAAGCTGCTGAAAAATTCGATGAAACACGCGGTTTTAAATTTATTTCCTATGCTGTATGGTGGATTCGTCAATCCATCCTGCAAGCATTAGCCGAACAGTCGCGTATTGTTCGTCTGCCGCTGAACCAGGTAGGTTCACTTAACAAAATCAACAAGGCATTCTCCAAGTTTGAGCAAGAAAACGAACGCCGTCCATCGGCCGAAGAGCTTGCGGAAGAACTTGATATCCCGGTGGATAAAATTGCCGACACGATGAAAGTTTCAGGCAGACACGTTTCAGTAGATGCTCCTTTCGTTGAAGGCGAAGACAACAGCCTCCTCGATGTGATGATTAATGATGATTCACCCAATGCTGACAGAGCATTGATAAACGAGTCACTGTCCAAAGAGATAGACCGTGCATTATCTACTCTAAGTGAGAGAGAACACGACATTGTGAAAAAATTCTTTGGAATCGGTATGCCGGAAATGACTCTGGAAGAAATTGGTGATGAATTTGGACTGACACGTGAGCGTGTTCGTCAAATTAAAGAGAAGGCAATCAGAAGATTGCGTTCCAGCTCTAAGAGCAAATTATTAAAAACTTATTTAGGATAGGAGTAGAGATTTACATGTAATCTCTACATTTTCGGAAAACGAAACCTATCATTGGAAAAGAAAAAGCAGGTGAAATATCATTTTACCTGCTTTTCTTTTTTGAGTTTTACAGTAAAATCATCTGCTAAAAACTAATGAATGCAGAACCTATTGTAGATATTGGCTTTGTAGTTTCAACGCATAATTCAAGCTTTCCCTATTCTGCGGATCAACTAATGTCGGATTAACATTTGGTATTTTCACATCAATCCCGGTCGGTACATTATTCGGATCTTTAATTTTATCCTTATTTGCCTCATAAATATAAACCCAATAAGTTGCATTTCCGTAATACTTCTTAGCAAATTTTGTAAGCGAAGATCCTATGACCATTCTCTCTGTAGTAATAAAAGACTTGTAAGATCTTGGTGCATTATACGGATTTGAAACGGATTTTACCGATTCACTTTTCTTCTCGGTTTTCATCTCCTCTGTCTTTGCCGGAACCTCTTCCTTTACAATATTTTCTGCATCTTTCTGCTGATAAACTGTGTCATTTAACTCAGCATCGGCAACAATCGAATTGGAGGATATCGAGTCTTTAATAAAATCAATTTTTTTAATATTTGCTATCGAATCTGCAATGTAATCAAGTCGTTCCTGCGCTTTTCTCTCTTTAATCAGTTTAGAAATAACAGGCATGGAAAAATAAACTGCAAAACCTATAATAAGAACAGACCCAACGACAAAAGCAGTGGTTATCAACCTATTACGCCTCTTTACTCGCTCCTTATCTATATAATCTCCTTCTTCTGAAGCGCTTTCTTCTGCTAGCTCAGCACTCGCATGTTGAGAAAATGAATCTTCAGTTTCGTCATTTTCAGTCAGAATCTCATGCTCCTGAATAGGAGAAGCCGCGACAGGAATAATCTCATCAGACGTTTCTGCCGACTCGCCTATGATTCCGGCCGAATGAACTTCTTCTTCCGATTTTGTCTTGAATTCACCCTCTTCAAGCACTTCATTAGCCTTATCTTTTACAAATTCCTTATCAGATTCATCTGCCGACAAATCGTGTCCTACTCCCACCTCCGCATCAATATCCTGAACCTCAGTTTCGACTTCTATCTCATCGGAAACTTTTGGAATAACGACATCTTCTTTTTCTTCAGCAGTATTTTGAGTTGTTTCGATCGGGTCAATCTCCTCTATCGGCTTACTTGCAGCCGGATACAATACAGACACATCACGAATAATATCGAAATCATCTTCTTCCGGTTCCGGTACTGCTTTGAGTTCTATTGATTTATCTTCAATATTACGTTCAGGAGCTAAAATTTCTTCTTTTATTTCTTCTTCTTCTTTCTCTTTTTCTTCAATAAGCTTTAATTCGAGTTCCTCATCATCCTCTTTTGAATCATCGAAATAATCTTCCTCATCGTACTCGCTCTCAGCAATTTCATCTGTTTGAGTTTGTTCTCCGGATTCTTCAAGCGTTGTATCTATTTCATTCTCTTTTTCATCAGAGGTAATTTCTTCAACATTGTCAGTATCTATTTCAGCTGATTGCATCTCTTCAGAATGAGCAGTTTTCTTTTTCTCAGACAACGCGTTTATATCTGATAGAATCTCTTTGATTTCGGCGGCTTGAGAAGAAAAAAACGTTAGATTGGAATCATCTTTAATTCCTATAGACTCATCTTCAATGGCTGAATCAGCATCTCCTTCTTGTGAAATGTCAGATTCAGAATCTGATAAAACAATTGTTTCTAAATGTGCAAACGGTCTATTAATCAGCGCTTTCAGATCATTATCAGGCGTAAAGACAACCCTGTAAAAGCCGGGAATTATTATCTCATTACCGGTATTCACATCCACACTTCTCCGCGCCTCATTCCATTGCGGCTTGAATGTTCCAAATCCTCTTACCCGAACAAAATCTCCTGACAGCAATGCATCTTCAATAGTAGAAATCAGAACTCGAATATATTCATCGGCTATTTTTTTAGATACATTTCCCCTTGCAACCATCAAATCAATGATTTCAGGAATTGTGATTTTCGTATTTTCCTTATTCATTTTTTTTATAGATTTGAGTTGATTTTTTCCTTTAATATCTGGCTTTGCTTGAAGTTGAGCACCAATTTTGGCGGTATCAACGAACGTTCTTTTGACTGAGGATGTACAGAAATCCGCTCTTCTCTTTTGATTACTTCAAAAGCCCCAAAACTCTGAAAACCTATAGATTTGCCATCCTGCAGTTGCGATATGCAGCAATCAAGAAAATTATCCGTTAAATCCTGTACTTCAGATTTAGATAAATTCATTTTTATCGCGATATCTGATATTAACTCTTTGTTGTTCATGATATTATAAAATGTAAAATATTCAATTTAGATTCCAAACAATTCAAATTCTGTTGATTTTGTAATTTCAGCAAAATAAAACTCTCCCACTCTGACTCCTTTTGTATCAGCTGAAATCAGTACTTCCGGATCAACTTCGGGTGAATCAAACTCAGTCCTTCCGACAAAAAAATCATCTTCTTGCTTATCGATAATGACTTTCAGGGTTTGTCCTACCTTTTTTCGATTTATTTCTGCAGAGATTCCTTGCTGTATATACATTATTTCTTCCAATCGTCGTTGTTTTACCTCTTCCGGAATGTTATCGAAATAATTGTCATAAGCATAAGTTCCTTCTTCGTGAGAATAAGCAAAAGCCCCTAAACGTTCAAATTTCGCATCGCTCACAAATTGTTTCATCTCATCAAAATCTTGCTCTGTTTCGTCAGGATGACCCACTATCATTGTTGTTCGCAAGTGAATGCCGGGAACTTCCTTTCGAATTCTTTCAATCAACTCATACGTTTCAGCTTTGGTTACGTGTCTTTTCATTTTTGACAACACAGAATCGCTGATATGCTGCAATGCCAGGTCTAAGTACTTGCAAACATTATCTCTTTCACGCATCACCCGCAACACATCAAACGGGAAATGAGCAGGATATGCGTAATGTAAACGTATCCACTCCACGCCTGAAATGTTGGAAACTCGCTCCACCAGCTCAGCTAACTTCATCTCTTTGTACCGATCAATTCCGTAAGATGATAAATCCTGCGCAATAAACTGAAATTCTTTTACTCCTTTGTCAACCAATAGTTTAACTTCATTTTCGATGTCATTCATCGAGCGAGAACGATGCCGGCCGGTAATAATCGGAATGGCGCAATAGGAGCACGAACGGTTACAACCTTCTGAAATTTTGATATAAGCGTAATGCGGCGGAGTAGTCAATGAGCGTTCCAAACGTAAATCAGCACGGTATTCTTGCCCAATTTCCTTGAGAATGTCGGTGTAGTTGAATTTCCCGAAATACTTATCTACTTCCGGTATTTCAGCTTCTAAATCTGCCATATATCGCTCAGAAAGACAGCCCATTACATAAAGTTTTGAGCCGTTTTTCTTTCTGTCTGCTAATTGCAATATTGTATTGATACTTTCCTCTTTGGCATCGCCGATAAATCCGCAAGTATTAACAATGACAATCTCTCCGTCAGGGTTTTCTGAATCGTGACGCACATTGTAACCAAGCACGTCAAATTGACGCATCAGCCGTTCACTGTCCACCAAGTTTTTTGAGCACCCGAGAGTGATTATATCGACGGTATTCTTTTTCATATACTGTCTGCACTGATTCTTACTCAAACAATGACTTAACAAATTCCTCTTTGTTGAACACTTGTAAATCGGTCATTTTCTCACCGAGTCCAATGTATTTAACGGGAATTTTGAACTGATCTGAAATACCGATTACAACACCTCCTTTGGCTGTACCATCGAGTTTTGTTACTGCTAACGCATTCACTTCCGTAGCTTTTGTAAATTGTTTAGCTTGCTCGTAAGCATTCTGTCCTGTAGAACCATCCAAAATCAACAAAATTTCGTGTGGCGCGTCGGGAACAACCTTTTGCATCACATTTTTAATTTTTGTCAATTCATTCATCAGGTTGATTTTGTTATGTAAACGTCCAGCTGTATCAATAATCACAACATCCGCATTGTTTGCTTTAGCTGAAGTAAGCGTATCAAAGGCCACGGAAGCCGGATCAGAGCCCATACTCTGCTTGATTACAGGTACGCCTACCCTTTCGCCCCATATCACGAGCTGATCCACCGCTGCCGCCCGAAATGTGTCTGCAGCGCCGAGATAGACGGTTTTACCGGCTTCTTTGAAGTGATATGCCAACTTCCCGATTGTAGTGGTTTTTCCTACACCATTCACTCCCACAACCATGATTATATACGGTTTCGCGGGTAATTCCTGATCGAAATCGTTTACTTGACCGCCATCATTTTCAGATAAAAGTGTAGCAATTTCTTCTTGAAGGATTTTATTCAGCTCATTAGTATTCAAATACTTATCTCTTTTCACTCGTTCTTCAATCCGTTCGATAATTCGCAGTGTGGTTTCCACTCCCACATCCGAGGTTACAAGAACTTCTTCTAAGTTATCGAGCACTTCTTCATCTACTTTCGATTTTCCGGCAACCGCTCGAGTGAGTTTTGAAAACACATTATGTTTCGTTTTTGCCAACCCCTGATCGAGTGTTTCCTTTTTTTCTTTATTAAATAGTCCCAAAAAAGCCATATTTAATTCCTAATTTTAGTTTATAATTTACAGTAAATCTTATCAGACAACCTTGACTTCCTGACCTGAGATTTTTGCTTAACCGCTTCACAAAATTACTTCTTTTTAGCGAAAAATAAAAAAATCCTTTCATTGAAAAATGAAAGGATTTTAATATTCTATTTTTGGTCAAAATTATTTTGCCAAATACTCTTTTACTTTGTCATTGTGCACCATTTCTTCTTGAAATACGTATGCACCGGTTTTAGGCGATTTAACCATTTTAATCACCTTTGTGAAGGTACGACCTTCTCCTTTTTGCAACGTTGCAACCGCCTTCTTTGCCATTGTTTAACCTCCTTATTTTATTTCTTTATGAATAGTCATTTTTTTCAGAATAGGATTGTATTTTTTCAATTCCATTCTTCCCGGGGTGTTTTTTCTATTTTTCATTGTAATGTAGCGTGATGTTCCCGGCATACCACTTTCTTTATGTTCGGTGCATTCAAGAATCACCTGAACACGCATATCTTTTGATTTCTTTGACATAGCTTTTCCCCCCTTTTATTAATTATAAATAACCTTTTTCGGCAGCTTGTTTGAGTGCTGCGTCCAAACCAATTTTATTGATAGTACGTAAACCGGCTGCGGAAATTCTCAAATCAATCCACATATCTTGTTCTACCCAAAAGAACTTTTTTCTGAATAAGTTTACATCAAAAGTACGTTTGGTACGACGTTTCGAGTGTGAAACATTGTTTCCTACCATTGCTACTTTTCCGGTAATTTGACAAATTTTTGACATTGCTGTAACTCTTAATATTTCTAATATATTTTTTCTCAAAAACAGTGTGCAAAATTAGTGCTTTCTTTTTAATTATGCAAATTATAAAGGGAAATATTTTAGAAAAATGAATCCAAGTAAATTTTTAGATTTCATTTGATCAAACGAAAGATCTAAAAATCACCTGATAAAATAGTTATTTTACTCCGTGTAAATGAAAAAATAAGCAAAAAAAAAGATCGTTCGTTCTCAGCAACCCCAAACATAAACCAAGTTAAAGTTAACTTGATAGTGTTTTCAAGACTTGCTTTTCGATTATCGACTGTTTTTATTGCTTGTCAGCGCTTTATCTTCTCAACTCCTCTATCAACATTACAATTGCCGCATTCGTAGTCCTTCCAATAATCACTTCACGAGGAAAATTTCCAAAATGAAATAATTTGCTTGTGATTTTACCCCCGACTGAAATCGCGATCCAAACTGTACCGACAGGTTTTTCATCTGTTCCACCGCCCGGTCCCGCTATACCCGAAATGGCAACGCTGATATCTGTCTTTAGTAGTTTTCGCACATTGGCTGCCATCAACTCCACAACTTGCCGACTCACAGCTCCAAATTCATGCAAAATATCAATTGAAACATTCAGGATATTTGTTTTTGTTTCGTAATCGTAAGCCACAATCGAACCTTTATATACATCGGATGCGCCGGGAATTGAGACAATCTTCCGAGCAAGATTTCCACCGGTACAGCTTTCTGCTGTGGAAAGTGTGAGATTCCTATCTGCTAATAAGTTAAAAAGGTTTTCTTCCAATGAGAAATCATTCACGGCAATAATACTCTCTCCGAGTATTTCAGAAAGTTTCTGAAATTGAACATTCACTTCATTTTCAAGCCTTTCCTTATCTTCTGAACTTCCGCTCAAACGGAGTTTCACCACACCAAAATTAGGCAAATAGGCTAAATCCAAATACGCCGGCAGCTCACTTTCCCATTTCCCGATTTTCAACGCCAATGCAGATTCTCCATAACCAACTACCTGAACCGTTTGGTTCACAATGTGTTGGTGCAAAAACATTTTTTTTAGCTTAGGAATTATTTCTTCCTGCATTGCCACCTTCATCTCGAAGGGAACTCCGGGCATAGACACAACCACTTTATTATTTAGCTCAAACCACATAATAGGCGCCGTACCAACCCGATTTTGAATCACCTTGCAGTTTTTCGGTACAAAGGCTTGTGATTTGGTGAGCTCGTTCATTACAGAAGGACGGTGAGCAAAAAGCAACTTGATGTTTTCAAAAACAGATTGATCAAAAACTAACTCTGTATCAAAGAATTGGCAAAGCGTTGTCTTAGTAATATCATCATTTGTGGGTCCAAGACCTCCCGTGATAAGCACGATTTCATTATTGGAAAAAGCATTTTCCAAAGAACTCAAGATTTGTTTTTCATCATCATGAATCGAAGTAATTTGAGAAATTGGGAAGCCGGCTTTATTCAGCTCCATTGACATCCAGGCAGAATTCGTATCGACAATCTGACCAATGAGAATTTCGTTGCCAATAGTTATTATCTCAATCATTTTTCTTCAATTCTTCTGCGGCAATTTCGAGCTGTTCGTACCACTCTTTCCCAAATTTTCGTACTAATGGTTCTTTAAGGAATTTATAAACTCTGACATTTAGATTCTTGCCATTCGCCCGAGCACAATCACAAATACCCCATTTGTGTACATTAACAGCAGTAAGATTTTCGTATTTTTGAACTCTCGCCGGATAGAGATGACAAGAAATCGGTTTTTGAAAGTCTGTTTTACCTTCACGATATGCTTTTTCTATAGAGCACTTCCAAATACCGGATTTTTCCTGATACGCGAAGACACACTCTTTTCCATCTACAATCGAAGTGACAGGCTCTCCATCGTCATCAACGTAGAATACACCTTTTTTCTTAATTACTTTTTGTGAAGTTTTGGGTAAATCATCCCAAACCACGGGTACTATCTCTTCCAGTCTTTGAACTTCATCACCTTCCAAAGGAGCACCCGCATCGCCTTCCACGCAGCAAATCCCTTTGCAGGAAATCAAATCACAAATAAATTTGTCTTCAAACAAATCAAAACTTATTATTGTATCATCAATTTGTACCATATTTTTTTAATCCTATGCCGCTTCTGCAGCTTGTATCTGACGTGCCTAAAACTTTTTCAGCGGATCCTGAGCCTACAACTCATGTATGTTGCTAAATTTATGCCACTTAACAAAACTACACCGATCATGTAGAACGCTTTCACGTTTTCTTTTTAGAGTTCGGAGGTATATCTCTCATTAGTGGCAAACCGATATGAA
This sequence comes from Porphyromonadaceae bacterium, assembly GCA_012523295.1. Lineage (GTDB taxonomy): Bacteria > Bacteroidota > Bacteroidia > Bacteroidales > Paludibacteraceae > UPXZ01. The sequence continues at coordinate 4,357 of JAAYIT010000227.1, read as the reverse complement.
ATTGTACCGCGATTACACGTATGAGTATTACAGAGATAACACTTGCTATTTGTGTTGTAATCGAATTTACTCCAATTTTCATACTGAAATAATAGACAATTCCGCCCAGAATCGCCGCCATTGCGTAAATATCTTTTCGGAGAATGAGAGGCACTTGATTTACCAATACGTCACGCAAAACACCTCCAACAGTACCTGTAATCATCCCCATAATAATGGCTACCCACATAGGGAAGCCCAGAGTAAGCGTTTTGTCAATTCCTACAACCGTAAAAAGGCCTAATCCGATAGCATCGAAAATGAAAAAAGTGTAATTCAATTTTACCACCCATTTCCCAAATCCGATTACGAATAACAGCGCGATTCCCGTTACCACTAAATAGGAGGGCTGGATCATCCAGAATGGAGTAACACCGAGAAAAACATCGCGAGTTGTTCCACCTCCGATGGCAGTAACAAGTCCGATAAAATAAGCGCCAAACCAATCAAACTTCTTTGATGCGGCAGAGCGGATACCACTTATTGCAAATGCAAATGTACCCAAATAATCGAGAATGGTGATAAACGTTAACTCCATAACATAGACAAAAGCGTATCGAATTTTATAATTTGATACGCCTTATATTCATTCTATTATATCATTATTAATTTTGTGGAGTTTCCTCGGGTTGCTGGTTTGGATCGATTGCTTCCGGTACCTCTCCGAATGTCGGCATTGCGGTTCCTTCCTTAACCTGACGGCTAATATCTATAGACTCGCCTCTGATAGCCGAATCCAGCACATTGGCATTACCTGAGCGAGAATGTATCCCAACTGCCAATATTGATAATACTATCATAAGCCCTGCAAGTCCCCAAGTAGCTTTTTCGATAAAATCCGTAGTTTTTCGTACTCCCATATATTGATTGGAAGACTGAAATCCGGCAGCCAAAGCACCCCCTTTGGAGTTTTGCACTAAGACCACCAATGTAAGCAAAATAGCTACAATTAATATAAAGATTGTTAGTGTGATATACATAAAACTTTCAATTATTGATTATTTTTTTCAAAAAACGAATTTGGTCTGCAAAGTAAATACTTTTTTTTGGATTAATCAAATTTAATTTTTCTAAAATTTCGATGGCTTCAAGATATTTTTGCTCTCGAATCAACGCTTTGGATTCATTCTCCAACAATATAAATTGATATTCTTTTTCTGCTTCTTTCTGTAGGTTCTTATCTTTCAAATCGTGTTCAACTTCTTCATTCTTTTGATTTTCTTCCGATTTTTCAGGCTCTAAACTCCTGATTTCACGGGCTTGACGAAGTTTTTCGGCTAATTTCTGAAGTGAACCTCTCTTTTTCTCCTCATTTTTTTCAAACACTTTTAACATGTCAAAATAACTTCCGGTGGCATCACCTCTGTCTTTGCCAATCATCTCATCATTATGTTTTTCTTCGGGATGTATGAAAAAATAAAGATTGCGACGATTAGAAGTATATATGGAGTTTTTTTCAAGCTCTTTTTGAAAATAAATACTGTCAGAAATACGTAATGACCTCAAATACAACTGTCTCGCCACTCCGAAATATGGATATTTCTCAATCATTTCTTTCAAAGCCGACTGATTGTCCGCTGAAATTTTTTCGGGCTTATTGATTAGTTGTATAAAGTCTTCGTAAGTCATTAATATTAATATTTAAGAAAAAACGGAGATTATTCAGTGACGGTGTCAAAAGCACTGAATTTTCAAAACGGAGAATTCACAACCGGCACTACCATCTCGCCACCGTATCATTGTATATTTTATCTACAATTTCTTTGACTAACAAATCGATTAACTCGCCTTCAACTTCTGAGGGAAGTCGGTTACTGTCAAACAATTGTGAGGCAGTATATCTAGTTTCAAAGTCCTGTTCCGGATTTTTAGAATCAGTGAAGCGAACATTGATAGTCAGCGTCAATTTCGTTTCAGAAGCATAGGAGTCAGCCTGAATCGACATTGCCTGGTAGCTGTATCCAACAATTTCGCCTTCCAAATGCATATCGCCTCCATCTCTCAAAAGTGTAAGTTTTGTTGAGCGAGTATATTTATCTTTTAGTGATTCGGTGAAAGTTGGAGCTAATATAGGAACAACATTATCGGCGTTATTCGGGAAATCGACTATTGAAATGCTTTTATATTTCGAATAATCGAGCGATCCGCCCGTAAATCCGTAAGAAATTTTGCAACCTGTCTGAACTAAAAGCAGAGTTACAGTAATTAATAAAATTGATAAATATTGTTGGTTAAAAATCTTTTGCATCAGCGCTTATTTCATACGGTTAAAATTTATTTTTTACACTAAGGTCGTATGGAACACGCCATTAACCATTCTCTTGGGTTTAAGATTTCTCTTAAATGGCTGTTTCATACGTTTAAAATTTATTTTTTACATTAAGGTCGTATGGAACACGCCATTAACCATTCTCTTGGGTTTAAGACTTGTCTTAAATGGCTGTTTCATAATTATTAAAATGTAAGAATATCAGACTCTGCTTATAAAGTTACGCTTCGATTTCGTATTCTTTAATTTTCCGATAAAGTGTACGTTCTGAAATTTTCAACTCTTCGGCAGCCGGTTTTCTTCTCCCCCGGTACTTTTCAAGCGTACGGATAATCATTTGCTTTTCCATATCAGCAAGGCTTAAGGCTTCATCTTCAATTTTATAATCTTCCACATCATGAACCAACTCCACGTCATCCACATCTTCAAATTTGCTTTCTTTCTCATGGTGCAGAAAATCGGAATTTATTACAGATGAAGACCCCACAGGGACATCGGCAGGCTGATGTATAATCGTTGGTGTATAACTACTTGTTGTATCGTGCGTTTTGAAATGCTTTTCCGCCATCAGTTCATTTACAACCTTTTTGAGATCGTTCATGTCTTTTTTCATATCGAAAAGGACTTGATAAAGAATTTCTCGTTCACTATTGAAAGTTTTTCCTTCGCTTTTATCACTTTTAAACACAGCCGGCAGTTTTTCAATTTGTTCGTTCGGCAAGTAGGAACGTAGAATCGAAGCTGTTATTTCACGCTGCTGCTCGATAACAGAGATTTGTTCAGTAATATTTTTCAATTGCCGCACATTTCCGTTCCAATAATAATTCAACAGCAACGCACGTCCATCTTCAGTAAGACGAATAGGAGGCATATTGTATTTTTCAGAAAAATCAGAAGCGAACTTTCTGAACAACAGCGGGATATCAGCCTTTCGCTCTCTTAGCGGCGGAATATAAATCGGCACCGAGTTCAATCTATAATATAAGTCTTCTCTGAACCTGCCATCGCGAATGGCTTGCGGTACATTTGTATTTGTAGCGGCCACTACACGCACATCTGTCTTTAGAGTTTTTGAGGAACCGACTTTTATGAATTCCCCTGCTTCCAAAACACGCAGCAGGCGCACTTGCGTAGATAAGGGCAGCTCGGCTACTTCATCTAAGAATATTGTTCCTCCATCAGCAACTTCAAAATAACCTTTCCGATCGGCTGTAGCTCCGGTAAACGAACCTTTTTCATGCCCAAAAAGCTCTGAATCTATCGTTCCTTCTGGAATCGCCCCACAGTTGACTGCAATGTAAGGTCCATGCTTTCTATAACTATATGTATGTATAATTTGGGGAAAATTCTCCTTACCTACCCCACTTTCACCGGTTATCAATACTGAAAGGTCTGTCGGTGCAACTTGCACAGCTATATCAATCGCTCTATTCAATGCCTCCGAATTGCCAATAATAGCAAATCTCTGTTTAACAGACTGCAAATCAAATTGTTTCATATTGCTATTTCCTTTCTTTAGTAAAATCAACTCTCAATGTACTGACAAATTGACTTAATTAGCGCTGTCAAAATTACAAAATATTTCAATACAATTCAATTATTGATAGTTAATATTGGTTGTTTTTTTATCCGATTAGCAATGAAAATGCTCATTAAAGATTCTATATTGCTTGTATTCTTACTTTTTCATTTTCTAAAGTTCCTTCGCTTTTCTATCATATTTAGCCTATTTTTCTTAATTGACACAAAACTCGTTAATTCACTTTCTTATATTAGTTTTTTTTGTTAATTTTGCATGATTTTTATAGCGAATTAAACATTCTGATTTTCAAATAATTAGAATAATAATTTAGAATTCAACTCAATAAATACAATTAATTTCCAAATTTTTTAGTGATATATTTTACTATTTAATTTTTTTAAAAAATATTTTATGAAACCAATGACCAAAAGTCCGCTGCAAATTGCGCGTGCAAGTTATCAACCTAAAGTTCCGACTGCGCTCAAAGGCAGTGTGTCTATTAAAGAAGGTGAAAAGACAGAATCTGT